>JAMPIW010000007.1:0-315000 GCA_040183005.1 Gammaproteobacteria bacterium
CTATCCTTTAATAGGCGCGTGGAGATTCATAGGGTCCGCCTGCATAATGAATAAGTGAGGAGGGAGATAAAAAGTGTGACGGCGGGACAAAAAAATGCCCACCCGTGACGGGGTGGGCAAGCATGCGCTTCAATTGGCGCTTATTGTTAGGGAAACGAAACGCTCAAGCTGCCTTGCGGCGACGCGCAAAACCCAGGCCGACCAACCCCAGCCCCATCAACGCGAGAGAGGCGGGTTCTGGAACCCCGTTAATCGGAGCAAAGGTGTCCACGAAGGTCCAGGACAGGACATCATGATTCGCATATGCGGCGCCAGTGCCGGAAGAGAATCCGACGAAAGCGTTGGTCGTGCCAAGATCAGTGACCAAGTCGCGGGTCAATGAAAGAATCGCCGAAGACGGCCGGGCGTTTGTCTGGGACAGACGTACTTCTAACAAATCCGTGGCGCCATTGTAGTCAATCCAGGAGTACCAGATCGCTCCATTGTTCATGTCCGGTGTAACCTCCGCGCGCACCAGCGAATTCACACTGCCGCCGACATCAATGCCAACGTGGTTGCTGCTGCCACCGTCTATACCGCCGTTGTTCCAGGTATCGAACTCAATGCCGACACTGTTGGGTACCCCGTCATAACCAATGCCACCCCCCGCACCCCCGACATTGTTCGAATTTGTCTGGACGATAAATACGAGACCATCGGCTCCGCAGCCCTGACCGTCACATGCACCCCCAGCATTGGTGAATCTGAACTGGAACGCCGTGCTGAACGATGCGTTAGACGCGAGCGAGATTGGGTTTGTGGAGAATACACTTCCAGCCTGGCTAAAGTTAGCCGGCGTCACGCGCAGAACATTGCCCACCTGCGCCGCATTGCCATTCAATGTGAGTCCGCTTGTGCTGGAGAAGTCCGTGTAAGTGATGGTGGTGGCCTGAGCCGTTCCAACCAGGCACGCCCCGGCCCCGAGTAACGCTGAGAGTAACATTTTGATTGAATAACGCATGATACATACACTCCGTTAGAGTTAGATTGATTATTTCATATAATTTTAAGCATAATACATGCCAGAATAGAGTGTAAAAATAAATTAACATTTAATACATGGGCTTAAATTTTTAGACGTACCTGACAATAGCTAACTTGGAAGATTTATGGATGGAATTGTAAAAAAAACCGACACAGAAATGGCCGCAGTCGAGCCAGCATATAAGGGTTTTTTATTGTCAAATTTATAATATATTGATTATATTGTTTTTTTATCTTTTTAGCTTTTTTATATGGTGTAAAGAAATCCGACACTCCATTATTTCCGACTTTTTATCCTTCCAGCATGCGCGTAAAGCTCTCAGGCTTCAGGTGCACCCCCAGTCCTTCCAGTAACAACGCCATGCGATCGAAGGAGTTATGTTCCGCCGCCAGTGCCGCATAGGCCTCATTGGTAAGAAAAGGGCGCCATAGCGGTGCATAAAACGGTACGGGATAATCGGTGCCGAATAGCAGTCTCTCCCAGAGGTCGGGGCGGTCGCGCCACCAGAGCAGGGCGCCCATGCGATTGGGAAAACCCAGTCCGGCGGTATCGCCGTAAAAATATGGATAGGTGCGCAGCATCGCTATGTATTCGCGCTGGGTGCGATGATTCCAGACCAGCCCGCTGGAGCCGCCGTGCGCGGCGATGACAGTCACGCCCACATCCAGCGGCAGGCGCAGGCGAGAGATCGCTCCCAGTGATTGCCGGGTAATGGACAGCACCACCTCGATGCCGGTGTGGCACAACAGCGGGAGTCTCAACTCGACAAGCTTGCGGTAAAACGGGATGTGGCGTCTGTCGGAAGGATCTATATTCTGGCTGTTGGGGAGCCACTTGATCAGTACCGCGCCCAAGGCCTTGCAGCGTGCCAGTTCTTCCAGTGCATCCGGGCGATGGGGGTGGACTGAAGCGCCGAACAGGAAGATGTCCGGCTGCTGCTGGCAATATGCCACGACATCATCATTAGGCACGGAAAAGCCAGTGTGGCGGGGGTCCAGACGGCCATGGTCGTCATGGGCAGCGTCCAGAGCCAGCAATACCGCCCGGCCCACAAAGCGCGAGGCGCGCAGGCGTTTTTCCAGTATTGCCATATAGGCTGTTGCGGGATCGTCCTGTGCCGACGTTAACCCGCCCGCCTGCCGCAGTAGCCGGAATATTGCCCGTTCACGCAGGCCGTGCGCTGCATATCCCGCGCGTGGCACGGCGTGGACGTGGATGTCGGTGTAGGGGCTGTTCATGGTGCGATGGGGCAGGTATCAAACCTGCTGTCTATCTACCTCGGTTGCAAGTTCATGCAGTGCCTGCGATACCGTCACCGTATAGCCAGGCACCGAGGTGAGGCTGTGTAGCGGTTCAGGTAGTTGGGCAAGTTGCGCACTGGCGCGCTGGCGTATCTCACTCAGAGGCGGAGACGGGGCGAGGCGCTGGCCGTTACGCATAATGGGCTGGATCAGCGCTTCTCCAGCGTATAGATCGCCCCCCTCCAACGTCAGGGTGTCCCCGGCAAATCGTCCCTTGTCATCATAGCTGCGGTACACCTGCTTGCGGCCGGGCCATGTGGCCTTGCCTTCGGAACGCTTGCGCCGGGCGCGTCCGGCGTATTCCTGGAGCTTGTAGGCGCAGTCGAGGTAGGGTGCGTCTGCGGAGGTATCCAGATGAGTGCCGATGCCGAAGCCGTCAATAGGCGCATGTGCTGCGCTGAACGCCTGCAGGGCATATTCATCAAGATTGCCACTGGCAAAGATGTGTACCTCATGCAGTCCGCCTTCATCGAGAATATGCCGCACACGGCGCGCATGTTCGGCAAGATCGCCGCTGTCGAGACGCACCGCCTTGATGGCGATGCCTTGTTCTCGCAGGCGCGGTGCGAGAGCCACCACCTTTTGCGCGGCTATCTCGGTGTCATAGGTGTCGATCAGCAGCACGACATTGTCCGGCTGTGCGCGGGCGAAGTGCTCGAAGGCGGTTTCTTCGTCCTCATGGGCTTGTACAAAAGAATGGGCCATGGTGCCGTATACCGGGATATCGAAGAGCGGCCCGGCCAAGGTTGTGGAAGTGCCATTGAGCCCGGCGATATAGCCTGCCCGCGCCGCGAGCAGGCCGGCTTCGGCACCGTGGGCGCGGCGCAGCCCGAAATCGATCAGCAGCTTCCCCGGAGCTGCCAGTACCGAGCGCGCGGCCTTGGAAGCGATCAGCGTTTGAAAATGCAGGAGATTGATGAGGCGCGTTTCCACCAGTTGCGCCTGCGGCAATGGCGCGGTGATGCGCAGGATTGGCTCATCGGGGAAGAATATAGTGCCCTCCGGCATGGCATGGACATCGCCGGTAAAGCGTAGTCCCGCCAGGTAATCAACAAATGTGTTGCTGAAATGGCGGCTGGCCGCGAGCCAGTCTAATTCCTCCGGGGTGAAGTGCAGATTTTCCAGAAAGTCCAGGGTCTGTTCCAGACCTGCGGCCATCAGGAAATTGCGCTGCGGTGGCAACTTGCGCACAAAGAACTCAAATACCGCGGTATCGAACATCTCCTGCTCGAAATAGCCTTGCAGCATGGTGAGCTGATAGAGGTCGGTGAGCAGGACGCTGGACTGGGGGTTCATCATGACAACATTTTCCACTCCACAGGTATCGCACCCTGATTCGTCATGGCCCATTCCGCCTTCACCCCGTCATTGCGATTAACATTGACCGCGCGGATTGCGTCTTCCAGCAAAAATACCTGATAGCCATGCTGGAGCGCGTCCTTAACGGTGTTGAGCACGCAGTAATCCGTTGCAAGCCCGCCGATGAACAGGCGTTGGACTTTTGCGTTGCGTAGACTGTCATCCAGGTGCGTGCCCTCGAATCCCGAATAGGCATCCTTATCAGCGCTGATTGCCTTGGAGATCACAGTCGCCGATGGGGGAAGTTGTAAATAGGGGGCGAACTGCGCGCCTGCCGAGTCCGCAATGCAATGTGGTGGCCATGGACCACCCTGGGAGTGAAAAGAGCAGTGATCGAGGGGGTGCCAGTCGCGTGTGGCGTAGACCGGCAATGCCCTGTCCTGAAAGAGCGAGAGATATTGATTCAACACCGGTACTACCTGATCACCGCAGGGTACTGTAAGGCTGCCGCCAGGCAGAAAGTCGTTTTGCACGTCGACGATCACCAGCGCATCGCCTGCTTGTAAATGGATCCGTTGGGAGGGTGAGAGATTGCCGAAAGTTGTTTGATTATGAATATTCACTTTTAGTCCCCGCTCCACAGTATCAATCTTCCACAACACCTGCAGTCCTAGCAGCCTGCCGTGCCTTCATTAAAGCCTATCCTCGCTCCTCCATCAACTCATAAATCACTCTGTACATCCGCCAGAAGTCAGGCAGATCCCGGCTCAGAAATTCCCAGGAAAAATAGCGCCAGCCCTTGGGTTCGACGTGCATCAGGCTACCTACCAGGGCAAGATTTGCCTGACCTTCAGAAACAGCCTGGGACAGAGCGATGCTTTCAGTATAAGGAATGATGTTATCGTTGCGGTCGGCGATAAGCATCAGGCGCGTTTTAAGGTGCTTGAGGTTTTTGTTGGCCAGTGTCAGTCTCGTCATGTCTGCCAGTATCTCTGAGGGAAGAGGCTGAATCAATGCGGGCGTGCGCGCTGGGTCGGTATTGGTCAGCAGGTCATACACGGCGCGCCCCTCCGGATCCAGTTCGGGGGCCAAGTGTGAAATGTCCGCGCGGTTGTCGCGCAGCTTGATCCGCACCATGGCGTCCAGAATGGCCCTGTCCTGCGGATTGCGCAGATAATCCTTGCTGCTGTCGACAAATACCCATTTGCCATAGGGGCTGGGTTGTATGTGGCGCCATTGGCCGTTTTCCTGGAAATAGCCGGTGGTGAAGAAAGTGATGACGCGCGTCAAATCATAATAGCCGCCCACCCCAACGACAAAGCGCGCCTTGTTGCGCACGTCATTCTCCAGGGCGGCCAACACCGTCAGTCCCACCGCGTAACTAAAGGCGACCATCCCCGCCCGCCCTTTCGGGGCGAGATCACTTCGGCTCACGAGAAAGACAAAGGCATCGGCCACCGCGCGGGCGTCCGAGGGGCGCACACGCATCGCCCTGAACCCCGGCATGTCCGGTACCAATACCGCGAAGCGGGCGCGAGCCAGGGTGTGGGCCAGCGCGACCAGGCGCGGGTCATCCTTGCCCTCGGGCACGATACCGGGCACCAGCACGATTCCTGCTCCAGGGAGTCCTTCGCCAGGCAGGTAGAGATCGCCGCGATGAGAGCGCCCCATGACAGTGTAGTTTACCGACGTGCGCTTAGGTTGCGGGGTGACCGCCTTCAATCGGCTCGGTGCGGCGGCGGTGTTGATGTCGGCGAGCACCAGCAGCGATTCGTAAGCGCGGTTGAACTGCGGCCAGGAAACGAGGGTGAGCAGGGATAGAACGGCAAGTATTGCCCACAGCGCGAGCTGTTTTTTTAGAAAACGACGTGATAAGGCAGGTGTGCTCAAAGTTGCTCTCCCACATTGTCCCCTGCACGGTGATCATGTCCAGCAATAACTTCTTACATGTGGTTCACGGCTACCCTGACAGTTTACCGTGTGTGTTGAGATATGTTTGATATAGATCAAAGAAATCATTCTTGAGTCACTGTATTCTTCTACGAGGCTGCTGTTTCAGCAGACCGTAGCGCTTTGGATGAAATTTTAAAATCTGCGGCTTAATGGAAGGAGAAAACCATGGAAAAGAAAACCGAGAAAGAGGTCAGGCAGGAAGTCGATCAACGCTTGCGGGAAATCGCTCTCCTGAAGGAGGAGATTCAGCATCAGGGGCTGGTCTTCTCTTGTCTGAATGAAAATCAGTTGCTAAGGAAGGTCAAAGGCGAATCTTCCAAGTCACCTTATATATATGCGCAGGGCTGGACCAGTGGTACGACGCCGGGAAGCGCCGCCGTCTACACAGTTTATATCGCCAATCCGGATCCCGCGTCCTACTATCCGATGTTCGTGTCTATCTTCTTTGGTGTCGCCAATTTTCTGGATGACATCGGCGCAGGACTGAGCGGCAGGGATACCCGATGGCCGTATCTGTCGATAGCGCCATTCAGCCTTGCGGCAGGAGCGACCACCAGCAAAACCTTTAACTACACCACCCCGGCAGGCATTGCTCTCTCAACCTACACGGGAAATTCGGTGGTATGGAGAGGCGACTGGCACGATAAGGGGGTTTATTTGGACAGGGGACTCTTCTCCATTACCCTATCGTAAAGGTATCAACCTAAAAAAACTCAGTTATCCACGAAATTCACGAAAAAACACGAAAATATTCAAGTGCATATCGCGTGTTACTTGCCACCCATCCGGTGAATTGCTGAAGCAATCCATGTTTTTGCTTTATTTCGTGAATTTTGTGTTTTTCGTGGACAAAAAGAGGTTTTAAGGATCAAAGCTTCACACTGCCTATTCTCCGGCGGGTCTTCGTGCCTGCCGGGCCGGGTGTTTTTTCGCTTGTGCCCGCCCGTCCAATCATCTCCCGTGCATGCGCCCGCGTCTGCTCGGTGATTTCCACGCCGCCCAGCATGCGGGCGATTTCTTCGTTGCGTGTGCTGTCATCCAGCCGGCGGATGCCGGTGGTGGTGCTGTTGTGTTGAGTTTGTTTGCTGACATAGAGGTGATGGTGGCCGAGCGCCGCGACCTGGGGCAGGTGGGTGACGCACAGCACCTGGTGAGATTCGCCCAGTGCGCGCAGTTGCCGACCGACGGTCTCCGCTACGCCGCCGCCGATGCCGGTGTCCACTTCGTCGAAGATCAGGGTCGGGATGTGGCTGCTGTGGGCAGTGATCACCTGGATGGCAAGACTGGTGCGCGACAGCTCGCCGCCTGATGCTACCTTGTGCAACGGTTTCACGGGCTGGCCAGGATTGGTGCTGACCAGAAACTCCACGCGCTCCATGCCCGTGGGTGAAAAGCGTTCATCATCCAGCGGGTGCAGTGCGATCTCAAAGCGCGCATTCGGCAGACCCAGCGGCTGCATGGCGGTGGTCACCCGTTCGGCCAAGTCGCCCGCGGCGCGGCTGCGGCCTTCACCCAAGGCGCGCGCCTGTTCGCGATAGGCGAGGGCAATCTGGTCAAGTTCGTTTTGCAACTGTCCAAGGCGCGCGTCGCTGTGTTCTATCGCCGCCAGCTCGTCACTCAATCGTGCCAGCAGGGCGGGCAGCTCACCGGGCGGGACGCGGTGCTTGCGTGCCAGTTGATGTATCGTATCAAGGCGTTGTTCTATCCATTGCAGGCGTTCCGGGTCGAGCTCCAGGCTTTCGCGGTAATGGCGCAACTCGTTCGCGCATTCGCCGGTCTGGATGAGTGCGTTGTTGAGCAGGTCGCACGCGGCGGCGAGGCGGTTGTCGATGGTGCGCAACTGCTCGACTTCGCCCAGCACCTTGTCAAGGATGGTGAGCACTGCACCCTCGTCGCTTTCGTAGAGGCTGTGCAGCGCGGATTGGCAGGTTTCCAGCAGGCGCCCGGCATTGGCCAGCCGTGCATGTTCTTCCTCAAGCGCGCTGACTTCCTGTTCGCCCAGTTCCAGCGCCTCCAGCTCGCCTGCCTGATAGCGCAGCAGTTCCAGGCGCGATTTGCGGTCATGCGCGGCGCGGCGCAATGTTTCCAGCTCCGCGCCTGACGCCTTCCACTGCTTGTAGGTTTTTTCGAGGCTGGCGAGCAGTGCGGCGTGCCCCGCATAATCATCCAGCAACTGGCGCTGCACATCGCTTTTGAGCAGCGACTGATGTTCATTCTGGCCATGAATATCCACCAGCTTTTCTCCCAGCTCCTGAAGCATCTGCAGGGGAACGGTGCGGCCATTGATGTAGCCCTTGGAGCGTCCTTCGGCGGAGATAGTGCGGCGCAGCAGGCAATCGCCGTCCGCATCCAGCTCGTGTTCCGCAAGCCACGCCTGGGCCGCGGCCATGCCACTCACATCAAACGCCGCATTGATCTCGGTGCGTTCGCAGCCATGACGGACTACGCCGCTGTCGGCGCGGTCGCCCAGCACCAGGCCGAGGGCATCCACCAGAATGGACTTACCCGCTCCGGTCTCTCCGGTGAGCACCGTCATGCCGTGGCTCAGTTCCAGGTCAAGGTGGTCGATGATGGTGAAGTCGCGAATCTCGATGTGTGTCAGCATGGTTGCGAGTATGGTTACTTAAGGTGTGGTGGTGAGTAGTTTATTCAAACCCGCGTTGCGCCGCTATCTTTCAGTGCGAAGATTGCATCAAATAGTCCAGGAGCCTGCCGGACTTATTGCCGGCAAACCGATAGAATAACGGTACTCCCAAAGGGCGCTGAATAGGAAGCAAAATCTGGGCACGAATGAATTCTCGAATAGAAATGTGATCCAAATGGAATGCGGAATATGAATGAATTCGTCATGGGCCATGAGGCGGCTATCCGGCTAGGCGTTTTTCTGGGGGTTTTCATCCTGGTGGCCGTGGGTGAGATGCTGGCGCCACGCCGCACCCTGAGCACCTTGAAGGGCGTGCGCTGGTTTGGCAATCTGGGTATTGTATTTCTCAACACTTTGGCGGTGCGCGCGCTGTTCCCTATGGCGGCAGTGGGTATGGCATTGCTGGCCGAAGAACGCGGCTGGGGGTTGTTGAATAATATTGAGATGCCTTACTGGCTGGCGGTGGTGGTGGCCGTGGTGGTGCTGGATTTCGTCATTTATCTCCAGCACGTTATGTTTCATGCCGTTCCCCTGCTGTGGCGCCTGCACATGATGCACCATGCCGACCTGGATTATGATGTGACCACCGGCGCGCGTTTTCACCCCATCGAGATCATTCTGTCGATGTTGATCAAGTTGGCTGCGGTGAGCGTTCTCGGGCCGCCCGCACTGGCCGTGCTGATTTTTGAGGTGCTGTTGAACGCCACGGCAATGTTTAATCACGGTAACCTGCGTATCCCTTTGCCTATGGATCGGGCGCTGCGGCTTTTCGTGGTGACACCGGACATGCACCGCGTGCATCACTCCGTGATAGCGCGCGAGACCAACAGCAACTTCGGTTTCAACCTGCCGTGGTGGGATAGGCTGTGCGGCACCTATTGCGCCCAGCCGGAGCAAGGGCATGAGGGTATGACCATTGGGCTCAAGCAGTTCCGCGATCCGAAGCGGCTTACCTTGCCGTGGATGCTGGCTCTGCCGTTCATGGGCAAGACGGGCGACTATCCCATTAACCGGCGAGGATCTTGACCATACGCCGCTCCTGTCGGTTCAGTGATTCTGCCTGAGAAGGGTAGGGCATCTGCATATAATTTTTGTCGTTGAGGCGCGTTTCCGTTACCATGTTGAGCTATGACTACGACTCCTATTAAAACCCGCTTTGCCCCCAGTCCCAGTGGTTTTCTGCATCTTGGCAATGCCCGCACGGCGCTGTTCAGCGCGCTGCTTGCCCGACCTGAACCGGGTGTTTTTCTGTTGCGTATTGAGGATACCGATCAGGGTCGCAGCAAGACCGAATATATCCAGGCGGTTGAGGAAGATTTGCGCTGGCTAGGTCTGGATTGGCAGGAGGGGCCCTCCGTGGGTGGGGAGCATGGCCCCTATCTGCAATCGGAGCGGGACACAATTTATCGGAATTATTTCGACGTTCTGGAGCAGGAGGGGCACGCCTACCTGTGTTTTTGCAGTGACCGTGAGCTTGATCTGACGCGCAAGACGCAGCTCGCTGCGGGTCAGCCGCCGCGTTATCCGGGCACATGTGCGCGATTGAGCCCAGATGAGGTGGTGGCACGATTGCAGCGTGGGTTGCAGCCGACCTTGCGTTTTCGCGTCCCGCCCCGTCAGATGGTGGAGTTCGATGATCTGGTGCGCGGGCCGCAGAAGTTTAACAGCGGTGATATCGGTGATTTCATTATCCGCCGCGCCGATGGCTCGCCTGCGTTCTTTTTCAGTAATGCGATTGACGATGCCTTGATGGGGGTGACCCATGTGCTGCGCGGAGAAGATCATCTCACCAACACGCCGCGCCAGATCCTGCTGCTTGAGGCGCTGGGGCTGCGTGTGCCGAGCTATGGGCATATCTCGATGATACTTGGCGCTGACGGTGCGCCGCTCTCCAAGCGTCATGGCAGCCGCAGCATCCGTGAGTTGCGCGAGACGGGTTATTTGCCGGGGGCGGTCACCAATTATATGGCGCGCCTGGGCCACCATTATGAAAACAATGCTTATATGGATCTGGATGGACTCGCGGCGGAGTTCGGCGCCGGCCATCTGGGCCGTGCGCCCGCGCATTATGACACTACCCATTTGTTGCACTGGCAGCGCGAGGCGATTGTCCACGCTCATTCTGACGCGCTATGGCAGTGGATGGGAGAGGAGGTGCATGCCTTGGTGCCGGAGGAGGATGTACCTGCCTTTGTCGCGGCGGTGCGGACCAATGTCATATTCCCGGAACATGCATTGAAGTGGGCGCGGATTCTCTGCGCCGATCCGCTGGAGCTGAATGACGACGCCGCGCGGCAGGTGGTCAGCGAGGCTGGTAGCGCATTTTTTGAACATGCACTGGCTGGGTTGGAACGGCATCACACCGATTTCAAGGAGCTGGTCAATCACATAAAACAGGAAACCGGCGCTAAAGGCAAAGCGCTGTTTCATCCCCTGCGTGCCGCGCTGACGGGGGAGCTGGACGGGCCGGAAATGACGAATGTTATGCCGCTGCTGCCGCTGGAACGGGCGCGGGCGCGCTTGCAGGTCTGCCTTGAAATGGCCGATCGTAAGTAGGGTGCGTTCCACGCACCATTATCATTGGCGCGTGGAACGCACCCTACATTTGCCCCCTACTCAATCAATTGATTATTTTCCCAGGAGATAAAAATGGCCGAAATGCATGAAATTGACTATCAAATCTTCGGCTCGGAGATGCAGTACGTCGAGATCGAGCTCGATCCGCAGGAAGCGGCAGTGGCGGAGGCGGGCGGCATGATGTATATGGAGGACGGTATCGCCTTGGAAACCGTGTTTGGCGATGGTTCGCAACAGAAATCCGGGTTTCTCGGCGCGCTGATGGGGGCGGGCAAGCGCCTGCTGACTGGCGAGTCGTTGTTTATGACGATTTTCATGAACCAGGGCAGCGGTAAGAGAAAAGTCGCCTTCGCTGCGCCGTATCCCGGCAAGATTGTCCCATTGCACCTGGCGGATATGGGGGGGCAGATCATCTGCCAGAAGGATTCCTTTCTGTGCGCCGCCAAGGGTGTCTCGGTCGGCATCGCCTTTCAGAAAAAACTCGGTGTCGGTTTGTTCGGTGGCGAAGGATTTATCATGCAAAAGCTGGAAGGCGATGGGTATGCCTTTGTCCATGCGGGCGGGACGTTGATGGAGAGAACGCTTGCCCCCGGCGAATTGATCCGGGTCGACACTGGTTGTTTGGTGGCGTTGCAACCCTCGGTGTCCTATGACATCGAATATGTAGGCAAGATTAAGTCGGCCCTGTTCGGTGGCGAAGGCCTGTTCTTCGCCACACTGCGCGGGCCGGGCAAGGTCTGGCTGCAATCACTTCCTCTGAGCCGCTTGGCAAACCGTATCTATGCCGCCATGCCTGCCACAGGGGGAAGCCGTGAAGAGGGATCTGTGTTAGGCGGATTGGGGAATATTCTGGGTGGAGACAGATAACCCGGGTCATTCTTCCCGTTGGATGGTATCTTTCTCTGCAACGTGTTTTGGCCCAGGGCTGCGGCCCCATGGCGAGAAGATTCCTGTCCGGATCGGGGAGGAGGGCCTATGCCTTTGGCCGGAAGAGCCACTGGAACAGATCATACCGTATCAGGATGTCCAAGTTTCCGCGGGCGGCTTTGACCATGAACAGATGATCCTGGCGTGGACTAAGGACGCACAGGCTTGGTCGCTGACGCTGACGGATAAACACGCCAAGGATATCCTGCTCGCCCATGCCCCCCCTGCACTGGCTCCGCAATTGGTGCAGTGGCGCAAGAAGATCCATGGTGCCCAAAAAAAGATGCGGGCAGGATGGGTTGCACTAATACTGTTTTTGTTGGCCCCCTTTCTCTTGCTGGCAGTGCTGTTGTGGAATCCTGATCCGGTTATCGGCTGGACGGTCAATCGCATCTCGATAGAGAACGAGCAGAAGCTGGGTGATCTCATCTTTGAGCAGACCCGGCCCTCGCTCAAGCTCGTTACGCAGGGCGAAGCGCCGCGCGTTGTGGCGGAGATCGGCCAGAAATTAGTCGCAGGTTCCCCGTATACGTTCAAATGGCACGTCGCCGATGATCCGGCAATCAATGCCTTCGCCATCCCCGGCGGGCATGTTGTGGTATTTTCCGGCCTGATCAAGGCGGCCGATTCGTCTGAGGAAGTGGCCGGAGTTTTAGCCCATGAAATCGAACATGTCTTGCAGCGCCATACTCTGAAAGCAATGGTCCACAACCTGGGGTGGCGCGCGGTGATTGCCATGGTGACCGGCGACTGGACGGGCAGTTTGCTGGGCGAATTCGCCACCCAGATGGGCGTTTTGAAGTATGGCAGAGACAAAGAGTCCGAGGCGGATCTGAAAGGCTTACAGCTCCTTAAGCGGGCGCAGATCGATCCCAACGGCATGGAACGTTTTTTTGACAAGTTGTCCAACCGAGGTGGTGCGCAGATTGCGCTTTTGTCCACTCATCCCGCAAGCAGGGAGCGGATGGAGGCATTGCGCGCCGCTATAAAGGAGGCCGGCACATGGCGCAGTAAGCCCCTCCCGTATGATTGGGGGAGGGTCAAGGCATCGTTGCCATCTCAATAATTGGAATTATATGAATAGAAGGGTTTCCTCGGGATTGATATGTTTGATGTTTGCCGCATGGATACCCGTTGCCGGGGCGCAAGAGACGGCGGTGTTTCCAGCGGAACTGGTGGGTGAGACGTTTGAATACACAGTGCAACCCGGTGATTCCCTGACCCGTATCGGTGCCCGCTTTGGTGTCGAGCAGACCGTTCTTGCGCGGACAAATGACATAAAATACAGTGCCATGCTCCATCCCGGTCAATTGTTGTGGGTTGATAACCGCCATATCGTCCCGGAACGGCTGGAGGAGGGCATACTGATCAACCTGCCGCAGCGCATGCTGTATTATTTTCAGGCAGGTAAGATGACGCTCCATTATCCAGTAGGGCTAGGGCGCCCAAGCTGGCCGACACCGGATGGGCGCTTCAAGGTTGTCGATCCTCAGGAAAACAAGACCTGGCATGTGCCCAAGTCCATCCAGGAGGAGATGCGCCGGGAAGGAAAAGTTGTGCTAACCCAAGTGCCGCCGGGCCCGGATAATCCTTTGGGGAAACACTGGATTGGCCTGAGTCTTCCGGGCATTGGCATTCATGGCACTATCGCCCCGGCGAGTATCTACCATTTTCAGAGCCATGGTTGTATTCGCTCGCACCCGGACGACATCGCCGCGCTTTTTCAGCGTGTGACCAAAGGCGAGTCCGGCAAGATCATATACACCCCTGTGTTGCTGGCGCGTCTTGAGGATGGCCGCATCTTTCTTGAGGTAAACCGGGATATTTACAAAAAGGGGATTGATCCGATAACCATTGTGGAGAGATCAGCCCAGGCCCAGGGGATCACCGATATGTTAGACTGGGACAAAGTGAAATACGTAATTCGACTCAAGGAAGGGCTGGCCCGTGAAATAGGCTTGCCGGCTCCTGTTTCAAATGGAGGCATTCAATGAAAGACACCAGCCGACGCCAATTTTTGAAGCTAGGGTTGCTTGTCGCGGCAGCAGGGCTGCTTCCCTTTCCAGCGCGCGCTGCACTGCGCGATGTTATGGCACCGGAACGGGCGTTGGCCTTGTATAACACCCACACCGGAGAAAGCATCAAGACTGTCTATTGGGCGGAAGGTGGTTATATCCCTGAGGCATTGGCGAGCATTAACCATATCTTGCGCGATCACCGCAATGATGAAATAAAAGACATGTCTCCCGCATTGCTGGACTTGCTTTACAGCGTCAACAATGCCGTGGATGCCCGTCAGCCCTTCCATATTGTTTCCGGTTACCGCTCGCCCGCCACCAATGCCATGCTTGCCGCGCGCAGTGATGGCGTGGCCAGACACAGCATGCATTTGGATGGGAAAGCGACGGATATCCGTGTTCCAGGCCGTGACCTGATTCAGGTACGCCGCGCCGCGCTGATGCTGCAAGGCGGAGGCGTTGGCTATTATCCCGGCTCTGATTTTGTCCACGTGGATGTGGGCAGGGTACGGCAGTGGCAGGGTTGAGTGTATTCAACCGCCATGCCGGCCCTGAGCAGAATCGACAGGCCGCCAGTATCTGAACCCATTAACTACGAAACATACGTCGCAGATGTGTAGGTTGGGTTAGGCGCGGCTTTTGCGACGTAACCCAATAAAACCCGATCATCCGCCCCCGATTTTTTTGAAGTGATTTTTTTTGACCCAGGAGCCGTTGATGGAAGACAAGGAGGGTAAGAGCTGGAACATCATTGATTTGCTGAAGGCATCGGGTGGCTTGCTGACAGCGATAACAATAGCCCTGGTTGGTTATTACACCAATAATTCATTGGAGAGAATGAAAGCCAATGAAACGCGCTCCCAACTTTATGCTGAAATAATGAGTAAGCGTGAAGAGGCGGAAAGCGCGCTACGTAAGGACATGTTCGTATCGATTCTTCAGTCCTTTCTTGATAAGGGCGCTGATTCCCTCGAAAAAAAGGTGCTCAACCTCGAGCTGCTCGCCTATAACTTTCATGAGGCGCTCAATCTTAAGCCGCTTTTCCTGCATGTGGCCAAACAGGTCAATGCTAGCACGGATCCCAACAAGCAGGATTACCTGGAGAGGCTAGAGCGCGTGGGCCATGATGTGGCGATGAAACAGGTCATGGTGCTCAGCGGGGCGGGCAGCAGCTTTGACAGGGTTGTCGATTTGGAGAGCTTGCGCGCCGGCGATAAAGGTGTTGGTGTCGCTCTGGACGAAGGAACGCTTGAGGTGGACGGTATTAAGCGTACCTTCAGGATTCGTATCACCGAAGAAGACCCCGCAACGCGGGAGATGAAGACCATGTTGACGGTTGCCACGCCCACCAAGGATGGCAAGGAAAATACCAGTGTCAGCGAATTCTGGGTGGGTTCGTTCGATTTTCCAATGATAGATAACGTACGCCTGTTACCCGGGCAGCGCTGTGCGATAGTGATTAACAGGTATGATCAGAAAAGCGCCTACATTACCTTGATCTATTTCCCTGGAAGCTATGCCGGCCTCAAGGAGAAGCCTTACTTTGATGAGGTAATGAGGCAGCTTCTCGGGAGTTCCCAAAAAAGCGCTGGCGTTTAGAGCCTATTCCTGAATAAATTATCTATCACCCCCTAAAAGCGCAAGAATTGCAGCCATGCAGTTAGCCCAAGCAGGGTGAGGAATAACACCGGCACTATCAGCACGATGCCGACGCGAAAAAAATATCCCCAGCCGATGTGCATGCCACGCTGCGCCAATACGTGCAGCCACAGCAGGGTCGCCAGGCTACCGATGGGGGTGATTTTGGGGCCGAGGTCGCAGCCGATGACGTTGGCGTAAATCATGGCTTCACGCACGGCTGGTGAGAGCGTTGCGTCGTCGATGGCGAGGCTGCCGATCAGCACGGTCGGCATGTTGTTCATCACCGCCGATAAGCCAGCAAACAGAAAGCCTGAGCCGAGCGTGGCAAGCCATACGCCTTGTCCGTCCAACCATTCAAGCGTGCGGCTCAGTTCGGCGGTCAATCCCTGTTTGCGCAAGCCAAACACCACCAGATACATCCCCAGCGAAAATAGCACCACCTGCCAAGGCGCCTCGCGCAATAAGGTGGATATTGGAATGACGGCACTTGGTTGTTGTTTCAGAAAATGTTCACGCCCCGCTGCCATTATCAGGATCAAGGCGGCCGATCCGGCAACTGCGGAGACCGGCAAATGCAGTGAGTGCGAGGAAAAATATCCAACCAATAACAGTATCAAAACAAGCCAACCCGTTTTGAACACAAATGGATTGCGAATCGCCTGTGCAGGGTCATCAAGGGCGGAAGCATCGAAACGCGGTGGTATATCTTTTCGGAAAAACAGCCAGAGCACCAGCATCGTAGCTGCCAGTGAAACCAGATTCACCGGGAACATGACCAACGCATAACTGCTAAATGAGATATCGAAATAATTGGCGGTGACGATGTTGACCAGGTTGGAGATCATCAGCGGCAGGCTGGTGGTGTCCACCACAAACCCGGTCGCCATGATGAACGCCAGCGAGGCTCTGGGAGTGAAACGCAAGGCGCGCAGCATCTCATAGACGATCGGGGTAAGTATCAGCACCCCGCCATCATTGGCGAACAATGCAGCCACTGTGGCGCCGAGCAGGATGATCAACAGAAATAGCCAATGTCCACGGCCATTGCCCCAACGCGCCACATGCAACGCCGCCCATTCAAAAAACCCAGCGGCGTCCAGTATCAGGGAAATGAGGATCAGGGCGATGAAGGTAAAGGTGGCGTCCCACACGATGTTCCATACGATGGGCACATCTGCAAGTGAGATGACGCCGCTGAGCAACGCCACCAGCGCCCCACCCAACGCGCTCCAGCCGATGCCGAGTTTTTTCGGTTGCCAGATAACCAGCGTCAGGGTGACGATGAAAATCAGCGCCGCAATCAGCATAAGCGGCGTTTGATTTCCGGCAGCAGTTGATCACGGATTTGATTACGCACCCGGATGAAGCTTTCCAGCGGCTCGCCGTGGGGGTCGTGAAACGGCATGTGGATGCTTTTGATGGGTTTGGGGAAGACTGGGCATGTTTCCCTGGCGTTGTCACATACCGTAACCACCAGGTCGATGGATTCATCCATCACGGAGTCCACTGTCTTGGGATGCAGCCCGGCGGTGTCGATATCGAGCTGTTGTAGCGCAGTGATGGCGCCGTCCGCCACCTTGGGGCCTGGGTTGGTTCCAGCGGAGAGGGCGCGGATATGTGGCCCCAGGTCATGATCAATCAGGGCCTCGGCCATCTGGCTGCGGCAGGAGTTGCCGGTGCAGAGAATCAAAACCGTTTTGCGTGTATTCATTTTTATCCTGAATATACATTCGTTATATCGAATATTATGTGCAACATTTCGATGGGCGGTTTTCCATCAATCCCAGGCGTTTTTCATCCTGGTGATAGATATTTCCATGCTCAATGCCTTGCGCCATCATTTCCAATATCTTGATGGCCCACAACGGCAATTGCGGATGCAGGCGGTAAAATACCCAGGTCCCTTCCTTGCGCGTCGCCAATATTAATGCTTCACGGATGACGGCGAGGTGGCGCGATATCTTGGGTTGCGGCAGGTCGAGCGCAAAAAACAATTCACATACACACAGCTCATCCTGTTTCATAATCAATAAAAGCAGGCGGCGGCGGGTTTCATCCGACAGGGCTTCAAAAAAAAGCTGTTCATTAAGCATTGTCATAATATATTCGATATATCGAATATATTGCAAGTTCGCCTTATTGGCCCTGCTCTTTTCCTATTTGCGACCACCAGTGTAGTTTTCGTAACAGGGTTGTCTTCTTGTCTTGATGGGCCTGCATGCGGGTGAGAATGTCGTCAAGCGCACGTATTGCCTCCAGGATGTGGGATCCCTTGTTGAGCATGACGCATTCCGCTCGAACGCCTTGCGCCGCATCCGTTATCTCTGCGCGTGAAGGCAAGCCGGTTTTTGCCAGGTTTTCGAGCACCTGGGTTGCCCAGATCACGGGTATATGTGCCGCCTCACATAACCAAAGCATCTCTTCTTGCACTTCCGCCAGCCGTTCATAGCCGTATTCGACAGCCAGATCGCCGCGTGCAATCATGATTCCAGCGCTGCTTGCACGCATCGCCGCGAGCAGAATTTCCGGCAGCTGCTGGAAGCCACGGGAGGTTTCAATTTTCAAGATGATCCCCATTCGGGGTACATCGAGTTTTTGTAGCCATTCTTGCAGGTCAACTACATCGGAGGCCTGCTGCGTGAACGATAATCCCACCAGATCCGCGTGTCTCACGACGAACCGCAAGTCTTCGACATCTGCGGCGGAGAGTGCCGGTAGCTTCAATTTGCTGTCAGGAAAATTAATGCCTTTTCCAGCACGCAATTTATCGCCGTTTTCCCGGGCGTGGGTGATGGTGACTTCTATCTGCTCTGCGGTGACTGATTTGATCACGCCCCCGATCTTTCCATCGTCAAACCAGATTCGTTCGCCCTGCCGTACATCAGAGAATATTTCTGGCAGCGTGCAGGGAATCATGGCCGGTTTTATCAACCTATCTTTGTCGTCATGCTGGGCAGGGCGTCCAGGGGTTGAGGATTTTGTCAGGGTAAGCTGGTCATCTTTTATTAGGGTGATGTAGGCGTCTGTGTGGGGCAATTCCCCAACAATACACTTGGCGGATAGACGGGATTTATGACCTTTTTCCGCCAGGCGCCGGAGAGTAAGCGTGGTCCCGGCTAGAACGTAGGCAGTTTTTTCGCATTCTGCGCAGCAGGAGTCCGTTCCGTTCTTGATGATATTGAGCAGCCTCTTTTTGCCGCGCGCGTCAGTGAATTCTACGATATCCCCTTCCTGAAGGTGTTCCAGCCAATCCTGGGGGACGGGTAACATTGCATCAGCCCAAGTAAATTGGCTATGTGTTGCCTCCGAGTCCGAGGGGATCAGGCCGATGCGTACTGGGCTCGTTACGCGGCCCAGACTGTCGCGCGGGGGATGCCATTTTATGAATTGGGGACCAGCCTCGATCGCTCCGGTGCGTAGCTTAGGGCCGGCAAGGTCCATCAGGATATGGCATTGTTTTCCCGATTCACGTTCGGCTTTGCGTATTTTTGAGATCATCCGTTTCCATGTGATCGCATCGTCATGTGCGCAATTGATGCGTGCGCAGTCCACGCCGTTTTTCAGCCATCCCAGTACCATCGAGTAGTCGTCTGCGGCGTCGCTTGGCAGGGTGACCATGATGCGCACCTTCCTACTCTTCGGGGGTGCGCCAAGCAGTGTGTCGGTGTGTGTATTTAACAAAAGCTCACCAATAGCAGGGCCGCCGGGCTGACATTCGTCAAAATCCAGGGGTGAGGTGGGGTCCAGCAATCGGCGAAGCACCGTGAGGAGGGTGTCGATGGCGGCCATCGCGTGCGATTCGGCACGCCCCAGCGACGATAGGCCGAAGCGCGCCAGCTTCTTTTGCAGGTCGCGGATATCATGGCGGCGCAGCGCAAGATAATGTACGAGATTTCGTGCGCTCGCGACGTGATCGGGGTGAATGTCACGTGGCTCCGCAAAGAAGGCAGATTCCAATCTGGTCATGTCTTCGCGCAGAGTACTTAACTCGTCGATCAGCGCTTTTAGCTTCCCGCGCGTTTTGTCAGGTCGATTGTGATGCGGAGGTTTTGCCTTGTCTGCACGGGTCATTGCGATATTACCTGCGGTTATTATGCGTTCCAACCACTCTTATTATCACGCGATTGTTACTTCGATGTGAATTTGTCTGATTATGAAATGCGATTGCTTCGATAGGTGGTAATTTATGTCTGTTTAGTGATATTAAATGGGTTCTCGGCTTGGTACGAGTTGCATTGATTAATGAAAATTCACCACCTCACTGTTGACGAAGCACTCCATAGTCTGCGCAGTGGTCCGGAGGGGCTGGCTGAAAGCGAGGTGCGGCGTAGGCTGGCGGAGTTTGGTCCTAACCGCGTGGAGCAGCTACGGCGCGAATCGCTGGTGTTGCGCTTTCTGAAGGGATTTGTCCATTTTTTTGCCCTGATCCTGTGGGTGGCGGCGGGTCTGGCCTTTGTTGCGGAATTCAGCGAACCTGGGAAGGGCATGGGTATGCTGGGTTTCGCCATTCTGGGTGTGATCCTGCTCAATGGCCTGTTCTCCTTCTGGCAGGAATACCGGGCGGAGAAGGCCATAGCTGCGCTGGAAAGGCTGCTGCCCCATCAGGTGAAGGTGCTGCGGGAGGGCAAGGTACGGGTGATTCCTGCGCAAGACGTGGTGCCGGGTGATGTGATCCTGCTGGAGGAGGGGGACGATATCCCCGCCGACTGCCGCCTGATCGAGGCATTTGGGGTGCGGGTGAACAATGCCACTGTTACCGGCGAGTCACTGCCCCAGGCCAGGGATGTGAATCCTAGCAGCGAAGAAGAGTTGATCCGCGGCAAGAATATTCTGCTTGCAGGTACATCGCTGGTTTCCGGCGAGGCCCGCGCCCTGGTCTTCGCCACCGCCATGCACACCGAATTTGGCAAGATCGCTCATCTGACCCAGACCACGGGCGAGATGTTGTCCCCTCTGCAAAAGGAAATCATCCAGCTCAGCCGGCTGGTGGCGCTGTTGGCGTCGGGGCTGGGGGTGGTGTTCTTCTTCATCGGCCAGGCGTTGGGACTGTCTTTCTGGGAAAATTTTATCTTCGCCATCGGCATCATAGTGGCGAATGTCCCCGAGGGACTGCTGCCCACCGTTACCCTGGCCCTGGCGATGGGCTCACAGCGCATGGCCAAACGTAATGTCCTTATCCGGCACCTGCCTGCGGTCGAGACGCTGGGTTCGGCGACGGTGATCTGCACCGACAAGACAGGCACGCTCACCCAGAACCGCATGACGGTGAAGCGGCTCTTCTTGTCTGGCCAGTTTTATGACAATGCTGCGATGGAGCGGCTGTCTGACCTGAAAGAGACCCACCGCCCCTTTTTCGAGGGGGCGTTGCTGTGCCATAACCTGAAAGAGACCGGAAAGGCGGGAGGCGAAGAGTGGCTGGGTGACCCCATGGAGGTGGCCTTGGTGCAGATGGCAAAACAAGTTATGCCGGAAGGGCTGGTCGTCCCGCGCATTGATGAGATCCCCTTTGACGCGGGGCGCAAGCGCATGTCCACGCTTCATCGGGGTTCCGATGGCTTGATCCTCTATACCAAAGGGGCGCTGGAGATGGTGCTGCCGTTATGCCGGCAGGTACAGATCGGGGAGACCGCCCAGCCGCTTACCGCCGAAGTGAGCGCGCAATTTTTGCAAGCCCAGGAGGCCATGGCGGAGCAGGGGCTGCGGGTGCTGGCCTTCGCTCACCGGCCTGTCTGCGAAGGGTATGACAAAGATCATCTGGAGCAGAATCTGATCCTGGCAGGGCTGGTGGGGCTGGAAGACCCGCCCCGGCCCGAGGTGCCCGCCGCCATACAGAAGTGCAAGGAGGCGGGCATCAAAGTAATTATGGTCACCGGCGATCACCCCCATACTGCCAGCGCTATTGCCCGGGAGATCGGCCTGGTCCAGTCGAACAGCCCTGTCGTCATTACCGGCGATCACCTGCGGCGGCTATCCAATACCCAGCTCCAGCTGGCGTTAGACGCCCCAGAGATCATCTTCGCTCGCGTTGCCGCCGACCAGAAGATGCGCATTGTCAGTGCCTTGAAGCGCAAAAACGAGATCGTGGCGGTGACGGGCGACGGGGTGAACGACGCCCCGGCGTTGAAAAAGGCCGACATCGGCATCGCCATGGGGATAGCCGGCACTGATGTCGCACGGGAAGCCGCCGACATGGTGCTGATGGATGATAACTTCGCCAGCATCGTCGCCGCTATCGAGGAGGGACGGGCTGTGTTTGATAACATCCGAAAATTTCTCACTTATATTCTGACCTCCAATATTCCGGAACTCATTCCCTATCTGGCATTTGTCCTATTCAAGATCCCGCTGCCTCTGACCATCATCCAGATCCTTGCCGTGGACCTGGGCACGGACATGCTGCCCGCGCTGGGGCTGGGCACGGAAAAACCTGATCCCCGCATCATGCAGCGCCCGCCGCGCCCGCGCGGGGAACGCCTGTTAAGCGGCTCGCTGATGTTGCGTGCCTACCTGTTTTTGGGGGGCATGGAGGCGGTAGCGGCGATGGCCGCATTTTTCTATGTCCTGCACGGCGCGGGATGGCAGTACGGACAGATGTTGCCGCACGATGATCCTCTCTATCTCCAGGCCACCACGGCATGTCTGAGTGCGATTATCGTCATGCAGGTGGTTAATGTCTTTCTGTGCAGGAGCGACAGGGACTCAGTGATTTCCCGTGGGTTTTTCAGCAACAAACTGATGTTGTTGGGCATTGCTGCGGAGATCACATTGATTCTCTTTATTGACTATAGCCCGTGGGGCAACTTGCTGTTCGGCACTGCACCCATTTCCGCTGAGGTGTGGCTGTTTGTCCTCCCGTTTGCGCTGGGTATGCTGATACTGGAGGAGCTGCGCAAGTGGGCGGTGAGGAAGTTTTTGAAATAAACCATGGAAAAAACCCTTCGTCATCCGATATATAAGATATGGCTAATGCACCAGTAAAGTCCTCATCTCCTACCACGCCGAAAGTGGCTCTGATCATGTCCGGCGGCGGTGCGCGCGCGGCTTATCAGGTGGGGGTGCTCAAGGCGATTGCCGAGTTATTGCCCGATGATGCCAAAAATCCCTTTCCTATCATTTGCGGCACCTCGGCGGGCGCAATTAATGGCGCGGCGCTGGCCATTTATGCGACGCACTTTCAGGAAGGTGTTCGGCGGCTGACGATGATCTGGCATAACTTTCAAGTGCATCATGTATACCGTGCCGATGCCCTGGGTATCATGGCGAGTGGCGGTCATTGGTTGGCGGCCTTGTTGTCCGGTGGGTTGGGCAAGCGTAATCCACGTTCTCTGCTTGATCGCGCACCCTTGACGCATCTACTGAACCGCTATCTGCCCTGTGAAAAAATTCAGGAATCTATAGATGCCGGTGCGCTTCATGCCTTCAGCGTGGCTGCGTCTGGATATACATCTGGGCAATCCGTAAATTTTTTCCAGGGTGCTGCGTCATTGATTCCTTGGCAACGGGCGCGGCGCGTGGGATGTGCGGCTGAGATTACTGTTGAGCATTTGATGGCATCCTCGGCGATACCCTTCATTTTTTCAGCAGTGAAGATCAATAGGGAGTATTTCGGTGATGGCTCAATGCGCCAAGTCGCCCCCCTCAGTCCGGCATTGCACCTTGGGGCGGATCGTGTGCTGGTGATCGGTGTGCGTCAGGAGTCCGAAGAGCAGCCGCCGCGTGTTAAGTCGCGTGATTATCCTTCACTGGCACAGATAGCAGGCCATGTCTTGAACAGCATCTTTCTTGACAGTCTGGAGGTTGATATGGAGCGCCTGCAGCGTGTCAATCAAACGCTCAAGGTTATTCCGGCAGAGTATTTGAGCGAGGGTGGTGTCTCATTGCGTCCCGTTGAGGTTATGGCCGTCTCGCCCAGTGAGGATCTGGCGAAGATTGCCGAACGCCACGCGCACCGCCTGCCGCGCCCGGTACGCTACCTGTTGCGCGGTATTGGCGCCTTTAATCGTAATGGTTCCAATCTTGTTAGCTATTTGTTGTTCGATAAAAGTTATTGCCGTGAATTAATTGCGCTTGGTTATGACGACGCCATGAAAAACAAGGAACACCTACTGGATTTTTTGAATGTAGAACCGCACTCGTGCCCTTTAGGGCAAAAGCAGGCCTAAATGCAGGTTAAGGGCTTGCCATCACTTTTATTGTGCGCAATGCGCGGACGACCTGAGTTGGATAACACAATCGCGCGGGCTTTCAATGGACCGCGCGCATCGCAAAAAGTAAACGTGTCGTTCGTGCCGCCCGAACTGCCCTGCGGCTGAAAAACAACAGGCTGGTGGCTCCCCGATTTTATCGTGAAACTATCATTCACGGCGCTTTGCAGGCGCAATACCATCTCCTTGTTCCCGTGTTTCCTGTCTGAGTTGTCATCGACGAAGACGATCCATCCTTCATGCCAGGCGGAGTGCTTGGCGCAATTCTGTTGATCGGCGCTGGGACAGAGCACCACCCGCGCTCCTCGGTGAATCGCCTCGCTACGCGCCAGGTTGAGATGCGCCATTAAATCATTCACCCGCGCCACCATACGATTGTCCATGAGCAGGTTTTGCAGCGAAGGCGCGGCGGAGATGGCGATAATCCCGGTAATGGCGAGAGTGGTCAGCAACTCAATCAATGTGAAGGCGGATTGCCCTGATTTACGGGTTGTTGCTGCGTAATGGGGGGATAAAATCAGGTGTTTATTGTTGTGCATACGAGGCTCAGCCAGAAAGTGGTTTATTTGTTGCCCCTTCCCTGGCGGAATTTTCAGGATAATTATGACAAAGCAGCCCCACGAAAGGCAAGTATCAGCGCCTTGTTTGATTTATATCAAACAAACTGTTTAATCAGCTTTCTTCTGAATCAATTTTGTGATTATAGTGAACCTGCGCGGAAAACAAGGGAATTGTTCAAGGGGGAAATCAATGCCGAATGAGATCGATCCGATAGTAGGAAACTGGTACCGGCATTTGGATAAAGGTCAAGAATTCCAAGTGATTGTTGTGGGCGAGATTGACCGTGTTGTCGATATTCAGCATTTCGATGGAGACGTAGAGGCGCTGGATTTGGACACGTGGTATGACATGGATGTGGAATTGATCGAGGCCCCAGAAGATTGGACCGGACCCGTGGATGATGTTGAGCGGGATGATTTGGGGTATGAGGAAACAGATATGGAAACCAAAGAATGGTCAGAGTCCCTGGAGGAGGTGCGAAGTACCGGGGAAGAACGGCAAGGCCAAGGATCGATAGAAGAGGAGGGTTAACATGAATTCTTTATCACAACAACAGCTTGCGGACTTCCGGGCGCGTTGTCGCTATTGGAGCTGCTGCGGGCGGCGCTATGGGGAGATCTAGCCGCTGGGATCGAAAACGAATATCTGTGATCTCTCCCACTTTTTGCCCCAAGGGCAGGCATTGCCACCTCATTGTCACCTTCACGGTGATTACGGTGGCCTCGTGCTCGCTACGATCCCTAAGTCCGACAGGCTGCTAGGTTTAATTAGGGTGTTATTGAAATTCGCTTTTCTCGCAACACTCCGAAAAGGTTGGATAATTTCCAGCGCGTAGTTGGGGTGGGAACGGAACCCGGGTTACATCGCTTTTCGCTCAGACTTGCTGGTTTCAAACCACGCTAATTTATCCCGCAACATCACAACCTCTCCCACGATCAGCAAGGTGGGCGCATGCACCTCAGTCGTGGCGACTATGCCTGGCAGAGTTTCCAGTGTGCCGATGATGACACGCTGGCGAGGAGTGGTGCCTTGTTGTATCAGGGCGATGGGTCTGTCTGCGGGCATGCCGTGATTGATTAATTCCCTGCATAAAATATCCAGGCCTGCCAGCCCCATGTAGATCACGACGGTCTGTTGGGGTTGCACCAGATTCGCCCAGTTGAGGTCCATCGAACCATTCTTGAGGTGTCCAGTGACGAACACCACGGATTGCGCGTAATCGCGGTGGGTGAGGGGAATGCCGGCGTAGCTGGCGCAGCCGGAGGCGGCGGTGATGCCGGGGACGATCTGGAATTGGATGCCTTCTTCGGCGAGGGTTTCAATCTCTTCGCCACCGCGCCCGAAGATGAAGGGGTCGCCGCCTTTCAAACGCAGCACGCGCTTGCCTTCTTTGGCGAGACGGACTAATTCCTGATTGATTTCTTCTTGTCGCAGGGTGTGATAGGCGCGTTTTTTTCCGACGTAGATACGTTCGGCTTCGCGCCGAACCAGGTCTAATATTTCCGGTGTCACCAGACGGTCGTAGAGTACGACATCGGCCTGCTGCATCAGGCGCAGGGCGCGGAAGGTAAGCAGGTCGGGATCGCCGGGGCCGGCACCGACCAGATAGACTTCACCGCATTCCAGGGAGTCTGTGTTTGATGCGTCTTCCAATGCCGTCTGGATGGCGGCGGCGGCCTCATCGTCACGGCCGTTGTATACCATTTCGGCAACCGGGCCTTGGAAAATCTTTTCCCAAAAACGGCGGCGTTGTGTGGTGTTTTCAAAGCGCTGTTTTACTGGGTCGCGGAAACGTGCCGCCAGTTCGGCCAGTCGCCCGTACGATGCCGGTATCAGCGTCTCCAGCCGTGCGCGCAACAGCCGCGCCAGCACGGGGGACGCGCCGCCGGTGGAGATTGCGGCGATGACCGGCGAGCGGTCGATGATGGAGGGGAGGATGAAGCTGCATAGCTCCGGTTGATCGACCACATTGACGGGAATGCCGCGCTGTTTGGCTGATTCGGAAATCAGTTGATTGACAGCGATGTCATCCGTTGCTGCGATAGCCAGTGCCGTACCGGCCAAATCAGATTCTTGAAAATGGGCGGCGCGGTGCTGGATTTTCCCCGCAACGCGCAACTCGGTCAGCGCATCATTCAACAGCGGCGATACCACGGTTACCCGCGCTCCGGCGCGCAGCAGCAGGCCAACCTTGCGCATGGCTATTTCGCCACCGCCAGCTACCAGGCATGGCTGATTTTTTATATTGAGAAATACCGGCAGAAAATCCACGCTAAAGAACCTTAATGATTGCCAATGCACAAGGGTAGGGTGCGTCTCACGCACCGTATGAAAATGAAAGGTGCGCATGGCGCACCCTACAGGGTTTTCGAGTTATCCAATCATCGTCACATCACCCATGTAAGGCTGTAGCGCATCAGGAATGCGGATGCGCCCATCCTTGTCCTGATAGTTCTCCATGATGGCTACCAGCGTGCGGCCCACCGCCAGTCCCGAACCGTTGAGTGTATGCACCAGTTCGGGTTTGCCGGTAGCGGGGTTGCGCCAGCGGGCCTGGAGGCGGCGCGCCTGGAAGTCTCCGAAGTTGCTGCACGAGGAAATCTCGCGGTATTTGCCCTGGCCGGGCAACCAGACTTCCAGGTCATACGTTTTGGTGGAGGCAAAGCCCATGTCGCCTGTGCATAGCACCATGACGCGGTAGGGCAGGCCGAGTTTTTGCAGTACCGTTTCGGCGTGAGTGGTGAGCTGTTCATGCGCCGCGCAGGAGTCTTCGGGGCGCACGATCTGCACCAATTCCACCTTTTCGAATTGATGCTGGCGGATCATGCCGCGCGTGTCCTTGCCGTAGGAGCCGGCCTCGCTGCGGAAACAGGGCGTGTGACACACGTACTTGCGAGGCATGTAGTCTGCCTCGATGATGACATCGCGCACAATGTTGGTGACAGGCACTTCAGCGGTGGGGATGAGGTACCAGTTTTCCTCTTTCGGTGTAAACGACCCCCTTTGATAAATTTTTCCCTCCAATGCTCGTTGGGCCGCCCCCTCTTGCATTTCGAATTTTGTCCTCGGGATTTTGAACAAGTCTTCCTCGAACTTGGGCAATTGCCCAGTGCCGCGCAGGCTGTCGGCGTTGACCAGATAGGGTACATAGGTTTCCGTATAGCCGTGTTGCTGGGTGTGCAGGTCGAGCATGAACTGAATCAGGGCGCGGTGCAGGCGCGCCAGGGGACCATACATCACCGAAAAGCGGGCACCGGTGATCTTGGCTGCGGTTTCAAAATCCAGCAGGCCGTTTGCAGCGCCCAGATCGACGTGGTCTTTTGGTTCGAAATCAAAGTGTGATGGGGTGCCCCAGCGGCGTACTTCCACATTCTCGTTTTCGTCGCGGCCGTTGGGCACGCTGGCGTGGGGAATATTCGGAATGCCTAGTAAAATCGCATTGAATTCTTGCTGAACCTGTTCAAGCTGCGCTTCGGCTTCTTTGAGCCTGTCCCCCAGATCTGCCACTGCGGCTAGCAGCGGCGCGGTATCCTCGCCCGTTGCCTTGGCCTTGCCTATGGCCTTGGCGCTGGTGTTGCGTTCGTTTTGCAGGTTTTGCGTGAGCACCTGCAATTCCTTGCGCTTGCTCTCCAGGGTGGCAATTTTTTGGGTATCCAGCGCCATACCGCGCCGTGCCAGTTGGCGAGCGGTTTCTTCCAGTTCGCTGCGCAATAATTTTGGGTCCAGCATTATTCTTCCTTTACGCTCAATTTTGCGGGCCAGCTCACAACGTGGCCCGGCTTGATAACATCATTCAAGTAGTCCAGTATCTCCGCAGCCTTTTCAGGCTCCTCGAAAAATTCGACGACCAGCGGTAAATTCAGCGACATATCCACCAAGGCAGATGTGTATGTCCCCGACTCTCCGTAACCGGCGATGCCGCGAAATACGGTTACGCCACGGACCTTGCCCCAGTCGTGCAAGCGCTTGAGCAGGGTGTTCAAGTGGCTTTCATGTTCCATGAGGTATACGCGAACCATGACGACTTCGATAGTTTTCATACCTGCCTCCCGATAATGATGCCCAGCCATGTGACGGTGATGCACACGCCGACACTTAGCAGAATATTCAGCAGCGCTTTTACTGTTTCACCTGCCTCAAGCAAATTAACTGTTTCAATGGAAAAGCTGGAGAAGGTGGTGAAGCCACCGAGCAATCCCACCAGCAATGCTGCACGCCATTCCCCGCTCATATTGAATCTGTCAATCAACAGGACGTAAAGCAGCCCCATGATGAAGGACCCCACCACATTGACTGCCAGCGTTCCATACGGAAAGGCGCGCCCAAGGATGCCATGCACGCCGGTGGACATCAAAAAGCGCAGCACGGAACCCACGGCACCGCCTGCGGCGATCAGGAAAATCTGGTTCAAATTTTCTGTTTTTTTATACGGTGTAACTGATTGAGTACAATTTGCTATTTTTTGTCCTCAAGCTGTATCGCCTGAGCACGAAAGTTGATGGTGTAATAACTGCTAATGGATGTTGTCTGTTGATTCGGGCGTAGCCGTAGTGCTTGCAGTTGGGCTTCTGTGACGGGCGCGCCGGTGAAGACTGTGCCGCCCCAGCCCGATGAGGAGATTAGGGTATCTCCCGCCAACACTTCGCGTGTGATGTCAATGACACCATCGGCGCCGGCGCTGGCAGCCTGTTTTTTTAATTCTTCCAGGGCCGCGGCTTCGGCCTGTGCAATACCGTAATTGCCGGACACGGGAACGCTTGAGCTGATCAATGCAATCCTCTTGTAGGATTGCGTGGGTGGTGTAATGAATATCTGGACTGTTTCGACGGGTGCCGGGGTGGCGGGCTTGGCTCCCGCTAACATGACGACGCCACCACTGGTTCTGAAGGCGGAGGCGCAGCCGCCTAACGCGAGTGTCAATATCATGCCCAGGGCAATATGTTTGAGTTGTAGCTGTTTCATTTCATTGATCCTCTGAAGGGTGCCTGGATTCGAAATCCTACTTTCCGCTGTCTTTATCCAGCTTCCTCAAGTGAGACAGTTTTTCCGCGATTTTGATCTCCAGGCCGCGTGCCACGGGATGATAATATCTTTTTTCGCCCATTTCCTCAGGAAAGTATTTCTCGCCCGCCGCGTAACCTTGCCCCTCGTCATGCGCGTAGCGGTAGCCGCCACCATAGCCCATACCTTTCATAAGCCGGGTCGGGGCGTTTCGCAGGTGTAACGGTACCTCTAGTGTGCCAAGTTTACGTGCATCATCCATTGCGGCGTTGAATGCCTTATACACGGCGTTGCTTTTGGGCGCACAGGCCAGATAAACCACCGCCTGACCCAGCGCCAGCTCGCCTTCGGGGCTGCCGAGCCGTTCCTGTACGTCCCAGGCATTCAGTGCCAGTTGCAGGGCGCGCGGGTCGGCATTGCCGATGTCCTCGCTGGCGATGCGCGCGATGCGCCGCGCCAGATACAGCGGATCGCAGCCGCCATCGAGCATCCGCGCCAGCCAGTACAGCGCCGCATCAGGTGCGGAGCCGCGCACTGATTTGTGCAGGGCCGATATCTGATCATAAAAATATTCGCCGCCTTTATCAAACCGGCGCACGCCGCCCGATAACACTTCGTCGAGCAGCTCTTCCGTCACCACCTCGCGCCCATTTTGTGGCTGGGCGAGGTCTGTCACCATTTCCAGAAAATTCAGGGCGCGGCGCGCATCACCATCGGCCGTCTCCGCCATCCGGTTGCGCAGATCACCGGGGATGTCGAGTGGACGGGCGCCCAAGCCACGCTCCATGTCTGCCAAGGCACGGTCAATGATATGGCGGATATCCACGGGTTGCAGGCTTTTGAGCACATAGACACGCGCACGCGACAGCAATGCGTTATTGAGTTCGAACGAGGGATTTTCGGTGGTGGCACCGATGAAGATGAACGTGCCGTCCTCAACGTAGGGGAGAAACGCGTCCTGCTGCGCCTTGTTGAAGCGATGCACTTCGTCCACGAACAACACCGTGCCTTGATCGTGCTCGGCGCGCGCCTGCTGCGCCTTGTCCACGGCGGCACGGATCTCCTTCACTCCCGCCAGTACGGCGGAGACACTGATAAATTGGGCCTGGGCGTGCTGTGCGATGAGCCGCGCCAGTGTGGTCTTACCGGTGCCCGGCGGACCCCAAAACACCATGGAATGGAGCCGGTCAGTTTCAATCGCCAGCCGTAGCGGCTTGCCCGGCCCGAGCAGGTGCGTCTGGCCGGAAAAGTCCTCCAGCCGCGTGGGCCGCATGCGGTCGGCAAGGGGCTGGCCGGAAAAGAGGGATGGAGGATTGCGAATTTCGGTTTTCACGGTTGGGTTGCTGGCAGGTTCCTATGGTGCAACTGAAAAACGCAGGGTTTGCCGGTGGCTTTATAAGAGTCTGCCTAAGAGTCTACGGGCGCGGTCATCTGGAATATGTGGAGAAGGTTAAACCAGAATCCGTTCCCATGCAACGGCCTGTCTGTCTTAACGGGTGTCTAAAGCCCGGCCTTTCCGGGACGCTAAACAAACTATCTGGCTTGCCCGTTGGCCCACCAGAATTTAAGCGTAAAACCAGTTTCAAGGAGAAAAACAATGAAATACACCTCTTGGAGCGCATTGGCGCTCGTTATGGTATTTAACAGTCCGCTTAGTCTTGCTGATGAGCAGATATCAATGCTCACGTCGTTCCCGGCACACATTGCTGCGAACCCGCTTTCTAAAACGTCTCCAGATGTAAAAACCGCCTTGATAAAAGAGGAGGATGTTCTGGAGATAAATCCGATAGCCAATCTTCTATCTATTCCTGGCGCATTCTATGCTCAGCCCGGAAAAAAAACGGACGTGGTGTTTTACTGCAATGGACACAACTGTTTGTATACCACCGCTGAATTAATTCGCCGTTAAACCTAAAAACGGCAGTTGACCGCTTCCCTGTACGGCTAGCAATATGTTTTTGAGGCTTTGTCATACCCTGCGGGTTCACCTGTTTGGTGAGGTCCGCTACGGGGTAGATTGCACGATTTTCAGTGCGCATGGCAGCGTTGCAACTCCTTGGAATGGCATTGCCACCTTCACGGTGGAACAACCATTCCGCGTCGTTGCGCCTCATTGTGCCCTTCACGGGTATGCCCTGCACCCCGAAAACCGCACACTCCTCCCCGTCCAACTGCCGTTTCTAGGTTAAAGGAGAGTTTCCATGGGCATGCTATAGAATGGGCTATTTCTCTTCGCGGACATGACGACGGTAAGGGTGAGTTTCACGTACAATAACGCCTTACCAGAATATATGTAGAGAGTATAGGGGACGTAATGAACAGTCTGTGGAATGACCAGGAAGCCAGCGAGTATGTTGGAGATCTCGGCCTGCGCGTATATACCTCGCGTCTGTTGGGGCGCGATACCACGCTGGTGCTGCACGGCGGCGGCAATACTTCGGTGAAGATCACTGAAAAAAATATCCTCGGTGAAGATGAAACCCTGCTTTATGTGAAGGGCAGCGGCTGGGATCTGGAGACTATCGAGGCTGCCGGTTTTTCACCGGTGCGTTTGGATCATATGCTGGCATTGGCCAAACTCGATACGCTCTCTGATCCGCAGATGGTGAACGAGTTGGTGACGCACATGACGCGCGCTTCCGCGCCCACGCCGTCGGTCGAGACTATCCTGCACGCCACCTTGCCGTATAAGTACGTCGACCATACCCATGCCGACGCCATTGTGACCTTGACTAACACGGTGGCTGGTCTGAATCGCGTCAAAAGGATCTATGGCAATTCAGTTGTGATCGTTCCCTATATCATGCCCGGCTTCGATCTTGCCCGCTTGTGCGCGCAGGCATTCGCCGAGCAGGCTCATAAAGATACCTTGGGCATGATTCTCATGAATCACGGGATATTTACCTTCGGGTCGACTGCGAAGATTGCCTATGAACGCATGATTAGCCTTGTGACGCGTGCCGAGCAGTATCTGGTGCGGCGTCGCGCCTGGAATCTGCCAGCGCCTATCGTTGGAATCTCCAACAAACCGCAACGTCTGGAGATTGCGAACTTGCGCCGCGATATTTCTGCCGTGGCAGGATTTCCTGTGATACTTGCCACCGATTCGGATCCACGCAGCCTGGCCTTTGCGCGCCGCGACGATGTTGCGGTGATCTCACAGCAAGGTCCGGCCACGCCGGATCACGTGATCCGCACCAAGCGCCTGCCCTGTTTGGGGCGGGATGTCGATGCCTACGCCGCCGCCTATAAGGCTTATTTTGACGAATACGCGCCGACCGCGAAAGAACCCAAGACCATGCTTGATCCCGCGCCCAGGGTCATACTCGATCCCGAGCTGGGACTGTGCGCAGTGGGGCGCACCGCCAAGGATGCCGCCATCGTCAAGGACATCTACCAGCACACCATTGAGGTCATTCTGCGCGCAACGGCATTGGGTGGTTGGCAAGCGCTGCCCGCCAAGGACATCTTCGACATGGAATACTGGGATCTTGAGCAGGCCAAGCTGCGCAAGAGCGGCAAGCCACCGCTGTTTACCGGCGAGATTGCGCTGGTCACCGGCGCGGCGTCCGGTATTGGCAAGGCCTGTGTGGATGCCCTGCTGGCACGCGGCGCGGCGGTGATTGGGATGGATGTCAATCCGGCCATCACGCAGCTATATAAGTGTCCCGACTTTCTCGGCATGGTCTGCGATGTCACCGATGAGGCAGAGATTGCCAGCGCCCTGGAAACCGGTGTTCGTGCCTTTGGCGGCCTGGATATGCTGATTCTCAACGCCGGCATCTTCCCGCCGGGACGCAGAATTGATGCTTTACCTACGGAGGAATGGCGCAAAGTAATGAGCATCAACCTGGATGCCAACCTGGTACTGATGCGCGAAACCCATCCACTGCTCAAGCATGCGCCCAAAGGGGGGAGGGTGGTGATTATCGGTTCGAAAAACGTCCCCGCGCCTGGCCCCGGCGCCGCTGCCTATTCCGCCTCGAAGGCGGCCTTGAATCAGCTTGCGCGGGTTGCTGCCCTGGAATGGGGTAAAGACGGTATTCGCATCAACTCCCTGCATCCCAATGCCGTATTCGACACTGGTATCTGGACCGTCGAAGTGTTGCAAGCCCGCGCCAGGCACTACGGCTTGAGTGTTGAAGAATATAAACGCAACAACGTGCTGGGCGTAGAAGTCACCAGCCGCGACGTCGCCGAACTCGCCGCCGAAATGTGCGGGCCGTTGTTCGCCAAGACCACGGCCGCGCAGGTGCCGGTGGATGGGGGGAGTGAACGGGTGATTTGATGCGGTTGTAACAACGTTCTGCATTGCCCCCTGCTGATATTTGACTTTGATACAGCATGGCGATGGGTAAGTAGATGAGAAATAGCGATATAGAATATAAAAGACGCCCTTGACTCTCTTGCTACGTCGCCTGGGGGTCCGCAATGAATAGTTCCCATGCCCAATCATCACAGCATATGCTTGAAGTGGATGTCATCCGGTAACTATGGCAAATTTCCTGTCGGATAATTTTACACCGCCCAAACCTGCGCCTGCCGCTGTCGGCCCAGCTTCCTCGCGCATATTGAAAGATTCAATAAGTCAATAACATAGTAGTGGTATCAACCACTCTATTTACTGTCAACGCTGTGGCAATCACCCTCGAAACTAATCAAAAATGATATCGTCCGGCAACCATAGAATATTTTCTGTCGGATAATTTTACATCACCTACATCTGCGCCCTGCCGCTGTCTGACCCGCCTTCTTGCGCATACAGGATAACTCTATAAATCAACAGCATAAAAGTTTAATCAACTACTCTTGTCACTATCGACGCCACGGTGACCACCCTCGAAATTAATTAATAATTGATCAAAATCCATCATATTTTGTCGAAAAAAATTACACTCGTCATCTCCTGTTAACGCGCCATGATATTACATAACATTTTGTTTTATAACAAATTATATCTTATTCGGCGAGGATTGGCGCGAGTGATGCATCATTAAAAACGAGAGCCGTTATTGTGTATTTTACGGATAGCCTTAGGGAAGGTGACTGGCTTTTATAGTGAGGAATAGAGGGAAGAAAGATGGCTTTGTCACAGCATCAACCATTCATCCTGCAGTATTGTCGTGTGTCTTGGGCACGTCTAGCAGTCACGCTGATTAACCCCTCCTGTTGTGGCTTTACTCTCATCGGCTGTCTCGACTTGCCCCACTTTCTTGATGTTAAGGGGAGCGTCCCCTTTTTTTCCTTATCAGTTAACAAGGAGGAGTCAAAATGAATCGAATATTTCGTATAGCTGCAATGGCGGCGAGTGTGATCTTCATTACGCTCTCAATTGACACCGCCTATGCGGGGGCGATTTACACCACCGACAAGACGGGTACCATCGTCAACGCGAACACCAACTATGGTCTTGCCACGGACGTCTACCTTAGCGGCGGCTCTCAGAACCAAAGTGCCTCGGGTCTGAGCGACGGCACGTATTATTTCCAGGTCACCGATCCCAGCGGGAAAACATTGCTTTCCACGGATGCGGCTGTGTGCCGCCAGCTGACAGTGGCGGGCGGACGGGTCGTCGGGGCGGCGGGACCCTGCCCTCATCCTAATGGGACATTCAATCCCGCGAATGGGGCGACGCCGGTCCAGCTTGCGCCATTCGCGCAAACGCCAAATCATGGAACCGTGAACAAGGCATGGTTGGTCCCCACCAGCAGTGCTACGATATCGAGCTCCGACCCCAAGGTACTCGTCTTCAAGCAGTCGGACTCCAAGACGGATAATTTCAAGGTCCCTTCGGGCGTGGTTCAACAGGGTTCCTGTCAACCGTCTAGCTCGCTGTCCGCAATGGTCAGCGGGACAAACGTCGTCTCGTACGTTCCCAAGGGGGCTTGGTCAGGAGGATCCTCTGGGATTTCCGTGGTCAATATAGAGGGCAGCAGCGTCACGCCTACTCTCATCCCGACGTCTAACGTCGTGAACTCCTGTGCCTCGAACCCGGTGACGGGCACGACGGCGTGCACCGCGAACAACACAGATGTGTATCTGCTGTCCGGTACGACGCTGGGTAGCACGCTTACGAGCAGCGGGACCGGTACTATCGGTTTCTCAGGCGGTAGTTGCACCAATTGCGGGATCGCGATGGACGCCACGCATAACAAGGCGGTGATTGGGCTCAGCCTCGGTGGCATAGGCGGGTTCCAGTTTCTAAACCTCGCCACATCCACGTTCGAGCCGGCATTCGCATCCATGGCGCCCGGGACAACTAGGATTTCGGAAGATCCGCTCATCGATCCGGTCCGGAATCTCTTATTGTCCGCCGCTGAGAGCAACAATTACGAGATCGTCAACGTGGCGACGAGTACGACCCCCACGTTCTTCGAAAACCCCATCGCAGGCACGGGTGGTGGAGTGCTTGATTCCTCAGGCGAAGACTGCAGCACAGGTATCGCTCTGGCGCCTGCCGAATTTTCCGGACCATCCAATGTGTACATTGCCGATTTGACTCAGGCCACGTTCACGCCTGGGTCACCCGGCACGTGGACTGCACCTTCGCAGGTACAGACCCTGTCGGAGTCGACCCTGTCGGCGGGGGCAAGCGGCCTCGCTGTGGCGCAGGGTACGCATACTGGTATCGTGTCGGGGGAATTCGGCGGTGATGCCATCACGGCGATTGCGCTTCCCACGACATCCGGTAGTGGAACGCCCGCGATCACAGACTGGGTGACGTGCAGCATTGGGAGCGGCTTCTCGTTAGGCCTTGATCCACACACCGTGACTGCATATCAGAGTCCGAACGGTGGTGATGCGATCGCATTGCTGGCGAATTCGCCGCCAGCATCTACGCTCGCCGTAGTGGATCTCACCAAGATGTTGAATGCCACGATCGTGCCGCGCACCGTAGGTGGGCACGCCTGCTTATCGGGCACGCTCCCGGCGACGGTGGTTAGCTTCATTCCCGTACCATAACGATATAGGAGTTATGCACGTAGGGGTGGACGAGGATGGCCTCATTCACCCCTACGCCATTGCTATGGACCATAACCCATAGTTCCAAGCCTGTAGGCTGAATGAAGCGAAGCCCAACCCAACAATTCAGGAACCCGAGTTCAGGCCGCTTGCAATTCCCCTGTATATTCCGGTAGGTTTGCGAGAGCCGAGCAGGGTATGCTCGAAGTGGATGTTTTTCGGCGACCATGGAAAATTTTCTGTCGAATAATTTTACACTACTAAAATCTGTGCCAAGTTGCCGTCGGCCCCGCTTTCTCGTGAATGTTAAAATATTCTACAAATCAGAAACATATCAGTTAAATAAAGCATTCTAGCCACCCTCGAAATTAATCAAAAATGATGTAATCCGGTAATCATGGTAAATTTCTGTCGAATAATTTTACAGTGCCCAAACCTGTGCCCTGCCGCTCTTGGCACCGCCTCCTTGCGCACATTGAATGATCCCGTAAATCAATAGCATAGTAGTTTAATCAACTACTCTTGTCACTATCGACGCCGCAGTAACCACCCTCGAAACTAATTAAAAATTGATCAAAACTCTCCAGAGTTTGTCGAGAAACTTTACACTCGTTATCTCACGGTGGTGCGTTATAGAATTACATATATATTTGTATTTAATAAACTTTTATATTATTTTCTGAGGATTGGCGCGAGTGATGCATGCTTGAAAACGAGAGCCGTTTTTGCGTTTTTTACGGATAGCCTAAGGGAATCTGACTGACTTTAGACGGGACGGAGGGAAGAAAAATGGCTCTATCACAGCATCAACAATTCATCTTTCAGCGTTGTTGCATATCTTGGCCGTGTCCAGCAGGCGTGCTGCTTAATCCTCCTATTGTGGCTTTACTCTCTTCGGCAGTATCGACTTTCCCTGCTTTCTTGATGTTGTCCCATATTTGGAATAGGCGTTTGAGGCGGGTTAGCCATAATACAAGACTAGCCCCTTTTTGTTCAAAGTCATACCTATCACTTGAGGGTAAGGGAGTAGTTGGATAAGCGTCATTTTGTCTCCTATGCTTTTACTAACCCATGGAGGGCGAATCATGAACAACATATTTTTTCGGTTGAAAACTCTTGTTTTCCTGACTGTAATGGCGCTGAATATTTCCCTGCCGACCTCAGCCAACGGCGCTAACGAACTGACCAACCCGATTCCTGCATCCATCCCGGCCGGTGCCATGGTCAAGCTGGAAATGGTCGCCAGTGGTATGGTTGCACCTAACTGGGGTACGGCCGCGCCGGGCGACGATGATCGACTCTTTGTGGTCGATCAAACGGGCATCCTATGGGCGGTTGATCTCGAATCGGGCGACAAGACTGTGTTCGCCAATCTCAGCGCCTTACTGGTGCCTCTGGGTGTCGGTGGTCCTGGCACCTTTGACGAGCGTGGCTTTTTGGGCCTGGCATTCCATCCCAACTATCAAAATAACGGCCTCCTCTATACCTACACCTCGGAACTCGCCAGCGGCGGCGAGCCGGATTTTCCCGTACCCTTCGGCGCGGGCGCCAATAACCACATTGTGGTTAGCGAGTGGCGCGTGCCTAACCCACATGATCGCGCGTCCGTGGTCGATCCGGGCAGCCGACGCGTGCTAATGCGTATCGGAGACCCCCAGTTCAATCACAATGCGGGGGCGCTTAACTTCGGCAAGGATATGAAGCTATATATCGCCGTGGGTGATGGCGGTGCGGCCGACGACCAAGGCGCGGGTCACAGCCCTAGGGGGAATGGGCAGGATCTCAGCAACCTCCTCGGAAAGATATTGCGCATCGATCCCTTGGGAAACAATGCGCCCAACCATCAATATGGCATTCCTGCCGACAACCCGTTCTTAGCCGCTGGTGCTCCGCCGACTGGCGGTGCGGCTGGCTGCGCGGATGGTGCCTGTGACGAAATATACGCCTTTGGTTTCCGTAATCCGTTCCGCTTTACCTTCGATGCCGCAACGGGTGATATGTACGCCGCCGACGTGGGACAGAACGATATCGAAGAACTGGATGTCGTCGTGGCGGGCGGCAACTACGGCTGGCCTGTCAAGGAAGGTTCCTTCTGCTTCGATGCCAATGGTACCAATCCCGGCTTCGTCACCGATGCAAAGCCTTGCGCCAATGAGCCGCCCATGTTGATCGATCCCGTCGCCGAGTACGACCACGATGAAGGCATTTCCATCATTGGCGGTTTTGTCTATCGCGGCAACAAAGTCCCGGAACTGATGAATCGTTATGTTTTCGGTGATTACGCCCGCAGGTTTGGCGGCAACAACGGCAGGCTGTTCTATCTCGATAAACGCAATATCGTTCGCGGAGAGAACATGAAGAAAAGTTCGATCTCTGAACTGCGCATCTACGGTCAGGACGGGCTGGGAATGTCGCTGCTCGGCTTCGGAACAGACGCTAAGGGCGAGATTTACGTGATGGCCAACATGACGGGGGTACCCTCCGGCGAGACGGGGGTCGTCATGCGGATAGATTCGCTGGCGCGCAACAAGCAAACACGTAATTTCAGGACCCGTCTCATCGGCGCTGAACAGGTGCCGGTAGCGATCGACACCCAAGCCAAAGGGCACGCACACTTTCAGCTCAGCCAAGATGGTACTGAGCTCAAGGTCCAAGTGGTTGTCAGCAATATCAAGGACGTGATCGGCGCCCACATCCATAGGGCGCCGGCAGGTGCCAACGGACCGATCGTCGCGAGCTTTATTCCGGACACCGCAGGTTTTCTGAGTGGTGGACCGTTTGTTGCCAACCCGATTAACACCCAGGGGGTACTCGTACGCGGCACCATCACCGCGACTGACTTGGTTGGCCCCCTAGCCGGTATGCGGATGAAGGCGTTGGTCGATGCCATGCGCAGCGGCAATACCTATTTCAATGTCCACACCACCGAGCATCGCGGGGGGGAAATTCGCGGGCAGATCGACTAGGGTGTGTTGACATATGAAAGTGATGTACTGATACAGCGCTGTTCAAGGATGAGTGGTAAAGCATCTGCCGAAGGCGTTACCTCTGCCATAGAGAAGAGAGCGCAGTAAGCAAAAAGGGCACCTATAACTTGCTTGAGCAGAGATCGAGGTCTCGGGAGTTATGGGTGTCCTTATTATTCCCACTCAAAGGAGGATTCCAATGACAAGTTTCATGCTCGTACGACACAAGGTTCGGGACTTCTCGGAATGGAAGCCCGGGTACGACGCTCATCTTCCCAAACGCGCCGAGGCGGGCCTTACCGAGAAGCATGTTCTTCGGGGCGCTAATGATAAACACCAGCAGGCTACTGGCGATTTTTATGCCGGATTGGCAACCAGAGCTTTCAGCCCCGCCAAGTCCCTGATCTCGATGTCCCGGCTATGCACACTGATGAGTCCTTCCTCCTGAAACTTGCTCAAAAGGCGGCTGATGGTTTCAATCGATAGCCCCAGATAACTTCCGATCTCCTCGCGGCTCATGCGTAAATAAAAATGCGTAGGGGAGTAGCCGCGCGCACCGAAGCGCTGGGATAAATTGCACAGAAAAGCCGCCAGGCGCTGTATTGCCTTCATGGTGCCGAGCATCAGGATATGCTTCTGTTCCGCAATGATTTCGCGGCTCATCAGCCTGTGGAGCTGATGTGACAACGCCGGGATGGTGATGCTCAGCTTTTCCAGGTCGTGGAACGGGATCTCGCACACGGCACAGTCTTCCAGCGCCATGGCGTTGTAGTTAAAGCGATTGGCGCTGATCGCCTCGATGCCGAGGAGTTCGCCTGCCATATAAAAACCGGTGGTTTTTTCCTGGCCTTCTGCGTCCAGGTCGAAAACCTTGAAAAACCCGCTTTTAATTACAAATAATGAATGAAACGGGTCGCCCGCGCGGTAGAGATGCTCGCCGCGCCGGTATTTGCGGCGGCTGTTGACGATTTGATCCAGGAAGTCGACATCGTCCGGTTTCAGGCCCAAGGGAAGGCACAGTTCATACAGGCTGCATGTGCTGCAGGATGCCTTGAGATGGGGCAGGCTGACCTTGATGGGGATAGATTGCAGTGGCATAAGACTTTCTCCCTTCCTTTTTTCCCTGCTTTCCATCGATGAATGGTACACGGTTTTTGATCTGGCCTAAAGAGCGTGTCTTTAGCGTGAAAAAGTCTGTGGTGGTTGTGGTGCGCAGGATACACGCTATGGTGTTTAAAATAGAATTCGAATTACTGGCTTTATCTTGCCTGCCTGAACAAATTAAAGAAGTTGGCCGTGGTGATCTCCGTAATTTCCTCTAGCGACACGCCGCGCAGCGCGGCGATTTGTTCGGCTACGAAGCGCGTGTAGGCGGGCTGGTTGGTCTTGCCGCGGTAGGGGATGGGGGCGAGGTAGGGGGAGTCGGTTTCCACCAGTATCCGGTCAGCAGGCATGCGCGCGGCGACTTCTTTGAGTTCCCGGGCGCTGTTGAATGTCACGATGCCTGAAAATGAGATGTAAAAATTCAGGTCCATCGCCTGCCGGGCGGTCTCCCAATCCTCCGTGAAGCAATGCATCACGCCGCCCACCTGATCGGCGCCTTCCTCGCGCAGCAGGCGCAGGGTGTCCTGCTTGGCTTCGCGGGTATGCACTATCAATGGCTTGCCGGTTATTTTCGCGGCGGCGATGTGGCGGCGGAAGCGCTCATGCTGCCATTCGAGGTCGCCTTCATTGCGGAAATAGTCCAAGCCGGTTTCACCGATGGCGACGATTTTAGAATCCTGCGCCAGCGTAATCAGCTCCTCCATACTGGGTTCACGGCCCTCCCGCTCATTGGGGTGGACGCCCACTGAGGCGAATACGTGATCGTACTGTTTCACCAGCGACAGCATGGCCGGATAGCTTTCCATGTCGATGGAGACGCACAACATATGCCCGATGCCGTGCTCGCGCGCGGTTTGCATCACCGCGTCCATGTCGCCGCCAATGGCGGCGAGGTCGAGGCGGTCGAGGTGGCAGTGGGAGTCAACGAGTAAGGCGGGCATGGTTTACAACCCTTTGCTGATTTATCCCCCCTTAGCAAAAGGGGGGTAGGGGGGATTTTTGGGGCGTCACATGGTATGCGTAGGGCGTCCCGATGTCAGCGTCCCCGCCAGGTAGGTTTCGATCTTCTTGCGCGCCAGATCGCTCTCTGGATCGCTGCCGAATTGCACGCCTATCCCTGCAATCCGGTTGCCTTGTGCGCCTTTGGGGGTGATCCAGGCGACGCGCCCTGCTACCGGAATTTTTTCTGTCTCTTCCATGAGCGTGAGCAGCAGGAAGACTTCGTCGCCGATCTTGTAGGGTTTGTTGGTGGGAATAAACAGCCCGCCGTTTTTGACATACTGCATGTAAGAGGCATATAAGGCGTTTTTGTCCTTTATTGCAAGCGACAGTATGCCTTGCCGCTGGGCTGCCGGGGTGGTGCTTGAGCTTTCTTCTTCAGCCATGTTTAACCATCTTTTTTCCGTGCCTGCCTGGAAAGGCATGCCGTCCAGGCAATCAATATGTCTTCCAGCAACATCTGTCCGTTGATCTGCCCGCTTGCCAGCCGCGCCGCTTCGCTGATACGGTCAAGCTGGCGATGGAGAGTCTTTAAGTCTAGCATCGACGCCAGGACTTGCAAACGCTGTTGTATGTCCCGATTGGCCAGGGCAGGGGGGTGGATAGCCGATTTGATGCGGATCATGTCGGTTATCCAGCCGCGTATCCAATATAGCGTCTCTTTCAGCTCAAACTTCAGCCATGCCCCGGCAATTGCAACCGGCGAGGCTTGTCCCCGGGAGAGTATCTCAAAATCCGCGAACATCGCCATGCGCTGGCCTATCTTATCACCACTGGCGAGTTCCAAGGCGGCAAGTGGCGCGCCGTCGGCGAGTGCCAGCAACACCGAGGCATCATGAGGCGGTTCAATCCGGGTGGTGAGCCAGTCGCGGGCGAGATCCTGCGGCGGTTTAGTGAAGTCGATCCGCTGGCAGCGGCTGCGGATGGTTGCGGGCAAAAGCGCGGCGCTGTCAGTGACCAATATCAGTAGCGCACGGGCCGGGGGTTCTTCCAGGGTTTTGAGCAGGCTGTTGGCGGCTTGCGTGTTCATGGCGGAAGCGGGGGAAATGATGACCACCTTGTAACCCGCATAATGTGATTTCAAGGAAAAATACTCGCCGATCTCGCGCACCTGATCAACGCCAATGATCTTCTTGTCTTCCAGCGGGCTTACCCGTTTGTAATCAGGATGCGAGCCCGCCTGATTGAGCAGGCAACCGCGGCATGTCCCACAAGGAAGGCCGTCCGCTGGCGTGTTTTCGCACAGTGCTGACTGGGCAAAGAGGCCGGCAAAGTGATTTTTGCCAACGCCGGGGGGGCCGTTCAGTAGCAGGGCGTGTGGCAGGACATTGTCGCGCAGGCGCCGGGTCAGCGTTTGCCATTGGGCTTTATGCCAGGGAAGTAATTCATTCATGATGCGGCGAGAAAATCCGATAGGGCGTGCTTTATGGTGTGTTGAACCACATCCAGCGGTTGGGAGGCGTCTATCACCCTGTAGCGCTCAGAATGCTGCGTCGCCAACGCCAGATAGGCCTGCCGCACCCGCTCAAAAAAGGCTGTCTGTTCCGACTCGAAACGATCCGGCGCGCTACGCCGCCCTGCCCGTGTCAGGCCTAGCGCCACGGGCAGGTCTAATAATAGCGTCAGGTCGGGCTGCAAATCACCTTGCACCCACTGCTCCAGTACCGAAATGCGTCCTTTGAGGATGCCGCGCCCGCCGCCCTGGTAGGCATAGGTGGCATCGGTGAAGCGGTCGCTTAATACCCACTGACCGGCTTCAAGCGCCGGGCGAATCACGCGTGCCAGATGCTCGGCACGTGCCGCGAACATCAGCAGCAGTTCGGTATCGCTGGTCATGCCGTCGTCACGATGGCCCAACACCAGGCTGCGAATTTCTTCCCCAAGCGGCGTGCCGCCGGGTTCGCGGGTCACCACAACCGGCTTACCCACCGCCTCAAGCGTGTGGCGGATGAATTCCAGGTTAGTGGTCTTGCCGACGCCTTCGATGCCTTCGATGGTGATGAAGCGGCCTTTCATTATTCAATACTCCGGACAAATCACGCTGACTGTTGGGCAGGGTAATATGTCTGGCGGAAAATAAAAAGCTTCTTTGTATTTGAGGCAAAGGTTTGATCCTAAAAAACTCAGTTATCCACGAAAGTCACGAAAAAAAACACGAAAATACTCAAATACATATAGCGATTTTACTTGCCACCCATCCGGTGAATTGCTGAAGCAATCCATGTTTTTGTTTTATTTCGTGAATTTCGTATTTTTCGTGGACAAAAAGCGGTTTTAAGGTTGATTGTTGCTCAGGCAGCAGGCTTGACGCGATCAGCCGCGATCATAAAAGGATCGGCGTAAATATCCTTCATCGATGCACCGGTAAGAAAGGCTTTTTTCTTGGTGGCGGCCACCATGGTGGGATGACCGCAGAGAAAGACGCGCCAGCCGGTTAACTTGGGCAGGTGCGAAAAGGCCACTTGTTCAGCGCGCCCGGCGGTAAATCCTTTCGGTATGTTCGGGCCGGATAGACAGGGGGTGTAATTCAGGTTGGGATATTGCTCTACCAGCTCCCGAAGTTCGTCGATCAGATACAAGCCGGACGCATCGCGGCTGCCGTGATACAGGTGGATCGGGCCGGTGTGGCCCTGTGCCAGGGCGTCGCGCGCAATGCCCCACAAGGGAGCAAGCCCCGATCCCGTGCCGATCAATAGCAGCCCTTGATCTGGCTGGCCCGGCAAGTAAAACCCTTGTCCCGTTGGTCCGGATATTTCCAGCGTATCCCCTGTTTTTAGGATGTCATGCACCCAGCCGCTCATGCGTCCGTCCGGCAGGTGGCGGATATGCAGTTCCAGGGGTTCCTCAAGTTGAGGCAGGCTCGCAATGGAATAGCTGCGTACCAGGCCGTCATCGCGATGCAACTGCACAAACTGTCCGGGATGGTAATCGAGGGGGAGGGTGCATCCCAGTCTCAAGCGAGTGATATTGCCGCCCAGCACTTCTTTTGCCAAAACCGTTACCTTGGTTCTGGCGCCGATTTCTGTATCAGGCAGGGCGACCTTGAGATCATTCGTGGGTTTGCATGCACAGGCCAGAAAGTAATTCTGTACCCGCAGGGTTTCTTTCAGCCCCTGCTGCGCGGCCAGCGGTACCTCACCTTCAACGGCACGCATCAGGCAGGTTTGGCAGATACCGCTACGGCAGGAGGATGGAATAGGCACGCCATGGCCTGTCAGGCAATCCAGAACGGATTCATTGTCCTGACATGTGTAGCTTTGTTTTTCAAAGAAGATTCGTGGCATGGCACACCTCATTAGTTAAGGGCAATGGCCTAAACTCATCCCCTTCCCGTTTGATGGAGAAAGGTGGGGTGGAAGGGGAGCCTTCCTCCGCCAAGGAAGAGGGGATGAGATCTGACATAGAGGATGCCCCGGGAGTACCCGCGTGTGCCTATATCAGCGGCACAACACATCGTTGCGGGTGCTGCCCGCAATCGCCATAACCTCGGCAATCAATTCAGCAGGCACGTTAAGCTCTTTAAGTGTGGCTTGAAGATGTTCAGCTACCGCATCGAAATGGCTGTCATTAAGGCCTCGTTCCACCAGGGGGGCGTGAGCTGCGCGCATGTCTTTGCCGGTATAGTTATGTGGGCCGCCGAAGGCCATGGTCAGGAAGGCTTTTTGCTTGGCGGCCTGCTTGTCCATGTCGACCCCTTCAAAGAAAGAACTGATACGGTCATCATTCAAGACTTTGCGATAGAAAATATCTACCGCTGCATCTACCGCTGCATCACCGCCCAGTTTCTCAAACAGACTTGTATTCATGAGTTCTCTCCTCGATTGTGAAATGTATAAAAATCCATGTTCAATAACAGGTTAATAATCCTTACGCCCCACTACAAAATGCTTGCTGACGTGCGTTTTCGGATTTACGAGAGCGCATGTGACCGCTTGGTAACGCGTCTCTGTATCGTCACGCAACGGAGTATTCATGATGGCCGCCTATAATAATGTATAAAAAATACATGTTAGTGGATAAAAAATAAGGCCTTTTCTGGGCCAGCAAATTAGTTCAATAACGAGATGCGATCATTAAAATATACTTTCAATACACTTTAAATGGAAATTAACTTACTGTCAACAGGGTAATTGTTGAGTGGATTACTCTGGCAATCCTCATCCTTGAGGTTCACCAGAGATTTTTTACAGCCAGATCATACAACCCGTTTCAAATGGGTGGCTGAGCAGTTTGTGGTAAGGGTAAATGCGCAGCTTGTAATGCTGGAGCCCCGAAAGGGTTGGCGAGAAGTCGAGTTTGAAGAGGGTCTCGCCGGTAGTATTGGACCCTGTTGCCGCTAACTGCTGGCGGGAGTTAATAACAAACTCGCCGCCCTCGGAGGTGGTGCCTACGAGGCATTCCACAACCACGTCCTCTGGCAGCAGATTATTCAAGTTGGCGGTGACACGGATGGGCAAGGTGTTGCCGGCTTTTATCTCCTGGGGCGCGTCGTCGATGCGGCGTATTTGAACGTTGTGCCAGCCGTGAGCGATTTTTTTCTTCCACTGGGCAAGCTCGCGCGCCGGGGCGCCATCCTGTTCGGAGAGAACCTTGCACTGGCGGTTGGCGGTCGCATAGTAGCGGGTGACGTAGTCCATGACCATGCGTTGCGAGTTGAAGTGCGGCATGAGTGACTTCATGGATGCCTTGGACTTTTTCACCCATCCTTCCGAATAGCCGTGGCCGTTGCGGTCGTAGTAGAGGGGGATGACCTCGTGCTCCAGAAGATCAAGCAATTCCTGGCCTTCTTCCCCGTCGCGCTGGAGGGCATCGTATTGGGGCCCATGCGGACTGATGGCCCACCCGTTTTCACCGTTGTAGCCTTCCCCCCACCAGCCATCCAGCACGCTGAGGTTGACGACGCCGTTGATGCCCGCTTTTTGACCGGAGGTGCCGCTGGCTTCCAGGGGATACTCGGGTGTATTGAGCCAGACATCCACACCGGTCACCAGTTTGCGTGCCAGCGCCAGGTCATAACCTTCCAGCATCAGGATGCGGCCCTCGAATTCCGGGCGGCGTGAGAAGTTGTGAATGGTCTGGATCAGTTGCTGGCCGGGCAGATCGCGCGGGTGGGCCTTGCCGGCAAAGATCAGGATAACGGGACGCTTGGGGTCGCTCAACAGGCGTGCCAAGCGCTCGGGATCGTTAAACAGCAGTGCGGCGCGTTTGTAGGTGGCGAAGCGGCGTGCGAAGCCGAGCACCAGGGTGTCGATGTTGTCAGGCGCGAGATAGCGCGTGAGGCGTTCGATTTGCGTGACGCTGCAACCGTTGCGGCGGTGTTGCAGCGTGGCGCGGCGCAGTGCGTTTTCCAGGAGCTTGGATTTAAGAGACTGGCGCAGGCTCCAATAGCTGTGGTTGGGTATCTCGTCAACGCACCGCCAATAATTCTCGTTGCGCAGCTCCCGGCGCCATTCGCCGCCGAGACGCATGTCGAACAGGTTTACCCATTCACGCGCCAAAAAGGTGGGGACATGCACGCCGTTGGTAACGTAGCTGATGGGGTTCTCCTCGTGCGGCACCTGTGGCCAGATGTAACCCTCCATGTGCGACGCCTCGCCGCCGTGAATGCGGCTGACGCCATTGTGCAGGCGTGAGCCGCGCAGGGCCAAGGCGGTCATATTGAAGCCACCCTGGCTGCCGGGGCTGGAGCCGAGTTGCAGGAAGTCGTCGAGGTTGAGCCCCAGTTGCTTGATGTAATCAGCAAAATAACCGCTGATCAGGCTATGATCAAAGATGTCATGGCCTGCCGGGACGGGGGTGTGGGTGGTGAACACGGTGCCTGCGGCGATGCACTCCAGGGCGCTATCGAAATCCCATCCCCGCTGGGCGCGTTCGCGGCAGCGTTCCAGGATCTGGAAGGCGGAGTGTCCTTCGTTGATGTGCCACACCGTGGGGCGGCGTCCTAGGGCGCGCAATGCGCGCACCCCGCCGATGCCAAGCACGATTTCCTGCTGAATGCGCGTTTCGATATTGCCGCCATAGAGCTGGTAGGTGATGGTGCGGTCCTGTTCGGAGTTATCCGGCAAGTCGCAATCCAGCAGATACAGCGTGATGTGCCCGGCCTTTGCCTGCCATACCTTGAGCATGACGCGCCGTCCCGGCAAGTCCACATGCACATGGATTTCCGCGCCGTTTTTATCGCAGGCAGGGATGATCGGCAGGTCGGCGAAGTTGGTGGGCGTGTAATGGGCGATCTGGTTACCGTACCCGTCGATGGTCTGAGTGAAATATCCCTGCCGGTACAACAGGCCCACTGCGATGAAAGGGATATTCAGGTCGCTGGCTGCCTTGCAATGATCCCCTGCCAGGATGCCAAGGCCGCCGGAGTAAATGGGCAGGCTTTCGTGAAAACCGAACTCGGCGCAAAAATAGGCCACCAAGTCAGTTTTGTGGTCGAGCAACTGCTCGGTGTCTGAGCTGGTATGTTCCCGGTGGTAGCTGTTGTAGGCGGACATCGCCCGGTGGTAGCTCTCCATGAAGATGCGGTCCTGCGCCGCCTCGTCAAGCTGTTGCTGCGAGACGCGGCGCAGAAACACCTTGGGGCTGTGACCGCTGCTTTCCCATAGGTCATAGTCCAGATGGGCAAAAAGTGATCGTACCTGGCGGTCCCAGCTGTAAAGCAGGTCGTTGGCAAGCTCCGTCAGCCCATTCAGGCGTGCGGGAATGCGGGGTTGGACTTCTAGTGTATAGCGTGTGCCGGGCATAAGTGCTCCAAAATGTATTTTAATTTTTTAGTAGCGCATCTTAGCAATAGATAGAGGATATGGTAACCAAAGGGGAAAGCGCCGCGAAGGGCGCCCCTTAGATAGGTACGCAAAAAAAGTGCCAAGGGGCTTTCTTTAATTGGTTTTTCGTATAAGGTGCGTGGTGCCGGGAGAGAGAATCGAACTCTCACAACCTTACGATTACCAGATTTTGAGTCTGGCGCGTCTACCAGTTCCGCCATCCCGGCTTAGGATTGCACGAAGTCGGCTAGTATAAAGTATTTCTTCAGATCGGCAAGATGCTGGTTGGAGTTTTTTTGCCGGGATGCTTCATGCCCCCTCGAACGGGTGTGGCAAAGCTGCTACTATTCGCGCGCCATGCAACGCCGCGACTTTCATTACGATCTTCCTGAAGAACTCATCGCCCAGCATCCGCCGGAGGTGCGCGGCGCCAGCCGTTTGCTGTGTCTGAACGAGGCGAGGGCGCCCGAAGACTGCCGCTTCGAGGAATTGCCGGATCTGCTGAGGCCGGGCGATCTGTTGGTGTTTAACGATACACGGGTGATTCCCGCGCGGCTGTTCGGGATCAAGCCCACTGGCGGCAAGGTGGAGGTGCTGGTGGAGCGGGTGCTGGACGAGCATCGTATCCTGGCGCAGGTGCGGGCCAGCAAGCCGCCACGTGTCGGTGGGTTGCTGATGCTGGAGGGGCAGGTTGAGGTGGAGATGCTGGGCAGACAGGGCGATCTTTTTGAGCTCCGTTTTAATGATCCGCGCCCAGTGTTTGCCATTCTTGAAAAGATTGGCCGCATGCCGTTGCCGCCCTATATAACGCGGGCCGCCGAGGGAGGTGACAGTGAGCGTTATCAGACCGTCTATGCCAGTCGCCCCGGTGCTGTGGCGGCACCCACCGCCGGATTGCACTTCACAGACCCCTTGTTGGCGCAGATCAGCGCCATGGGAGTGCAAGCAGCTTTTGTTACGCTTCATGTCGGTGCGGGCACTTTCCAGCCGATGCGCAGCGAGCGGGTCGAAGATCATCACATGCACTCCGAATATGTGGAAGTGAGCGCTACGGTGTGCGAGCAGGTGCGTGCCACGCGTGCGCGGGGAGGGCGTGTGATTGCTGTAGGTACCACGGCGGTGCGTAGCCTGGAGAGCGCCTCGCGTAGCGGCAGCATCCAGCCTTTTCAGAGCGATACGGACATATTTATTTATCCCGGTTACCGTTTTGTCAGTGTGGACGCACTCATCACCAATTTCCACCTGCCGGAATCCACGCTATTGATGCTGGTGTGCGCCTTTGGCGGCTATCAGCGTGTCATGGAGGCCTATCGCCATGCGATAGAGCAGCGCTACCGCTTTTTTAGCTATGGTGATGCTATGTTTGTCACGCCGATGGCCGTAAGCTAATGGCATGTTGAGCATGAAAGTGGATGTGGCTAGCGGCTGCCTGGAAGGCGCGCGCCAGGTGGCGTCGCCTAACCATGACGAGCGCCCGCCAGACACAGTGATCGACCTGCTGGTGATTCATGGCATCAGCCTGCCGCCCGGCGACTTTGGCGGCCCGTGGATTGATGCGCTATTTACCAACACCCTCGATCCGCACGCGCACCCCTATTTCCAGGAAATCGCCGGGCTGCGCGTGTCGACGCATGTGCTGATCCGCCGCGATGGTGAGATAATCCAGTATGTGTCATTACAGCAGCGTGCCTGGCACGCAGGGCAGTCGTGTTTCGATGGCCGCAATCGCTGCAATGATTTTTCCATCGGCATCGAGCTGGAGGGGTGTGATGACCAGCCTTACGAGGATGCACAGTATCTCGCCCTTGCGGAAGTTGTGCGCGAGATGATGGCGGCCTATCCCGCCATCACGCCTGATCGCATTGTGGGCCACAGCGATATCGCGCCGGGACGCAAGACGGACCCCGGCCCTGCCTTCGAGTGGGATAGATTGCGCATGCTATTGGGACAGGCAATAGGGACGGAGCCGGATCATGATACTGCTTGAGATTTTTGTCGGCCTGGCGTTGGATCGTGTTTGGGGGAAAATCGCGGTATGGCGGAGCTTCGGCTGGTTTAGGCGTTTTGCCGGATGGGTAGAGACGCGGCTGGGTGGAGGCGCTGGCTGGAAAGGCGCGGCAGGCGTGCTGCTCACAATTCTCCCTGTGGCGTTTGGCGTGGCTGCGGTGCATTACATGCTTGGCGAGATGTTGGGCGTGCTGGCATTCGTCTTTTCAGTTGCAGTCCTGCTTCTTTGTTTAGGTCCAGGGGATCTGGATAGCGAGACCCGCGAATTTATTCATGCGTACAGAGCGGGCGACAAGGAAGCTGCGCGTCGCTACGCGGTTGCACTGATAGGCACCGCCGGTGCGCCGGTCGATTCGAAACAACTGGTTTATGCCGTTATCGAAGCCATTCTGGTTCAGGCCTGCGAACGTATTTTTGGGGTGCTGTTCTGGTTTATCGTGCTTGGCCCGATGGGCGCGGTCCTTTACAGGCTGTCATCCCTTCTGAAAAATCTGGCGGCGAGCCAGCAACCGCAGGAAACCAGCGGCTATGCTGACGCAAGCTCAGCGTTGTGTGGCATACTTGGCTGGCTTCCTGCGCGGTTAACGGCGTTGAGTTATGCCATGGCCGGCAGCTTTGCCGATGCTATGTATAAATGGCGGGAGGAAGGGCGTGGCAAGCGCGCCGACTGGATGAATGGATGCGAGGGCGTACTGGTGGCGAGTGGTCTTGGCGCCCTGCGCATGGATGGCGATGATCTGCGCGTACGCACGGATGAACACCTCGCCGATACCCTGCAAGTAAAAGCGGCCATGGCGCTGGTGTGGCGCACGGTGGCGTTGTGGCTGGTAGTGATTGCTTTCATTACCGTGACTGGGTGGGTAATCTGAGTTTAACGGGGGCTGGGGCGTTCCCTGGCCTCTGATCCTTGTTTAGGTTAATAAGTTGACGATAATAGATTTAATTCGCCATGGCGAGCCGGTGGGGGGTAGTAAATACCGCGGCCAGATTGATGACCCCCTGAGCGAAAAGGGCTGGGCGCAAATGCGCGCGGCCGTGGCCGACCATCGCCCGTGGGACGTGATCGTCAGTTCCACGCTGTCGCGCTGCGCCGATTTTGCCCGCGAACTGGCGGCGCGCCACGCATTGCCCCTGGAGTTTGATCAACGCCTAATTGAAATCGGCTTCGGCGAATGGGAAGGGCTTACCGCCGCTGAAGTCACCGCGCAAAATCCTCTATTGCTGAAGCAGTTCTGGGCCGATCCGCTTAATACCAGTCCTCCAGGTGCGGAGCCCCTCACCGCATTTCGTGACCGCGTGATTCCCGCTTGGGAGGATCTGTTGACGCGCCATGCCGGAAAGCATGTTCTGATCGTCGGCCATGCCGGCGTCATCCGCATGATCGTGCACCGCGTGCTGGACATGCCGCTGGAGCGCATGTTCCGCCTGCAGGTGCCGAACGCCGGCATCACGCGCATCCGCATGGATGAGAGTGAGGGGCAAATTTTGCCGTCTTTGCTATTTCACGCGGGGGCACTGTAATGCTGAGTTCGTTCTGGCTGGCGTTGCAGTTACTGACCCGTATCCCGGTACCCGCGCAGCCCTATCCCACACCGCAGGACTGGGGGCGCTCGGTATTGGCCTATCCATTGGTGGGCTTGTTGATTGGTGTGCTGCTGGTGCTGATGCACTGGCTGCTTTCCGACACCGATCCAGGTGTGCAGGCGGCCCTGCTGCTGCTGGTGTGGACGTTGATTACCGGTGGTGTGCATATCATGGGGCTGGCGAACAGCGCCGACGCCTGGGCAGGCGGCCATGGCGACCGGCAGCGCACTCTGGAAATCTTCAAGGACCCGCGCAGCGGCCCGGCGGCAATGATGGTGGTGATGCTGACGCTGATCATGAAATTTGCCGCGTTGTCGGTGCTGGTGGCCGAATCGGCGCTGGAAATTATTTTATTGGCCCCTGTGCTGGGCCGCTCTGCAATTGCCGCGCTGCTGCTGAATACCCCCTACGCCAAGACGGATGAAGTCGGCGCGGAACGCGCAGCCAATGTGCCGAAGCAGGCGGTGGGCTGGACGCTGCTCGCGGTGGCTGCAGGCACGTTATTCCTGGTGGGATGGGGCGGGCTGATACTGCTGTTCTTGCTGCTGGTGGCCGGTTACGTATTGCGGCGCATGATGATTCACCGCATCGGCGGGCTGACCAGCGATATCGCCGGAGCGATATGCGAGTTGACGGAGGCCGGTGTGCTGATGATCGTGGTGCTGGTGTGGGGGTAAAAGCATAATCCTAAAAACGGCAGTTGACCGCTTCTCTGGACGGCTAGCGATCAGGATAATTCAGTGCGGAACTGCATCAAGATATAAAGGTCGAAGGTGTATGCCATTTAACCCCTGCATCAAGAGGAGAATAGCAACCATGTTGAAGAAACTACTTCTTGTCACGCTGTTTGGCTTTTTCATTGGCAATGCCCACGCTGCCGATACCTGTTCACCCGCGTTAAACTTCGAAAAAATCCCGCTCGGCGGAAAAGTGCCCGTCAATCTTTGCCGGGAATATCAGGGCAAGGTTTTGCTCATGGTCAATACCGCCAGCTTCTGTGGTTTTACCAAGCAGTACAAGAGCCTGGAGTCACTGTACCAGCGCTACAGGGATCAAGGATTTTACGTGCTGGGCTTCCCCTCCAACGACTTCGGCCAGCAGGAGCCAGGTGATGACAAGGCCATCAAGGACTTCTGCGACGCGACGTATAAAGTCAAATTCCCCATGTTCAAAAAGACCAAAGTCGCGCAGCACCACGCCGACCCGCTCTACCAGGAGCTCGCGCGCCAGCGCAACGGCAGCTATCCCCAATGGAATTTTCACAAATACCTGATTGACCGGGAGGGCAAGGTGATCGCCGATTTCGAGAGCTCTATGACACCTGATGATCCCCGCCTGCTGGGCGCGCTGGAGAAAGCGATTTCGCAAAAGCTGTGAGCACAAAAAATTACTGGGCGTACTGTCCGATCAACCTCAGACGTAAGCCACAGAGAACGCAGAGGTGACACGGGTTCTGCGTGATCACACAGTTGCTCTCCCGCAAGGCGGGGAAAGCGTAGCGAGGGGGGCGAAGCCGTTGGGGAGAGGACAGTCGGAGATAGAAATAAAATTGGAATAAGCCCAGATTGTCCCACGCTCCAAAACCGTTCGCCCTGAGCCTGTCGAAGGGCCGTTCATGGTTCGACAAGCTCACCACGAACGGCGGTGTACTCCCTTATTTCGCCGTGGGACAATCTGGGATAAGGGGAAATCCAGGGTAACCCTTGGTTTCTTTCTCTGTGAACTCTGAGTTCTCTGTGGCTAACCGCTTTTTCTTTAACGTCATTTCAAAACCTGAGACCCTGATGATTTTTCTGTTTCGCCATCTCCGTTTTAGTATCGTTTGTCTCCTTTGCATATTCTCGTCGGTTTCCGCGGCCGCCATTACCGTAAAGGACGACACTGGCAGCACCGTGTCTCTGGCCAGCCCGGCGCGGCGCATCGTAAGCCTCGCCCCGCACGCTACCGAAAATCTGTTCGCGGCAGGAGCCGGGGCATACGTGGTGGGCGCGGTCAGCTATAGCGACTACCCGCCCGAAGCTGGCCGGATACGCCGCGTCGGCGACAGCAATAATCTTGATCTGGAGGCGATTGTCGCGCTGCGTCCCGACCTGATTGTCGCCTGGGATAGCGGCAATGCCAAATCACAGATCGAAAAGTTGCGCCAGCTTGGGTTGAAGATCTATGTCAGCGAGCCGCGTCGTTTTGAGGATGCGGCGGCGAATATTGAATCCTTGGGACGCCTGGCGGGAACGGAAGCGCTAGCGCGGCAGGCGGCAGCGGCATTTCGCGCGGAATATGCGCGTTTGCGTAATCAGTACGCCGAGCGTCGCCCGGTGAGTGTCTTTTTTCAGATATGGAATCGCCCGCTGATGACAGTCAACGGCACGCAGCTGATAGGCAATGCAATACGGTTGTGTGGCGGCGCTAACATCTTTGCCGATCTTCCCGTCCTGGCGCCGGAAGTGAATATCGAGGCCGTGCTTGCGGCCGACCCGCAAGCCATCATCGTCAGCAGCGCCGGCGAAAAGCGCGCCCCCTGGCTCGACGAGTGGCGGCGCTGGCCGCAATTGCAGGCCGTCAAAAAGCGCGGTCGTTTGCTTGCCATCCGTCCTGACCTGATCACCCGTCCCACGCCTCGCATCCTGGAAGGCGTGCGCCTGATGTGCGGGCATCTTGATCAGGTGCGCAGCAGTATTCCGAACCAGCCTGCGTTTAATCCAGACAACCGATGACAAACGCCCTACGCATTGGCGTCGACCTCGGAGGCACCAAGATCGAGGCCATCGCGCTATATGATAACGGTGCCATCCTTGCCCGCCGCCGTTTGCTCACCCCCAGCGGCGACTATAACGGCACACTATGCACCGTCATTGATCTGGTGACGGGCATCGAGTCCGAACTTGGCACGCATGGCAGCGTTGGCATCGGCACGCCGGGGGCGGTATCGCGCGCCAGCGGCCTGATCAAAAACTCCAACTCCACCTGCCTGAACGGTAAGCCCTTGCATCAGGATCTGGAGCAAGCGCTGGCCCGCCCTGTGCGTATCGCGAACGACGCCGATTGTTTTGCCCTGTCGGAAGCTATCGACGGCGCGGCGGCGGGTGCAGATGTGGTGTTTGGCGTCATCCTCGGCACCGGCGTGGGTGGCGGCATCGTCGCGCATGGCCGGTTGCTGGCGGGGCCGAACGCCATCGCCGGAGAGTGGGGCCACAATCCCTTGCCATGGCCGCAGCAACACGAGTGGCCCGGCCCGCCGTGCTATTGCGGCAGGACGGGCTGTATCGAAACCCTGCTCTCCGGCCCAGGCATGACACGCGATCATTTTGCGCTCACCGGCGATAGTCTCACGCCGGACGCAATAAGCGTGTTCGCTGCTACGGGCGATGAAGTATGCGAGGCAACACTCGCCCGCTACGAAGACCGCCTGGCGCGCGCCCTGGCGAGTGTGATCAATATCCTTGACCCGGATGTGATCGTGTTAGGCGGTGGAGTGTCGAACCTGTCGCGTTTGTATAGCAATGTTCCCCGCCTGTGGGGTAGTTATGTGTTCTCGGATCGCGTAGATACCCGCCTGGTCCCCGCCCTGCACGGCGATTCCAGCGGCGTGCGCGGTGCGGCATGGTTGTGGGGGAGATAAAGCAAGAGTGTATTGACAGGCACGGTGCCATGGATGGACACTTGCTCGATACAAAAACAATATTTCCTATTGAGGGAGGGTCCATGCGGACGAGTTCAGGTCATGTGTTGCTCGTTGCGGTGCTGTTCAGCCTGATTCTTTCCGCCTGTGGGGGTGGGAGTAATGAAACGCCGCCGCTTCCTGATACTGTATCCCCCAGAGTTAAAGTGTCTACCCCCCTTGATAGCGCAAAAAATGTGGGATTAAGGCCCGTCATCACGGCAAGGCCCGTCATCACCGCAACATTCTCAGAGGCCATGAACCCCGCCACGCTGAGCGGCGTCACATTTATCGTGAGCGCGGGCGGTAGTCTCATTCCGGGTGCGGTTGGAAGCTCCGTTCCAGGCACGATCAGTTACAGTGGCAACACCGTGACCTTTGCCCCTGCCGCGGATCTTGATGGCAATGCCCTCTATACGGCCACGATTACCACAGGAGCAAAAGACCTTGCTGGCAATCCCCTGGCGGCGCCGTATGTTTGGCGCTTCACATTGGGCAATAGAGGGGATGCGGTCGCCCCTCGGATTGTCATGGATGGCAACGGCAACGCAATTGCCGTGTGGCAACAGTGGGATGACGAGGTTCGCTATTGGAGGATTCTGACCAGGCATTATGATGCAATAGCCGGTTGGGATACCGTTGCGAAACCCATAGACGATGGCAAGGGAGATGCGCGCAGTCCTCAGATTGCGATGGACGGCAGCGGCAACGCCTGGGTAGTCTGGGAGCAGCACGATAACAGCAGCGCTGCTCCCATCTCCAGCATCTGGGCAAGTCATTACGCCGCTGGGGTGGGGTGGGGCGCGCCTGCCCTCATCGAGACAGAAATCGCCGATGCACACGAACCCCAGATTGCGGTAAACCCGAGCGGCCAGGCCACTGTCGTTTGGCGCCATGCCGATGGTCCATTTTTGGAGCAAGGGACCCAGAATAAACGTTATAACGTATGGAGTGTCCGGGCTGTTCGGTATGATGACTTGACATGGAGCGCCGTGGCGTCACTTGAGACGGATGACGCGAAAGGGCATGACGCATATAACCCTCGGGTTGTAATGGATAGCTTAGGCGATGCGGTTGTTGTATGGCAACAGTCCAGTCTTCCCGATGCCACGCCTATCAGCAGTATCTATTCTAATAATAGTAGTTTCTCAGCTGCTCTCAAGAAGCCTATTTGGGGCTCGGCAACACTCGTTGAAAGCAACGATGCGGGCGCGGCGATCAATCCGCAGATAGGTTTGGATGGCGGCGGTAAGGTGATTGCCGTGTGGAGTCAATCCGATGGTGCGCGGTATAACATTTTAGCGAAACGTTATATATCCGGCTCTTGGAGAGGAGAGGTGCCGATAGGAGCCGACAACGCAGGGGATGCATTGGTGCCCAAGATCGCCTTCGATGCCGACGGCAATGCGATTGCCGTATGGACGCAATCCGAAGTTGTTATAGCAGACACAAAGGCCCCCGATTGCAAGCCTGTTTCGGTCTTTATCAGGAGCATCTGGGCGATTCGCTACGATGCAAGTAGTCAACAGTGGGCTGGGCTTCAGCGCGTGGAGACGGACAACAGTGCCTTCGTCAAAAAGGTGGACTCTGAGTGCAAAGTCACAGCACATGATGCTTACAATCCCAGCATTGCCGCAGATGGTAAAGGTAGTTTCGTGGTGGTGTGGGACCAGTCTGACGACACCCACCATAACATATGGGTCAACCGCTATGTTGGCGCTTCGGGATGGGAAAGCGCGGCACTTGTCGAAACCGATGATGAGGGTGATGCGGTTGCCCCTCAAGTTGCCGTGGGTGGCAGCGGCAATCCGATTGTTGTATGGCAACAGCGCAGGGGTGCGTGGTGGGATGTCTGGTACAACCGTTTAATAAAATAAAAGTTCAAAACTAAGGAAACTGTCATGCCGCTGGCCTCCAGGATTGCATTGCTGGTGATTGTTCTTGTTCTTGCCGCATGCGGCGGGGGCGATAAGGAGCAGCCGCAAATCGGCCCGATACCCGGCCACACGGGTGTTGTATCTAACGCGTCGTTTGACCCTCAAATCGCGGTCGACGGCAACGGCAATGCGTTTGCGGTATGGGCCAAGTTCGATGGCACGCGCAAGAATATCTGGGCCAATCGATATGTGGCAGGTTCCGGCTGGGGCAGGCCGCAGATGATCGAGAATGACAACGCTGGGGATGCCGATCTCCCCCAGATCGCCTTCGATGCGGCTGGCAATGCGGTTGCCATTTGGCGCCACACCGAAATTGTTACGGCAGGGGTTCCTAATCCTTCGGGGAAGGTTACCAATTGCAAACCTAGCCGGGTTGCCATCGGAGGTATCTGGGTCAATCGCTATGACGCCATTAAGCAGTTGTGGGCCGGGGCGCAGAAGGTTGAGACAAAAGACAGCGCCGTCATCGAAATAATCATCAACCCAGATGATTCCGAGTTGTGCAAACTCATAGCGCATGATGCCCAAAACCCACACATTGCCGCAGATGGCAAAGGCAATTTCGTGGCGGTATGGGAACAGTCCGATGGGGTGCGCAAAAATATCAGAGCCAATCGTTATGATGCCGTTGCGGGGAAATGGGGGGCGACCCCTGATACGATCGAGGCCAATACGGCTGACGCCAATTCCCCTCAGATAGCCGCAGATGGCAAAGGCAATTTCGTGGCGGTATGGCGGCAAATTGCGGCGAGTAGCGTGATACCCAATCAGTACGATAGTGTACAGAATAAACGCTATAACCTTTGGGGTAATCGTTATGATGTGGCAAGCCAGCGGTGGGGCGGGGCAACCCTGGTCAGTGATAATACGCTACTGGTGGCGGGCGACCCCAGCAATCCGAATGTTAACGGAAATGCCGATACCCCTCATGTTGCCATGGATGCCAACGGCAATGCCTTGGCGGTATGGGCGCAATCAAATCATATCTTTGCCAACCGTTATGATGCAGCTACCCAGCTGTGGGGTGTAGCGCCGCAGTTTCCGCAGTCGGTCGAAAATAACCCCGGCTGGGCAGCTGCTGCTCCACGGATTGCCATGACGGGCGGCGGCGATGCGCTGGTAGTGTGGGAGCAGTATTTTGACAATGATCCCCATGATCATATCCCTGCGTGGAAAAACATCAGGGCTAATCGCTATATCGCAGGCGTCGGCTGGCAAGCGGCTCAGCTCATTGAAAATGATGATAAGGGCCATGCACTAACACCCCAGGCCGTCATCGATGCAAATGGCAATGCGATTGCCATTTGGCGTTACGCTGAAACCGTTGTCGCAAAGGTGGAGGATGACCCCAACACCCCTTTCGCTTGCGACCCTCGGGTCACGATCGGGAGTATCCGCGTGAATCACTACGATGCAATTAGGCAGCAGTGGGTCGGTGCTCAGCAGGTCAGCGTTCAGCGTGTGGGAACAGAGAATGATATCGTCATCGAAGAAGTGGGTTCAGTGTGCAAATTCAAAACAGGCCCCAGATACCCCGATGCTTCCAATCCTCACATTGCTTTGGATGCGACCGGCAACGCCTTGGCGGTATGGAGCCAAAGTAACGGCGTGCGCACGCTGATTGATGCCAATCGCTACGCAGTGGGCGTCGGCTGGGGAAGTGCGGAGTTGATCGAAGGCCAATAGTGCCGGAGACTGGATAGTAAGGGAAATCGCATCGCGCTGGATTCAGCCCAGATTGTCCCACGGCGAAATAGAGCGCGTGACGCCGTTCGTGGTGAGCCTGTCGAACCACGAACGGTCCTTCGACAGGCTGCTCGATAATTGTCATTTGACCCCAGAATAAATAATGATTATGATTCTCATTCGTTATCTTTGTGGTGTATGGCAAACATTCCATGTCTCTTCTGTCTAATGTTGTCGATTATGGTGTAATTGGCCTGTTGCTGCTGCTCAGTGTCTGGGCGGTGGCGGTGGCGGTGGAGCGGTGGTCGTTGTACCGCCGCGTGGATGTGCTGGCGTTTGCCAGTGCCCAGTCGCTGGAGACCGAGTTGACGCGCCGCCTCACGGTGATCGGCACCATTGCGGCGAATGCGCCCTACATCGGGCTGCTGGGTACAGTGTTCGGCATCATGGTCACGTTTCACACCATGGGCACGCAGGGCACCATGGACGTGCGTTCCATCATGGTCGGCCTGAGCATGGCGCTCAAGGCCACGGCGATGGGGTTGGTGGTCGCCATCCCGTGCGTAGCGATGAATAACGTGTTGCGGCGGCGGGTGAAGGAACTGCTCAGCCGCTACGAGGACGCGCGCCGTGGATCGTGATCTGGACCAGATCAACGTCATTCCCCTGGTAGATGTGATGCTGGTGCTGCTGGTGATTGTGCTCACCACCGCCACTTTCATCTCCACCGGCCAGATTCCCATTGACCTGGCCAAGGCCAAGCACGCTACGGCCGCAATCGAGCAACCTGTGGTGCTTACCCTCAAAAACGACGGGGCGCTGTTTTTGAATCAGCAGGCCATCAGCGTGGACGGCCTGGGCGCCGCACTTGGCGCCTATGCCAAGGAGACCGCCGTGGTGGTGCGCGCCGACCGCACCACGCCGCTGGAGCGGTTCGTTACACTGGTGGATACGGTGAAGGGACTCGGTTATACCAAGGTCAGTTTGCAGGTGGAGCGTTCGTGAGCGCGGTATACCCTGAAGATGGGATCATTCCCCGCCGCGGCCATATCAACGGCTGGGGGGTGTCGCTGGGCTTCCATGGTGTGGTGGGTGGTCTGGTGATAGCCGCTGTGTTCGTCCTTGCCAAACCCATCGAGCCGCCGCCGTTTGAGTGGGACGTATCCCTCGCCGCAGCCGAGCAGATCACCTCTGCCTCCCCCGTTCCCGCCCAGCCGCCCGTCCCCCGCAGCGCTCCGCCGCCGGAGGTTACGCAAAAGGCTTTGCCCCGGCAGACGGTGCCGGTCGTGTCCTCGGCGCCGCCGGCGGCAAGCCGGGCCGATGTACCCGTTCCCGTGCAAGCGCCCACACCTGTCCCGGCTCAGGCCGTAGCCCAGACCGCGCCCGCGCCAGTTGTCACTGCCGATCCCGTTCCGGCGCGTGCCGAGCCTGCGCCCGCTGCGCTGGCAGTCCCGTCGCCTGCGGTCAATAGCAGCCCTGATACCGGCTTGCTGAAGGATTTGTTGTGGCGTCGCATGGATACGCTGAAAAAATATCCTGTTCTCGCCAAGCGCAATGGCTGGGAAGGGCAGGTGTTGCTCAAGGTCATCCTGGGTGGGGATGGCCGCCTGATCCGGGCGGAAGTGCAGGAGAGTTCCGGGCACGAGGCGCTGGATCAAAGTGCGCTGGAGACCTTGCGTGCCGCCATGCCGCTCAAGCTGGAAAACCAGTCCTGGTCACAAGTCGCCCTTCTTCTTCCGGTTGTATACCGCTTCGCGCAGTGAATTTCCGTGGTTCTTTGCGCTCCGTGATTGCTTAATAAACGCTATTGCAAATCATTCTCATTTGCGTTAGCATCCTCATCAGATACTTGTGAGTGGCTGGATTCGACAGCCGTGGTCTGACATAAGCAACGAGAGGATGGGTGACGTGTTTTTGCGGAAAAAAATAAATATTGCGGTATTAATGGCGCTGGCGTGTCCGGCGGGTGTGGCGCTGGCGCAGGATGAAAAGCCTATCAAAGCTCCTACGGTGGAGGTGATCGGCACGCGCGAAGCGCTGGCGAGCATTCCGGGTTCCGCCGAGGTGGTCGACAAGAAGACGCTGGAAAACAGCCGCGTCTTCACCGCTAGCGAGGCGCTGCGCAAAGTGCCGGGCGTCAACGTGCGCGACGAGGAAGGCTTGGGCCTGCGTCCCAATATCGGTATTCGCGGTTTGAATCCGACCCGTTCCAGCAAGGTGCTGCTGCTGGAGGATGGCATTCCACTGGCCCACTCACCCTACGGTGACAACGCGACCTATTATCATCCGCCCATTGATCGTTTCGAGCGCATCGAGGTGCTCAAGGGTTCGGGGCAGATTCTTTACGGGCCTCAGACCATCGGTGGCGTGATCAACTATATCACCCCCTTGCCACCCGCCAAGCCAGGTGGTTCCGTTGCCCTCACCGGCGGCAACCGCGACTATTTCAATGGCCGTTTCAATTATGGCGGCACCTGGGGCGGCAACGGCCTGTTGTTTGACTACACGCGCAAGCAGGGCGACGGGGCGCGCGATAACACCCATTCCGAGTTAAACGACGCCAACGTCAAGGCGGTGCTGGGTCTGGGCGCCAATCAGGCGCTGACGCTGCGCGGCAACTACTACAGCGAAGATTCCAACGTCACCTATTCCGGGCTGACCGAGGCGGAATACGCAGCCAATCCGCGCCAAAACCCGTTCAAGAACGATTTCATGAATGCCAAGCGCTACGGCGCCTCGGCGACCCATGAATTTGTTTTCAACGACAATGTCATCCTGACTACCAATCTCTATGGCTCGATTTTTCAGCGCGACTGGTGGCGGCAATCGAGCAACTCCGGCCAGCGGCCCAATGACAGCGCGGATGCGGCCTGCGGCGGCATGACGAATCTCAACACCACCTGCGGCAACGAAGGCCGTTTGCGCAACTACTATACCTGGGGCGTCGAGCCCAGGCTGCGCGTTAATCACGGCCTGTTTGGCGTGAGAAGCGAGGCAGATATGGGCGTGCGTGCGCACTACGAAACCCAGGATCGCCGCCAGGAAAACGGCAATACGCCCAACTCGCGTACCGGCAACATCGTTGAGGACAACGAGCGCAAGAACCAGGCCTATTCCGCTTTCGTGCAGAACCGCTTCCTGATCGACGCCTGGACGGTGACCCCCGGTGTGCGCGTGGAGTCGATCAACTACGAGCGCACCAACCGCCTCGCCAACGGCGGTGCGGGGGCGAGCGGCAAGACCGACCTCACCCAGGTGATCCCAGGTATTGGCGCCACCTACAACCCGGTCAAAAACACCACGCTGTTCGCCGGCGCGCATCGCGGCTTTGCACCGCCTCGTACTGAAGATGTCGTCAGCAATACCGGTGGTACGGTCGATCTGGGTGCTGAAAAGAGCTGGAACTATGAGTTGGGTGTGCGTAGCCAGCCGCGTCCCGGCGTGAGCGCAGAAGCGACACTTTTCCGCATGGACTTCCAGAATCAGATCATTCCTGCCAGTGTGGCCGGTGGCGCCGGGGCCGCTCTCACCAACGCCGGTGAGACCCTGCACCAGGGTGCAGAGTTGGGGCTGCGTCTGAGCAGCGGCGAGGTGATGGATTCGCCGCACAACGTCTATCTGCAAGCGGCCTATACTTATTTGCCCACCGCCAAGTTCACTGGCACGCGCACCAGCAACATCACGTCAGGTGTAAATGTCAGCGGCAACCGTCTGCCCTACGCGCCGGAAAACCTGCTGACCACGACGCTCGGCTATGCCCATGCGTCGGGATTCGATGCGCGTGTCGAGGCGGTGCATGTTGGCGAGCAGTTCAGCGATGATTTGAATACTGTCGCGCCCATCGCCAACGGACAGCGTGGACAGATCTCCGGGTACACCATCTGGAACGCGGCGGTGAATTATCTGGTCAAGCCGATCAACACCACGGTGTTTCTGACAGTTAAGAATCTCACCGACAAGACCTACATCGTCGACCGCACGCGCGGTATTCTGCCCGGTAGCCCCCAGTTGGTACAGGCAGGGTTTAAATACACTTTTTAGTTTTGCGCAGATGGAGCTGTACTGCCACGGAAGGCAGTGACTGACAAGGGGCGCCTCCCTCTCCCGGCGCCCCTTTTTTTGTTTATTGTGATATGCACAGGAGGAGTTATGAAGGTCAGATGCATCTGCGCAACCCTTATAGTCAGTCTGTTCGCGGGCATGGCGCCTGCTGGTGCCTCCCAGGATTGGCGCAAGACGGGATCGGCTGACAAAAAAATCGCAAACCTCGTGGAGGTCATGCCTGCCACAGGCAATGTCATGATCGAGATGGGTGAGCGCTACAAGAATCTCTATTGGGCGGCCAAGCAAGGACAATGGGAATTCGCCGCATACCAGGCGGAGGAGATGGAGGAGTTGCTCGATAAACTGAAAATCGTGCGCCCGGAGTTGGGCAAGACGGCGAATGAATTTCTTGGCAGCATGTATCCGCGAATGCCAAATGCTATAAAAACCCGCAACTGGGAAAAATTCGCCGCAGCGTTTGAAGATCTGCGCACCGAGTGCATGGCATGCCACGGTAAAAATGAGCATGGCTTCATCACTTTGCCCGTCCCGAAAAAAGCGTCCAGTCCGGTGTTGGATATGGAGTGATGGGCTGATAGGCTTTTACCCCAGATTGTCCATTAGCCCAAATCCGCGCGCTTACAAGGTCGAGTCAAGGAGCGCAAGCTCCGGACCCAACAAAAATCATTACCTCAGGCTGGTCGATATGGATGAGATTGTAAGGGATGTCGTGCTTTTCCAGTATATGTTTGATTTTGGATGGTGATTGACACGCTGCGATAGCTATACCGGCCTGACCGAATCGAGCCTCGCGCAAAGAAGCGACGACCCAAGAACCTTCCGCTGTTAACCGTGACACGTCAAGTCGCGCGTGACCTCATTTATGCTCAGCGATTGCTTAACCGAACGCCATGAGGGTCGGAGCCCTTTCACCTCAAGGGCTTGATGCCATCCGGGGCGCCGCCAGCCCTCAGCACCAGCTCGACCCGCCGGCGCAGGCGTTGCGCCTCGGCAGCGTCGCCGCCGAGCTCGGCGTGACGCGCCTGCACCTGCAGCCAGGCCAGCAGCGGCCGGTTCCAGCCCTGGCTCGATGCCGTCTCCACGGCCAGCGCCATCACAGCCGGATGCGCCTGCCCAGCCCGAAACCACACGCTGGCCGCCACCAGGCGCGCCAGCGGGTCGGCGATCGCCGAAAGCGTGGCCGTATCGCCGCTAGTCATCGTCCCGCCCTCCAACAGGTGCGCGGCAGCAGCCCGGTGCTGCGGTGGCAGCAGAACCACGTCCTGCGGCCGCAGCCGACCCGCGAGGTAGTCGGCATACGCACGCTCGGGCGTGGCGGCGTCAGAGCGTAGTGCTTCGAACGCGGCGCAGTCTTCCAACACCAGACTGGCGACGCGCGTGGCGCAGCGCAGCAACTCGGCACGCGCCATCAGGTTGATATCACCGGTGCGCGCGATTGCCCGGCGCATGCGATCGAACTCCAGAACCTCCACGTGGGTGTCGCCTGTAAGGTAGGCTGTTATGGCGCTTTCCGAGGCACCTTTGGCGTTCATCTGCCAATCCGGCGGCGGGGGGTGGCTGGCGCAAGCGCCCACCAGCGCGGCAAGCCCGGCCGCGGCAAGCACCTTGAGATAACACGTTGCGATCGTCATGGCAGCTTGATCTCCGTATCCCGCGCAAAAGGCCACTTGCGGTTGATCTCGTTGACCAAGTGCTCCACCTTGCGCAGGCTGCTCTCCACCTCAGCGCGCAGCGCCCCCAGATCGGTCGTGTTCTCGCGGATGTTGGTCGCGATCGCCTGGGCATCCATCAGCACTGCATCTACCTTCTTCAGGTTGGCGCGGGCGTCGGTTAGCAAGGCGTTGAGCTGCGCCACAGTGGCACGGGTCTCAGGCATCACGCCTTGGTCGCCAAACACCTGCGAATCGGCCTTTGCCGCCAGCGCATCCACCCGCGCCAGTAGCGCGTTGGTGCGGTCCAGCAGGGTGACCACCTTGCGGGCGTCGGCCTCGTTCCCCATGAGCGCACCGAGTGCCCCCTGCGGACCCTTGAGCTTGTCGGTCATGATCTTCGCATTGGCCAGGCTGAGGTTGAGCGGCGAATTGCCCGCCGTCATTGCTTGCAGGTTGGCCAGCAGGTTGCGCGCCTCGTTCAGCAGACGCTGAATATCGGCCGTGGGGTCGCCGACGAGTACTTTGCGCTCAGCCCCCTCGGGCAGTGGGGGGTCCGTCAACACGCCGCTGTAGGCCCGGATCCGCGTGCCGCCCAACAGGCCGCGTTCCATGATGAAGATGCTCGACTGGCGTAGCCAGTGCGCGTCCTTTTTCGGCACATCTATCACGATGCGGGCGCTGCCCTCGGGCGAAAGCTCGATGCGGCTCACTCGGCCGAGCGGGAAGCCGGAAAACGTCATATCCATGCCGACCGCCACGCCTTCTGAATCATCGGCGAGCAACACCACTTGCTGCGTGCGCTCGAACACGCCGCGCGCGTAGAGCAAGTACGCTACCGACGCGCTAATCAACAAACCCACCAGCAGCATCAGCAGCGTCGCCTTGAACTCAAGCCGTGGGGTTTTTGAGAGAGCCTCGTGTGCGTTTTCCATGGTCATGATGGTCAGTAGTAGTTACCCACGAGCGAGACAACCTCGATCAGCAGGATCAGTAGAAACATACGTATCAGACTCTGCATCTCGGGCAGAGACTGCGCCTTGTGCGGCGGCGGGTCAAATAGGCTTGAAACCGCCGGGATGAGCGACACAGCCAGACTGAAGGCTGCCGTTTTCAGGACAAAGATGAGCGACACGGCAGGGGTAAACACGTGACCGACCTTGCGCGTGTATGTGGCAAACGCTGAGAGCGTTAATCCATGCACAACCAGATACGCCAATACCAGCGAAATCACGCAGCTTACGGTGGCCAACGTCACCACCGCAAACATGCCTGCCAAAATCCGCGGCACCACTTCAGTCACGAGCGGGTCGATGCCACGCTGGCGCTGGGCATCGAATTCGCCCCGCCTCTGCAGCACGCTCAACTCGACCCCGCCCGGCACGGTGCAGCGTACCGCGACGAACAGGGCGGCCGTCAGCGGAATGAGCTCCAACACCAGCACGCGTACCACCATCTCCAGCGCGTACTGCGACAGGCCGTAACTCGTGGCCGTGACCACCACAATTCGGATCATCACGAGACTGACCACCGCGAGCAGCACCGTGAAGCAAGGAAGCAGCGGCGCCGTACCAAGATAAACATGGCGCGCCAAGCCCGCCCGGTACTCGCGCCGATAGCTCGACGGCGATAGCACGAGGGCCAGCAGCAGCGCCCCCGTGTGCAGCCAGCGGCTGGTGGCGCCCGGCCAACCCTGCGGTGAAGTTGTGGGACTCATCAGTTCATAATAGCGGCGCGAGACGCCCTGCGCCAGTGTTAAAACGCTCCGACAGTCCATTCACGACCCTGAGCGACCAGTCAGGTTTGCTTGTTGAATGTCTGTTGCGCCTGCGTTTGCAGACCTTCGGCCCGTAAGTCGTTCGGCTTATCTGACGTCCTTGTTCCGTCGCTACCAATACAGTCAATACACAACTCACCCGGCGCGAAGGCCGGGTGCTGTCTGCGTTTGCCTCGTCTACGTCTTTCGCATTGGCCCGTTTCAATCCTCACCCGGCGCGAAGGCCGGGTGCTGTCCGGCGCGCACTGGCACGGCGTATGATACCGGGAGCGTTTCAATCCTCACCCGGCGCGAAGGCCGGGTGCTGTTCGTGGTGCTGCTGTTATCGGAGTCATCACTGCTGTTTCAATCCTCACCCGGCGCGAAGGCCGGGTGCTGTTATGACCTCTAACATCGCCAGCTATCGAAAAAACAGTTTCAATCCTCACCCGGCGCGAAGGCCGGGTGCTGTAGGGATTGGAGAGTAAAATGAAAGCCACGGAAAAGTTTCAATCCTCACCCGGCGCGAAGGCCGGGTGCTGTAGTCTGCATCGTTCACCCACGTTGATTTTGCCCTTGTTTCAATCCTCACCCGGCGCGAAGGCCGGGTGCTGTTCTCATTGAGGATGGAGAGGTCTACCCTGCAACAGTTTCAATCCTCACCCGGCGCGAAGGCCGGGTGCTGTGTATGGAGTAAACCAATACTCGCCGGTGTCCGTGTGTTTCAATCCTCACCCGGCGCGAAGGCCGGGTGCTGTTTTCCACCTGTCCGGCCACCGCAAATGTAATAGGGTTTCAATCCTCACCCGGCGCGAAGGCCGGGTGCTGTTGCGTTTGTCCGCAAGCACAGCCGGGCAGAACGCGTTTCAATCCTCACCCGGCGCGAAGGCCGGGTGCTGTCAGCCCTTGATCGTAGGCGTCCCGCCGATCAGCTCGTTTCAATCCTCACCCGGCGCGAAGGCCGGGTGCTGTTTTCAACGATATCGAGTTCGCCATATTTTTGTCGGTTTCAATCCTCACCCGGCGCGAAGGCCGGGTGCTGTCAAAGCACAACCGGCAACAAAGGAGAAGTAAAATGTTTCAATCCTCACCCGGCGCGAAGGCCGGGTGCTGTGCAGTCACGCTTAGTGGGACGAGGGAGCGATTATGGTTTCAATCCTCACCCGGCGCGAAGGCCGGGTGCTGTGATTTGGGGGCCGACGCCAGCGCAGACGAGGTATGTTTCAATCCTCACCCGGCGCGAAGGCCGGGTGCTGTTTGATGTTGCCGCTAATGCGGCTCGCGTGGGACTGGTTTCAATCCTCACCCGGCGCGAAGGCCGGGTGCTGTGCCAGTTTTCGTTTGCAACAGGAGTCAGATTCTGGTTTCAATCCTCACCCGGCGCGAAGGCCGGGTGCTGTCGCACATTTCCGTCAAGATAGCTGTTTATAAAGTGTTTCAATCCTCACCCGGCGCGAAGGCCGGGTGCTGTGCCAGAGTGTCGCGTGGTTGTCAACAGGTTCGAAGTTTCAATCCTCACCCGGCGCGAAGGCCGGGTGCTGTAAGAGCAGGCTCAAGCAGCAGGCCGCTCAATCCTGTTTCAATCCTCACCCGGCGCGAAGGCCGGGTGCTGTATGGGGAAATGAGGACGCTCTTGGGTGCAAATATCGTTTCAATCCTCACCCGGCGCGAAGGCCGGGTGCTGTGCCACCCACAAAAGCCAACTTGCCCAACAGCAGCGCGTTTCAATCCTCACCCGGCGCGAAGGCCGGGTGCTGTGCGAGACAAAAAATAGCGCGACGCCCGCATAGATGTTTCAATCCTCACCCGGCGCGAAGGCCGGGTGCTGTACCATATCCAGTCACTAACTACAACCAGTCACTAGTTTCAATCCTCACCCGGCGCGAAGGCCGGGTGCTGTGTTCCAACAGGTCTTGAACCAGCTTCGATTTACTGTTTCAATCCTCACCCGGCGCGAAGGCCGGGTGCTGTATAAATTTTCGCGGGCACTCTTGACAGACGAAATGTTTCAATCCTCACCCGGCGCGAAGGCCGGGTGCTGTAGTCAGATTTTTGGATTGCCAGGATTGAAAAAATGTTTCAATCCTCACCCGGCGCGAAGGCCGGGTGCTGTGCGGAGTCTGCGAGGGGAGGGATGATGCGCTCATATGTTTCAATCCTCACCCGGCGCGAAGGCCGGGTGCTGTCACACGGGCTCTGCAAACACTGCGGCGGGGATCTGGTTTCAATCCTCACCCGGCGCGAAGGCCGGGTGCTGTATGAGCGGATTATGCTCCACCTATGTGGGCGCAAGTTTCAATCCTCACCCGGCGCGAAGGCCGGGTGCTGTCCGAAACGCCCAAGCGTGGGATCAAATTTAAAGCGTTTCAATCCTCACCCGGCGCGAAGGCCGGGTGCTGTATGCTAGGGCTTGCTGGGACGACGGCCCGAATAACTGTTTCAATCCTCACCCGGCGCGAAGGCCGGGTGCTGTTTGCCACACAATAGGCGGAGATGATGGCCGAATCAGTTTCAATCCTCACCCGGCGCGAAGGCCGGGTGCTGTGAGGCAGCGCGTGATCCACTGTGGACCGCCTATCAGTTTCAATCCTCACCCGGCGCGAAGGCCGGGTGCTGTGCTTTGTTGTAGTGGGTTATGCTCCGTTTTTCGGTGTTTCAATCCTCACCCGGCGCGAAGGCCGGGTGCTGTGGATGCTATTACGGTATTATCAGCCTGGGCAACTGTTTCAATCCTCACCCGGCGCGAAGGCCGGGTGCTGTCTCGATGATTAACTTATATCCACCTCCGGTGAACGGTTTCAATCCTCACCCGGCGCGAAGGCCGGGTGCTGTCCGTCACAACTACGGAGTCACCAAAGCGCTGACGGTTTCAATCCTCACCCGGCGCGAAGGCCGGGTGCTGTCTCGAACTGTAGGCGGGCGTTGGTCACATGGTCCTTGTTTCAATCCTCACCCGGCGCGAAGGCCGGGTGCTGTTAACTGGGGTAGTCATGATTAACGATCCTCAATGTGTTTCAATCCTCACCCGGCGCGAAGGCCGGGTGCTGTCGGGATGCAAGCGGCGCATCACACGTGCTGCGGCGCGGTTTCAATCCTCACCCGGCGCGAAGGCCGGGTGCTGTATTTTCGTATCTCCTTTGGTTAATGTGATGCTAGTGTTTCAATCCTCACCCGGCGCGAAGGCCGGGTGCTGTAGGAGGCACGCGCCCCACTGGACGCCACCTATCGGGTTTCAATCCTCACCCGGCGCGAAGGCCGGGTGCTGTACCCCACCCCTTATACGTGCTCAGTCCGGCCACCAGTTTCAATCCTCACCCGGCGCGAAGGCCGGGTGCTGTACCCCTGCGCCAACTACAGCAGTTCGATACCGCCGTTTCAATCCTCACCCGGCGCGAAGGCCGGGTGCTGTTTGTCAGTATCCAAACATATAAATCACGATTACCGTTTCAATCCTCACCCGGCGCGAAGGCCGGGTGCTGTTCGCTAAAGGGCGGCAAGTCTTTGCATGGTACTTTGTTTCAATCCTCACCCGGCGCGAAGGCCGGGTGCTGTGCACGCACTATCAAATAGCCGATACGTGGTTAAAGTTTCAATCCTCACCCGGCGCGAAGGCCGGGTGCTGTATCTATCGGGCTTGAGTGGGCTGGGCGGTGGACTGGTTTCAATCCTCACCCGGCGCGAAGGCCGGGTGCTGTAAGTCAACCCCTACTGGTTAAAGGCTACCCGGTTGTTTCAATCCTCACCCGGCGCGAAGGCCGGGTGCTGTCTTATAAAATGACTTTAAAACGCAAAGCAATAAGAGTTTCAATCCTCACCCGGCGCGAAGGCCGGGTGCTGTGATTGGCGCCGGTGCGCTTGTCATTGTTTTGCTAATGTTTCAATCCTCACCCGGCGCGAAGGCCGGGTGCTGTATAAATGTCCGCCGGGGTATCTCCATTATCGTGCGGTTTCAATCCTCACCCGGCGCGAAGGCCGGGTGCTGTGATTCCGATCCGAATTTTGCTCCCGCTGATTATCGTTTCAATCCTCACCCGGCGCGAAGGCCGGGTGCTGTTTACGTCAAGATTACCGAGCGCCTCACAAGGGTTGTTTCAATCCTCACCCGGCGCGAAGGCCGGGTGCTGTAGGGATTATTGATGGTAGGCAGTTATGTTGCACAAGTTTCAATCCTCACCCGGCGCGAAGGCCGGGTGCTGTGCGTATGAAAGCGCAATCGGATTTTCTTTGAAAAGTTTCAATCCTCACCCGGCGCGAAGGCCGGGTGCTGTTGTGTCAATAGACTTTTGACAGATTCTAATGCGTGTTTCAATCCTCACCCGGCGCGAAGGCCGGGTGCTGTCATTTTTCAACACCTTTAATTTAACGGCCGATGCGTTTCAATCCTCACCCGGCGCGAAGGCCGGGTGCTGTCGTGCTTGTTATATTGGCGAGTAATCCATGATTTGTTTCAATCCTCACCCGGCGCGAAGGCCGGGTGCTGTATCACTGACCGCCGGAACACATTTTCATGCGGCTGTTTCAATCCTCACCCGGCGCGAAGGCCGGGTGCTGTAGGCATAATCACGGATTGCTTTATCAACGGGTTCGGTTTCAATCCTCACCCGGCGCGAAGGCCGGGTGCTGTTTCATGATTGTTCCTGTTTATTTTAGTCAACAAAATGTTTCAATCCTCACCCGGCGCGAAGGCCGGGTGCTGTAAATGATTGCCAGCTCAAAGAACATTCAACATATGTTTCAATCCTCACCCGGCGCGAAGGCCGGGTGCTGTAATAGGTAATAAATGGATTGTGCTTGAAACGACTGTTTCAATCCTCACCCGGCGCGAAGGCCGGGTGCTGTGCATCTCAACACTACATGATTGACCAGTTAAAGGTGTTTCAATCCTCACCCGGCGCGAAGGCCGGGTGCTGTATTTTCCGCATCAATGACGATCAAGCCGCGTAGGGTTTCAATCCTCACCCGGCGCGAAGGCCGGGTGCTGTAGTACAACTGCAAGATGATGATACACCGAAAAAAATCGCTCAGAAAGCGCGAACCTATGATATTTCAGCGTTGCTGATGGAGAGTGGTTCAAGTGCCGGAGCAATTTCATCATATTTCACATAGTGTTAGATTGAGCGCGAACATCCCCGGGATTTGAGCATCACTATAGGTTCGCGCATTTCAGATAATCAGCGGTGCTTCAAAATCGATGGCCTGGAAATTTCCATACTCTTTTACGTGTAACTCAGTCGGCTCAGTTAACCGATACAGTCGCAGATTGTCTTCCTTTTCATCAATCTCAGCCAAAAGCCTGCGCACAAGATCCTCGTATTGCATAAGATTTACGCGGCACTCAAACACCGATTTCTGCACGCGCTGACCGGTACTTTCGCACACTTTGGCTACCCGCCGTAATCTCTTCCTGCCCGCAGCGGTTTCGGTGGATACGTCATAGGTGACGATAATTAGCATGATTTACCTCGTCAGAAAAGGTACATAGCCTTCCATCTCACCACGGATAGTTCTTGCCATGAACCGCGCCTGGAGTTGGGGCAACAGGCCGATAGGAACTTTTGTTTCCAGGAGGGGGTGAGCAATTTGTTCTTGTTTACGTTCTTGATAGGCTATAACAACGGTTTTTCGAGCGTCATCACCGAGATAAACCGCGCCTCCTTCTCGCTCCAGAAAATCTTTGGCGCTGATTTGGGCGCGATTGATGAGCGTAAGTGCAAGGCGATCCGCCAAAATGGCACGAAACTCTTCCATCAAGTCGAGGGCTAGCGCCGCCCTGCCCGGCCTTACGGCATGCAGAAACCCCAGCTGAGGATCAAGGCCGACAGACTCCAGGGCTGAACGGCAATCGTTCATTGTCATTGAGTAAAGAAACGACAGCAACGCATTAAACCGATCCCGGGGTGGCCGACGTGAGCGGCCATTCATGGTAAAAGCTTCCCGCGCATCCGTGCGCAGGAGGCAATGCAGGGAAGAAAAATACACCTTCGCTGAATCGCCCTCGATGCCGCGCACCACGTCCAAATCACCCGAGATGGCAAGGTTTCGTAAGGACCCTGCAAGAGAATCAGCAGCACGGCTCAATTGCTGCTGGTCTGCAACGTTACCCGCTTCGCGCGCGCCCCGCATTAGCACCTGCCGGGCATTTTTTATTTTTCCGGCAATCACGGCGCGCGACACATCAACAGCAAACCCTGAGTTTTCGGAGGCGCGATGCTGGGCCTGACGCAGCAGGATATTCCCGCTCACGGCCCCTTCCAGTCGCGCCTTAAAGCGCCCGTTGCGATCCAGTAAGACAATACTGATACCCTCATCCGCACAGCGGTGCATGATCGCGGGAGACAACATGACGTCACCAAAGCACACCACCGCTCCGATATGATGCAACGGCGCCTGCATTTTCTTTTCGCGCTCCACGTCGATACGAATGGTATCGTTCTCCAGATGCAGGTAGGCGTTTGGTGTCATAACGTAAAGCGTATTGAGGATTTGTTGCATAGAGCTCCTATTGAGAGTTTGGCAATGTCATGTGTCACACTTCATCAGGCTCAAACAGCCCACTTCTCAGGTTATGTATTTTCCTGGTGGCGGAAGTTTTCAGGATTTGAATCAAGGTACGTATGGCCGCAACGGTAAAATCTCCTTTCAGATAAATTAGCCCACAACGGCGCGGACAGGAGGTGTGTTGGTTAAGCGCAGATATGGGAATGGGTTCAACGTCAACCACGGGTCTTTCCCTATACGGCGATCATCTGTTCGACATGGGCCAGCAATACACGCACGTTCTCGACCTCCTCGGCGCGGTTAATAGGCTCATCCAGCTCGGTGACACCTTCTTCATAGCGCGCCTGAACCGCGAACATGGTGTACTGAACCAGTGGCCAAAATTTTTCAACCTCCGCCCCCTGGTTCTCCAATAGGGTAAACAGTCGTGTCAGATCGTGCGTCATTGGATAGATGGCGTCTCGAGTACAGAGCCATGCCTTCAGCGCCTTTTCCACTGCTTGCTGGACGTGAAAGCCAAAAATTTCATCGGCAAATAACGGATTTTCCCGCATTCCGACGAGTGCGTTGAAGTCCTTATGCGCCATGCGCAACATGGAGCGGGCATGTTCAAGGTCGGCCATGAAGCACCCTCCCTTCACGATGAGCCCTTCCAACGACATGGTTCAAGGAATTTTTCCAGTGGTCGAATTCATCCCGGCTGTACAGGAGAATATCCTTGGAAATCGCCAGCCCCCTTAACGCCATGTACAAGCGTGCCGCTTCCTTGCGACGGCTGCGCTGGGGCGAAAACGGTTCTTTTTCCACCACGAGCAAGTCAACGTCGGAGTCAGGCCTTGCATCGCCCCGCGCGCGCGAGCCGAAGAGGATGATGGCTTCCGGGGCAACCTCGCGGACGATGGTTTCCACCATTTGCCGTAGCAGAGTTTCTTCGTTACTGGAATGGATTTTGGTCATGTCGTTCCTCCTTATTATTCGTGCCTTTTGTGCAATCGTACACCTTTCGGTGGATTATCCACCGAATGACATAGCGTGTATTGAGGATTTGTTGCATAGAGCTCCTATTGAGAGTTCGGTAATGTCATGTGTCACACTTCATCAGGCTCAAACAGCCCACTTCTCAGGTCATGTATTTTACTGGTGGCGGCCACAGCTTCTGGTTGGCAAGTTTCTTTCAGCGAGCACTCCTTGCAGCGGGCATCATTAACGGGCGGGGGGAGTTTGCCGGATGCGAATAAGGTACGAATAGCCGCTACGGTTTCCTCAACTTGATAACGCAGGGTATCGGTGATTTCAACTTCACGGCGGCGGCGTGAGCTGTGATGATAAATCGCGCCACGATGAATCGCTTTGCCGGTCATCTCCTCCAGGCAGAGTGCTTGGGCAGCAAGTTGCAGATCGTCATGATGTTTCTGCCGCTTTGGCCCGTGTTTATACTCCACGGGATAAGGCGTGCCATCGGGTAAAAACTCCACAATATCGGCTTTGCCGACCAAGCCCAGGCGATCACAATAAAGCGGCAGGGCGCGTTCAGTACGCGCACCACCGTTTTCCGAAAACCCAGGATCATCCACCCGTTCATGTACGGCATTACCGCGCATGGTATGCACATTTTCAGCGAATGCCTGCTCTATGTGAATCAGCGCATACTGACGCGGACAATAGCTATAGTGCTGGAGGGCCGAGAGCATAATGGGTTCAATTCCCTGGCCGTCCATGCCAATCATCCAAATAACCGTTGCAACAGTTCCTCGCGCGACACATGATGGTGTGCAGCCACATCGGCAAGAATCGCCGATAAGGTGCCGATGCGCAAAGGAACATGGTTAGGTATTGTTACGTGGTGCTGCACCGGAGAATCGCATGTGAGGCGGACATGACTACCGCTCTGGCGCGACACTCTGTAACCGAGTTTCTCCATTTTCATGATCAGTTCCGCACTCGTGAGGCCGCGCGGCAATCTCATACGGCGATAACCTCTTCTCGTGTAAAGTGGAGGCGGATCATGCGCGGCTCTTTTCCTTCTTCGAAATGACAACGCACAGCATCCCGCACGCGCGCGTGAAGGGTTTCGATATCATCGGCTTCTGTAAAGATGGATTCGCCTAAAGCACGCGCGGTATACCCCCCCTCTGGGGCGTTCTCAACTAAAAACAGGATTTCGTTCATCACTATTCACTCCTCGTTTATATCTACACTTTAGCCTATTTTGCGTTCGAGCGTTATTCCCTTATGTGCCAGCGCATGGCCGAGTTTAGAAGCATACTTGAACACATAAAGCCTGCGCGTGGTCATCTTGGTGTGAGGGGTGGACTGCGCGCCGATTTCCATATTTTTACCACCCGCCAGCACAATATTCCTTCGTTAAAATCCATCAAGGATTTCTGGGGTCAATCCATTGAGCGGATCAAGCTTGATATTACCATCAGGCTGCACTGTTAGCGTACGGTGAACCTTGGCGGAGGAATACTGCCCTGATTTACTGTTATGCTGCCACCAGAGCACTTTTAGCACTTCCATACTTCCTGCCGGTCTGGCGGATGACTCATCGTTTTCGAATATCTTCGGAAGCAACTGCTTGATCGCTCCAGCGTCGGCGTCGCTGAACCCTGTTCGTTCGGCCAACTGTGGATTCATACTACCGAAGAAAACGTAAACTCCCTTATCCACGCGGTGTTTCATGCCCATTGTGTCGGAGCCGCGCTTGCTGCCGTCTCCCTCGCCGCTAACACTTTTGGTGATCTGTGTGCTGCTGACATCGACTGGCTCTACGCTGAATGCAGACTGAACAGTGACGGGGCCACGAATGCCAATGGACACGCCGCTATCTCCTTCGCTGTCCGCTTCTTTTTTGCCCTTCTTGTCAGCTTTGAACGCAAAAAGTTGACCAAATGCACGAACGTCAAACCATTGTTCGCAAGCCAGCTTCGCTGTTTCGCTTGAGCCAAGTTTTTTGCCAAGCGCTGCATCTGCTCTTGCTTTGAGGCTCTTGAAATCGTCTTTTTTTCGATCATCAGACTGTACAAAAATACTTTGACCGCTCTCCAGCAGTCGATCTCTGAGCTTACGTTTAATGCAAACGTCAGTAATTTCACCATGCCCGTCATAGTCCGCGCGTGGGCGATTGCCGTTAAGCGGATCGCCGTTGGGGTTGGCGTGCGTGACGCGAAGGACAACGGCAAAGTCGATTTTGTTTTGTAATGTGCTCATGATGTTTTCCTTAAATGGTTTCGGTAGAGGTGGCTTCAGTATTCTCGTCTTGTTCCGTTTCAGGTTTTTCTCGGAGTTTTTGTCGCTGGCAGTGGTAGCCCAGTAAAAACTCCCCGGATAGCTTTCTTTCATCAATGAAGTCGTCGCCCTGAAACAAACAAATGACTTCATCAAGCTGCCTTTCCCTTGTATATAAAAATCCCGGCGCTCTTGAACGGAGGCGCGACTTGTAAGGCGCCAATGAAAGCTCAATATTTCGCCATGTCGGGTTCGGGTGGTCGGCGAAACGTTGCATGAGTTTTGCAGCCGATGTATCGCGTGACTCTTTTGTCATATCCAGCGCAAATTTCTCGATGTTTTCCGCAATCGCTAAAAGTCGGCCATACAAATAATCGCGTGTGGTTCGATTCAGTTCTAATGCCATTTGGTAACCCCTTTTTTTGTGATAACCCCTAGATAAAGCACAGGCAATGCCCAACACTTTTTCCCACTCATCCTCATACATCTTGCCGTTGCGCTTTTTTCTTTCCATCCCTAATCTGTTGCAAGCCCTTCGGGTTACTGATTCAACCAAATCACGAGGAACTAATTGCCCATCAATAATACAGGGCAGTAAACGCTCCACTGTTGCATTGCGTAGCTTCTCGTTCAATCTGCGACCGAAGGCAGCTTCTGCAATATCCTTAGGCGCGGGTGCACCGATGAACTTCACTTCCTTGCCGAAGTCCTGGCCATAGTTTTGATACCAGGCATGATCTTTATGCCATGCTTCAATTCTCTCAAGAAATTCAGCGCAACCAGGTTCCCGATAGTAGGTCATCGCCATGCGACCGGGGGTGGCCGAATCCAGGCCCATCACCACAATCTCATTGGTGGAGCCGAGTTCTGCCCGATACCCGGCAAGGAGCTTTGCAAGTCGCTTACCAAAGGCTTGCCCTGCATCACCTTGAGGCACATGCTCAGGCACTTGTTCGGTTTCTGACTCATCTGTTGCAACACCAAATAGCTCAAAAGAATTGTCCGTCGGGGCGGGTATCCTTTTGCCGGACACAGCCCACGCAACAATAGCTTGATCGCCATTTCGATATGCCTGTCGCGCAATCAGCCAACGCAAAGCGTTATGTGCTTTTTGTGTGACCTCGAAGCCCACCCCACATGCTTGGTCAGCATCAATAAATCTCCCGCGAAACGTAAAGCCGCTGGTGTCATTGGATGAAATGAATTTTGCTTTATCCGCGCCATGTCTGAGTTTGGCGGGATGTTGCTCTGCCAAATTCAGAATATCACCTGTGACCAAACAAAGCCCTTTGCTATCTTTTTGGCTGCTGTAGAAGCCAATCCAAGCATCCATCAAACCCTGATCTTTCCAAGTTTCCGGCAAAGGTTCACCAGGGATTTCCACTCGCCAACGAATGACTGCACCATCGGGGGAATTGCCGTTAGGCATGATGCCGAAAATCGCGGGCGCTTCTTTTTTGTCGCCTATCCACTCCGCCAGCAACTGTCCATCCTCATTGATGGGCAAGATTTTTTCTCGCACAAGATCGCCAACTAAATTCCCGTTCTGCACATAAGTTTGAATCGCGATTATTTTAGGATGCGTGAAAGATGAATTCGCCCAGTCGGACAAAAGAGATAGGTAAATCTTATGAGGTTCTGTTGGCTCGCCTGCAAACCCTGATGTTACCACACCGCCAAATTTGAGAAAGTCACCCGCGAGGTATTGCAGCTTGTCGCATAGTGGGTGATTGATGGGCTTGCTTCCAGCCCGACCAACAGATGCTTCTGTGCATGGCACAAGCGTCACGCCTTGCCCTTTTGGAATTACATTGGCACGTAAGAAACCACCTTTTCCGTCAATACTCACCTCGATGTGCGCTTGTTGGGAGGTATGGCATATTGGTTCCAGCGAAGTCCCGGTATTCGACAAGTCAGCTTGACCAGCACACTGCTCATAAGTCTCATAGAGTTTCTGAATCCAGCTCATGTCAACTCCTCTAACGACAAAGGCTCCTCATTTTCTACATCAAGAAGATTCTGCCCACGCTCAAATTTCTTCATGGTCATTTCCCTGACGAACTTACGAAGTTTGCAGTCCTCGGGGCGAGTAAATCGAATCACCCCATTCACCATCGTGGGTTGCCAAAAGCGAGTATGGAGATTGTTGTCACCAGTTTCATCGGGATAATCAAACCCGTGAAACATGAGTCCGTAAGCAAGTTCACCATCATGATCGTAAGCCCCTTCCCCAGAACCAAACTTGCAAGCTTCGACATAGCCTTGGCAATCACGGGTGCCAAGAAAAATGTCTTGGCGACCGCCACGTTCCAGCATTCGCTTGGCGACGATGTGATGCTTGGATTCGTTGCGGTCTTCCACTAGTTCAGGCCGGTGCATATTCCATTCAAAATGCGCTTTCACCTGATATTCAACATCCGACAGAAAAGTGTAGATCGCCAAGGTGTTGCCACCGCAATACTCCCGTGGCTTGGTGCCTTTGGTCTGAGTGCGAATGCGCTTCATCACCCGAACTTCGTCAATCACCCAAACAATGGTGGGCTTCCAGTAGATCGACTTGGCAACGCCCTTGAGAGCCTCGTAAGTCGGGATATGGTATGAACACTTCTCGCCGCCGATTTTTGTCAACGGGTCGGTGAACAGGGCAAATCGCCCCCACACCTTGAATTCAATGCTGCTTCTAGCTGGAACAGACACAAAGAGCCTCCATTATTCCTTTGGGCTCTAAACTCAGCCCAAAATCTTCGTTGTAGTAGCGGGCATCTGATAGATAAAGAATATCCACCCCCGTTTGTATTTCATGCAAGGCATTCTCCTTTTGTAGCTTTTCCAACTGGTGAGGAAATACGTTGACGGTATATTGCTGCGCCCGGCGCAAGAGTTTAAATTGCTTTTCAACCTCGAATGCCCCGCAAAGCTCACCAATCAATTTTTTTCCCGCACTTCCGTAGGGAACGATAACACCCCGAGTCGGCGCATCAATCGAGTTGAACGCCTTGGCAGCAGCCATGAATGACTGACGAAGATACAGATTGAAAGGCGTGCCATGACAACGGTGAAATTCCTCTGCTGCATTGGCATTGCCAGCAAGCAGATTTAACAACGTGTCGTCATGTCCCAATACTTTACTGCTTACCGGGTAATCCATTTCGCCGCGTCGCTCCGCAAAATAGTAGTTGAAGTAGCAAGCTATAGCAGACGGACTAAGCAAGTCGTTGTCAAATTGGGCGGGATCTTTTTCAAATTCGTCGAGAAGCCGCTCTGTAACACGCTGCCCACAAGCGATGTCCACGAGCATATCCACTCGCTCTTCGCTGAGGTTGACGACATGGACATGCCCAATATCACGCAGTCCATTCCGGTTGCATCTACCCGCTGCCTGCGCAATGGAGTCCAGTCCTGCAACTGAGCGGATAACCGCACCAAAATCCACATCCACGCCCGCTTCAATCAATTGGGTGCTGACGCATAGTATTGCCTCCTGGGCTTTAAGGCGTTGCCGAATTTCCGCCAGAATTGCACGTCGGTGAACTGGACACATGCTCGTACTCAAGTGATATATCGGCATGGCTGTCTTCTCATCGCGGCACAACTGAAATATCGCTTGAGCCGATTTCTTGGTGTTGACGATCACTAGGCAGCTATTAGCTTTTCTGGCTTCTTCCATTGCAAGAGTTGCAACTTCCTTATCTGACCAACCTCCGGGTTTTCTCCGATTGAGAACTTCGACCCGTTTGAGCTTTCTGAAAAGCTCACCCACATCAGGCATGATTTCATTGCTCGGTGGAATGCGTAGCGCACCTTTGGATTGCTCGACCATATCCATGAGTGGTTGTGTGGCTGTGCATAACACGACTGTCGTGCCGCAATGTTCAACGAGATAATTGATAGCGTTGCAGAAGAGGTGAATGCAATTGACGGGTAGTGTCTGGATTTCATCAAATACCAATACGGCATTGGCTAATTGATGCAACCGCCGTGCTCCGCGTGTACCCGCACCGAACAGCGTTTCTAGCATCTGTACGTTGGTGGTGTAAATGACTGGTGCATCCCAATTTTCGACCAATATCTTGGTTATCCAATTTTCCTCTTCCGGCATAAGGTTGGAATGATGCTCAAGCACAACGCTGCCGGTTTTCACTCCATCCGGTTCAAGAATTTTCAGAACCACGTCGGCATTCTGGTCGATAATAGAGGTAAAAGGAATGGCATAAATCACCCTATCCATTTTGTGTTTTTTAGCGTGATGCAGAGCAAAGCGCAGGCTGGCGAGAGTCTTGCCGCCTCCCGTTGGAACCGTCAAGGTGTAGATACCTTTGCCCTTCTCTGCTTTGTCCCGGCAATGTTGAGAGATGCTGAGACGCAGTTCGTCGATGGGATGTTTGGCAACAAAACTTGATAGACGCATATCAAGCCGATTTATCAAATGCGTCCAATTGCCATATTGTCCATGTCTCCTAGCCTTTGCGGCGTGTGGTTTTTCAAAGTCAGCACTGTTGATACGGTCGGCATCAATCAGGCAACTGAACATATATCGAACAAGCAGCCCAACCTTGAATCGGATAATTCGTTCATCGCCACGGCTTTCTCCACGTACAATTTTTCCAATGGATTCTTTGATGCCGTTAATAATCTCTTCTGGACTGTTCACTAATTCATGAAAGCGAGCCTTAACTGTATCGTCCATTTTGTCCATAGCTTCCCGAAGATGGGTGCGATCATCTGATTTTCTAATTCTCCTGGTGAAGTTATCTGCCCCTAAGCTTTTAGTGTCCGAAGACAGGCAATCAATCAAGCCTGAATGGTGGGATGCGATGCACAAGGCGAGTATCTGACCAACGACTTTTCCAAGCTCGCCGTGCTTAGAAAATTCTTGCCAAATTAGCTGCGCACCAGCTGTGGAATGGTCTACCTTTCCTTTCTTGCTCTTCGCATCAACATAATCATCTTCGTCTTGGTCGATCAAACCCACGGCCGATTTCAGATAAATCTGAAACTCATCGCTGTACTTGCCCAAGTCATGGAGCAGACCAATCAGCTCGCCTTGATTCTGCAAGCCAATCTTGGCTGCCAGTGACTTTGCAATTATCGAAACCTCAAGTAGATGAGCCTCTAAACTTTGCTCTTTTCCATCTGACTTTCGTTGATGTGCAATGTAGGTCATCGCGTCGCTATTGTCCATTGGTTGATAGCATAGATGGGGTGCTCAATTCATTCGCCAGACGTACCCGGCCGAACATGAGCCAAAAATGGGTTTCCGGGGTTTTTCATAACTCACTCAAATTAAGGCTGTAGCTTTGTCTTGTTGTTCTTTTTACCATAGGCACAGGCTCAAAAGCTGAGCCTCTGAATGGCCCGTGAAAAATATTTATACGTCGCGGCCATATCCCTTCAATGCCTCCCATAACCGCTCAACAACCTCCTTCCGTAACCCCTCCGGCCCCACCACTTCCACGTCTGGCCCGTATTTCAGGATATCCATGATCAATTCACGAGAATCACCGTAGGGTATGCGCAATTCATAGCTGCCGTCTTTCAACCAGCTCCCTTGCTGGGCGGGGTGCCATTGCTCGTCGGCTACCCAGCGGGCGCGCTCGGGGGTGAAACGGAGTATGGCGGTGTGGGTGGCTTGGCCTGCGAAGATGCCATAAGCGCTGGTGAAGTGAAGGTCGAGTTGGGTGTCGTTGATGTCTTCAGCGGGGTTGTTTAGTGTGCGGGCGTTTTGAATGCGGTCGATGGAGAAGCTGCGCAGGGCTTGCCGTTGGTGGCACCAGCCGTCTACGTACCAGTTGTCGCGGTAGTGGACGAGCCGTTGCGGTGAGATTTCGCGTTCGGTGAGTTGGTTTTTTTCGCGCCCGAGGTAACAGAGATGCAGGCGTTTGCGTTGCATTAGGGCGCCGGCGACAGTTTGGAAAGATTCGCCTGTGATGCGCCGTGCGGTGCTGTATAGAATGCGTACGCGGCTGGGGAGTTCGCCGCTGCCGAGGTGTTCGGTTTCGAGGATGGTTTCGATGCGTTTGCGTAATGGGGAAAGATGCGTTTCCAATAAGCCGGGCTGGGTTTGATTCAGTAATTGCTGCACGGCGAGCAGGGCATAAAGTTCGGAGGCGTTGAACCAGAGGCCAGGGAGTTCGTAGGGATGTTCGCCGCTTTGTGTGTAATGATAGCCGTTGGCTTTGCGATCATAGACGATGGGTGCGCCGATGAAATTTCGCATGTCTTCGATGATGCGATTTAACGTGGCGCGGGAGCATTCGAGGCGCTGTTGAAAAATCTGCCCCGGCACAGGATAACGTGCGTTACGCAGTTCTTTGTGCAGGGCGTAGATGCGGTCGAAGCGATCCATGAGTTTTTTGTTTTGTTATGAGCCTCATGACGCTACATTAAGTCATTACCTTGCGCAAGTGTTGATTGGTGAGATTATTGCTACCATGAAAAAGCCCCTTCCTCGCACTGTTGTCATTCTCGGGCTGGTCAGTTTTTTTAATGACCTGGCCTCGGAAATGGTGACACCACTGATTCCCATCCTGCTTGCAACCGTGCTCGGCGCGGGACCTGTTGCGCTGGGGTTGATCGAAGGGATGGCCGATGCGGTGTCGAGTCTTCTCAAGCTCTGGTCGGGCAGATTCTCTGATGTGCTGGGCGGAAGGCGCAAGTGGCTGACATTTTATGGCTACCTGATTTCCAACATCGCCCGGCCAGCGCTGGGTCTGATTGGAAGTTGGTGGATGATGGCGGGTCTGCGCAGTATTGACAGGGTGGGGAAGGGCATTCGCACGGCTCCCCGCGACGCCCTTGTGTCGGATGCAGCGGCGCCGGAAATCAGGGGCTATGCCTACGGTTTTCAGCGTGCGCTGGACAATGCCGGAGGTATGGGTGGCAGCCTGCTCGCTGCCGCTGTACTGACGTTGTCATCCCTGTCATTGTCCCAAGTCATACTCTGGTCAGCCATTCCAGGGTTTGCCGGGGTCTTGCTGATTGCCTTTGGCATTAAAGAGAAGACCAAGGAGATCGATCCTCCGCAACGAGAGCCTCTCCCGCCTTTGAGCTGGCGGCTGCTTTCGGCGCCGATGCGGCGTTATCTGATGGTGTTGGTGATTTTTACGTTCGCCCGTGCTTCCGAGACATTCATCGTGTTGCGCGGCAATGAGTTGGGCATGGGAGTGGTTGAGTTGCTACTGCTGTGGGCTGCGCTGAATGGCGCCAAGTCGGTATCCTCGTGGCGGGGCGGCAAATTGGCTGATGCCCTGGGGCTGGAAAGGCTGGTGCTGATAGGTTGGGTGGCCTACTCTGTCGGCTTCTTGTTGTTAGGCGCGGTGTCGCAAACTACCACCTTGTGGGCGGCGGCGATTACCTATGGTTTTCTGGCAGGTCTGAGCGAGGGAGGAGAGCGCGCGTTGATTGGCGCCTTTGCGGGGGCCGACGAACGCGGCACGGCCTTTGGCTGGTACAACATGGCATTGGGTTTGGCCGCTATTCCCGCAGGCCTGCTGTTTGGCGGGATCTGGCATTTCTGGGGCGCAGGCGTGGCATTCACCGCCGCAGGCCTGTTCGCGGCACTTGCTGCACTGTTATTGCATTTCTGGGCGAGGGTTTCTCTGAAACACTGACGGTCTGCTATTTGCCGATGAGCAGGTTGCTAAAAAAGCCGAAAATGGAAATAAACAACGCAACAAAAAAACCGGTCCAAAACCCATCGATAGTAAAGCCTGGCACCAGCCATGCCACCAGCAACAACATCGACGTATTGATGATCAGCAGGAAAAACCCCAGGGTGAGCACCGATAATGGCAAGGTCAGGATGACCAGCACGGGGCGGATAATGGCATTGGCGAAGCCAAGCAGCAGGGCGGACACCCAGAGCGCGCCAGCGCTCGCGAAGGAAATGCCTGAAAACAGGTAACTTGCCACCCATAAGGCAAGGGTGATGATCGCCCAGCGCAACAGCAGCGCGAGTACCGGATTGAACGCGGCCGTCATCATTCTGACCTCCTACGCCGCATCCGGATAGACCAGGCGCAGCGCCTCACTGAATCGCGTCTCCGCCTCGATAACCACCGGTTCGACCACATCCTCCGAAAGGCCGACGAGATCCCACGCCACGGATTCAAAAGGCGCCACATGACGGTTGCCGCTGCTGCCGAATTGCACAGCACTCGCAATAATGTTGGCAAGATGGGTTATCGCCGCGTCCAGCGGGAATTGTGGTGCCAGCAAAGGTGTGTGATGGAAGGCTACCGCCTCTTCCAGATGCGCGGGCAACTTCCATGCGCGCAGCAGTTCTCCTCCCACAGTGGCATGGTCAAACCCCATCACCGCTCGCTCCGCCTGGCAGAGCGTCTCGCTGCCATGCGATGCCCGCAACAGCGCCTCACGCGCCAGTTCAGGGATTTTGCGGTAGATCAGCAAGCTGCCCACATCATGCAGCAGTCCTTCCACGAAAAATCTTTCCGCATGGGATTCACCACGCCGCGCCGCCAGTCCGCGCGCCACTAGGGCGCAGCCAATGCTGTGGCGCCAGAAACTGTCCATGGTGACGATATCATTCGGCAAACCTGAAAACAATTTGACGACCGATGTCGCTAGAATCAAATCGCGCAATTCATGCATGCCAACGATGGTAATGGCCCGGGACACCGTATCAATCTTGCCTGGGAAACCATAAAAAGAACTGTTAACTATTTTCAGCAAGCGTGCCGTTAATCCCGCATCCTGGCTGATTACCCGCCCGATGTCAGCAGCCGAATAGTGCGGGTTGTCGATCATCTCATTAACGCGCAGGAATACCTCTGGCAGTGACACCAGGCGGAGTGTGCCTGCAACGATCTCGTGTGGGCTAACTGTCATGCCGGCAGGCCCCCGCGCCTGCGTGTCCTACGCGCAGCTCGCACAGTCGGATAAGGGTTTTGATGAACGGGTGATTGACATTGTTATGCCGGAATAATTCCAGCATGTGGGGTTGCTGGTCAAGGGACTCTGCGAGCGAGGGTGAATTTTCGCTGGTTTGCCCCGGCGTATCCAGGATTCGAACCTGCTCGATCCCGTGCGCCTTGAGCATGAGCAGGTGTTTGCGCGAAAGTTGGGCTCCGGCCTCCAGCAACAAGCTGCCGCTTGTGGAGCTTACGCTTGCGGCAAGTATGGCGCCGGGCTGGATCTCATCAATATTTTTATCCGTCATGTGTTACCCCGTGCTCCTTTTGCTTACGTCTTACTTGTTGTATTTTTTAATTTTTTTGATTTTACACTTTCCCGGTTATCAAGCAAGAGGCGTAAATTACGGCAATGGCCTGATTTTATGCCGCGTTTCTATTGACCGGCAGAGGCGGTATAAGTACTATACGCAACCTCTAGTTGCAAATCTTCCCCGGTAGCTCAGTCGGTAGAGCAAGTGACTGTTAATCACTGGGTCGGCGGTTCGAGTCCGTCCCGGGGAGCCAATTTCTTTAAGACTTATTGTCTATAGCTCAAGTGCTTTTGTAACACTTTGGGTTTGTCCCAAGGTTTTCGAGAGATGCTTTTGAAGCCGGGCGCGGACTTTCAGTCCGCTGCCCCCGGCGCCAGAGACCACCGGCTTTAGCCGGTGGTCGTTCAGGTGTTGACGAAGCCCTTTATCCTCCGCAACGCTTCCCGCAGATTGTCCATATGGGTGGCGAATGACAGGCGCATGTAGCCCGGTGCGCCGAATGCCGATCCCGGCACCAGGGCTACGCCGGTTTCATTGAGCAGATACTCCGCCAGCTCCACGTCGGTGGTGACCCCATCCAGAGAGTCGATCACACCTTGCATGCAGGGGAAGGCGTAAAACGCCCCTTGCGAGGGTAGGCATTTGACCCCATTAATCGTATTCAGCTCCGCAACCACGAAGTCATGGCGTTCCTTGAAGGCTACAAGCATGGTCTGGATACACGACTGGTCACCCTCCAGGGCGGCTTGCGCGGCCACCTGGGAGATGGAGGCGGGGTTAGAGGTGCTTTGTGACTGGATGTTGGTCATGGCTTCTATGAGCGGCGTCGGGCCTGCGGCATAGCCGATGCGCCAGCCGGTCATGGAATAGGCCTTGGATACGCCGTTCAGCATGATAGTGCGTTCATAAAGATCGGGGCAGGCGTTAAGGATGTTGCAGAAGGGCTCTTCGCTCCACAGGATGTGCTCATACATGTCGTCATTGGCGATCAATACCTGCGGATAATCGCGCAGCACTGCGCCCAAAGCCTCCAGTTCGGCGCGGGTGTAGGCAACGCCGGTGGGGTTGGAGGGGCTATTGATGACAAACAGGCGGGTTTTGGGTGTGATTGCTGCCCGCAGTTGTTCGGGAGTGATCTTGAAGCCTTGCTCGATGCCCGCATACACGATGACAGGCTGGCCATCGGCGAGCAGCACCATATCGGGATAAGACACCCAATAGGGGGCGGGGATGATTACCTCGTCGCCAGGATTGAGTAGCGCCTGCGCCAGATTATAGAAGCTCTGCTTACCGCCGCACGACACCAGGATCTGATTCGGCATATAGTTAAGGCCGTTGTCGCGTGCAAACTTGGCTATAATGGCTTTCTTCAGGCCGGGGATGCCGTCCACGGCGGTATATTTGGTGAAGCCATTATGGATGGCCTGGATGGCGGCCTGTTTGATGTGCTCCGGTGTGTCGAAATCCGGTTCGCCCGCACCCAGGCCAATGATGTCGCGTCCCGCAGCCTTGAGCTGCGCGGCGCGTGCCGTGACGGCGAGTGTGGGTGAGGGTTTAATGCGTTGGACGCGATTGGAAAGTTGAATGTTCAAGCCAGTGTTCCTGAATAGTCTGAATCTCAACCCTTAATAATACTTGAATAGCGGCATTACCAAAATCCCCATGAGCAAAACTTTTCATATTGATGTGCCCATGACGCCGGCGGGCGACCAGCCTGCGGCGATCAACGCGCTTGTTGAGGGGCTGGAGGCTGGCCTGGTGAAGCAGACGCTACTCGGCGTGACCGGCTCAGGCAAGACCTTTACCATCGCCAATGTCATCCAGGCCGTGCAGCGGCCCACCTTGATTCTGGCCCCCAACAAGACCTTGGCGGCCCAGCTTTATGGTGAGATGCGCGATTTCTTCCCGGGGAACGCCGTGGAGTATTTCGTTTCCTATTACGATTACTACCAGCCCGAGGCCTATGTCCCTGCCTCAGATACCTATATAGAGAAAGACTCCTCGATCAACGAGCATATCGAGCAGATGCGTCTGTCTGCCACCAAGGCGCTGCTGCAGCGCAGGGATTGCATCATTGTCGCCACGGTGTCCGCCATTTACGGCCTGGGTGATCCGCAGGCCTATCTGAGCATGGTGCTGCACGTGGTGCGCGGTGAAACGATCAATCAGCGCGACCTGCTGCGCCGCCTCGCCGATCTGCAATACACGCGCAACGACATCGAGCTGCACCGAGCCACTTACCGCGTGCGTGGCGAGGTGATCGACATCTTTCCGGCGGAGTCCGACCGTGAGGCATTGCGCATTGAGCTGTTCGATGATGAGGTCGAGTCCCTGGCCTGGTTTGATCCGCTTACCGGTGAGATCCTGCGCCGCGTGCCGCGCGTGACCATCTTCCCCAAGAGCCACTATGTAACGCCGCGCCAGACCTTGCTCGACGCCATAGAGAGAATCAAGGACGAGCTGCGCGAGAGGCTGGACTACCTGTATGCCCAGAACAAACTGGTCGAGGCACAGCGTCTTGAGCAGCGCACGCGCTTTGATATCGAGATGATCATGGAGCTGGGCTATTGTTCCGGCATCGAAAACTACTCGCGCTATCTGTCGGGTCGCCCGGCAGGCGAGCCGCCGCCGACACTGTTTGATTACCTGCCAAGTGGTGCGCTGCTGGTGATCGACGAAAGCCATGTCACCCTGCCGCAACTGGGCGCCATGTACAAAGGCGACCGCTCGCGCAAGGAAAACCTGGTGAATTACGGTTTTCGCATGCCGTCGGCGCTGGATAATCGTCCGTTGCGCTTCGAGGAATTCGAGCGCATCGCGCCGCAGACTATTTATGTCTCCGCCACGCCGAGCGCTTATGAGCTGGAACACTCCGGGGCGATAGTCGAGCAGGTGGTGCGTCCGACCGGTTTGATCGACCCGGAAATCGAGGTGCGTCCGGTGGGCACGCAGGTGGATGACCTGCTGTCTGAGATCAACAAGCGCGCCGCGATTAGCGAGCGCGTTCTAGTGACCACACTTACCAAGCGCATGTCCGAGGATCTCACCGACTATCTCACCGATCACGGCGTTAAAGTGCGCTATTTGCATTCAGATATCGACACGGTGGAGCGCGTCGAGATCATTCGCGACCTGCGGCTGGGCAAGTTCGACGTGCTGGTGGGCATCAACCTGCTGCGCGAGGGTTTGGATATTCCAGAGGTGTCGCTGGTGGCCATTCTTGATGCGGACAAAGAGGGCTTTTTACGCTCCGAGCGTTCCCTCATCCAGACCATCGGCCGTGCCGCGCGTAACTTGCATGGCAGGGCGATTCTCTATGCGGACCGGATCACTGGCTCCATGGAACGCGCCATCGGCGAGACCGAACGTCGCCGCAACAAACAGATCGCCCACAACGAGGCGCATGGCATCACACCGCGCGGCGTGGAAAAAACTATTTCCGACATTATGGAAGGCGCTTATCCTGGTAGCCCCGGCTCACCCAAGCAATATGCTCAGATAGCCGATGAAATCGCGACGTATGCCGCGCTCTCGCCTGAGAAGCTGATGCAAAAAATCAAGAAGCTGGAACAGCAAATGTACAAGCACGCCCGTGACCTGGAGTTCGAAGAGGCGGGCCGCATCCGTGATGAAATCCACAAGATCCAGCAATATGGGTTGGGGATGCCGGATGTGAAGGCGGGATGAATTTCTAGGGGGTAAAATGCTGATATGCCGCCGAAGAATTTCTTCGACGGCATATCAGGTTAAAGACTTTTAGAAGGCAAAGAACAGCCGCACACTGGCGTAATCCATTTTCTTGGAACTCACGGGGGCGGCGCCCTCGACACCGGCTTTCTGCAGCTCTTTGACATAGGCAGCAGTGAGCTTGATGTTTTGGTAGGGGGCGTACACCAGGCCGCCGGTCATCTGTGATTCGATTGCACTGCTCGAATAACCATTGTCGGTGCGATCAAAACGCGCCATTGCCATCCAGCCACGCTGAATTTTATAGTCTCCCTGTAACGCAAAGCCGGTGACATTGCCGTGCGCATCATTGCCGGAGTTGTCCCTGGAGTATTGCGCACGTACATCCACGGGATCAAAGCGCCAATTGCCGGCCACAGTATACATTTTCACATTTGTATTTCTGTCATCGTAATAGAGCAGGGAGACCGAGTTCTTCTTCAGAATATCCCAACGCCCCATCAGCCAGTAATCGAGTTTATTTTTGTTGTCGGGATCCGTCTTGGGATTGGCTAAGGCTGCGGCCCAGATGAATTGGTCGTTGTACCCATAATATTCAATCGCCGATCTTGGATCATAGCCGCTACCCACTGGCGTGAAACCACGGTCTTTGCCATCGTTGCTGTAGGATGCAATCTTTGGGACCAGGGAATCAATGCCCGCACCATTGCCATAGAAAGATGTCCATGTAGTCGGATCCAGTGAGCCAACGCGAGCATTTAGCAGAGTTGTGTCATTAAAGTTTGTCTTGCCGATGAAGTAGCGGTCCATCTCAACAACGCCGTCGGGGGAGTGTTCCAGTTCCGCCCAGATTGGAACATCCTTGGCGATGGTTCCGGTTGCAAGCAGGGTGAGTTTGGTGGGCTGGCCGATAGTTTTTTTGTTGGAATCACCTGTCTTTTCTAGGAGAGAGAGATTGCCAGTGACGGAGAAAATTTCCGAAATCCGTCCTAAAAAGAGGTCGTCTGCTACCTTCTTTTTTTCTTCTCCATCTTTTGATTTGTCTTCGCCTTCAATACCAGTGACAGCCTGTTCTTCAGAGCTGCCCGGCATCTGGAAACCGTTTCTCATAAAGCGTTCGCCTTTCTCGTTGAGGCGCGGGAAGGAAACGCTGTGACATTTATTACAAGCGGCCCCCGTGGAGCGGGCAAAGGCCGGTGTGGCTTGCGCGGTTGTGCTCACCATACTCAACATGCCGCCAAGCACTAAGGAAAATAGTAATGCGATTCCCGCCCAGGTGTTTTTGATCTGTACTATCATAGATATCTCCCTTTACATTGTTGTTGATCCAATTTGGTAAACCCTGAAAAAGTCCATCCCTGGAATTTTTCAGCTCGCAAAGCAGAAAGCAGCCTCGCTGCACGTTTCAAAATGTAAGTTTTAAAACGTGTCCATTCATCCCTGAACGGCGGGAATCTCTGAGCAAACCGGAGGTCCCTTTATTATTGTTTAACTGCTATAAAATCCGCATTGCCGCTATCAATAGCTAAATTTCTTCCGAAAGACAGATAGTGGAAGCGTCCCTCGGTATAGTCATCGTGAATCGCGAATCCCACCATATAGGTAGAACCTGGCGCAAAATCTTCCTGTCCATCACCGGAAGATTTGAGCGGGCGGCTCATCACCACCGTCCACTTGCCGTCCTTGAATGCCGAGGTGGCATCGATGCTCTTTTCGGGTTTGTGACGCTTTTCGAGAATGTATCCACTGCCAGCCTTCGCGGGCTGTCCTTTGTTCAGTTTGGCCTGCCAATACTCCATAAAGACGCCGCTTTTCAGAAGCGTCTCCAGTTCGGCTGGAGACTTGAAGTCATCCCCCCCGCCTTGGCGTTTTAGTTTGTTGCGCGAAGCGGGTAGATAGAGGGTTCTTTCTTTTCCGGTTGTGGCGCTCGCCATGTCGGTGGCATCATCATGACAACCTGCCCAGCAACCGGCAATGGCAGCTTCCTTGACGACCTTGCCGCTCGCGAACATGACAGCGAGTTTTACAGCGTTATCGGGATCCATCTTCTTGGGCGCATGGAAATTGGGGTCGGTCCACTCTACACGTACGTAAAGACGTTCGTTATCGCGGGCGAACTTGGCATTCGCCTTCAAAAAGCCCGATTTGCCACTGATAGGGGTGGGTTCGAGTTTTTTCCCCGAGACGAGGACGGTGCCCATATCCTTTTCTTCACCGTCATGGCATTCGAGGCATTTTGTGCCATTTTTTACGCTTTTTGATGCGCTATGATCTGTCAGCAGCCATTCCCATGATGCCTGGCCGGGATAGAATAATACAATATCCTGCCCCTTGACAGCATCCCAATTCACTGTCGGGGCTGCGCTTGCGTGCGTGCCAATCATGCAAAAAGCCGAAGCAACAAATAACGAGAGCAAAGTCCTTGATGGCGGGTTTTTATTCATGGAAGCCTCCTGGTTACGCTGATAAATTGCATGATGATTTACGGGGATATAGAAAAGGTGTCTTCTGCGCCTTCGTTCTTTTTTGTTTGCTCATGAATTGGTTTGTGTGCGATGCCTTTGTGGCAATCGATGCAGGTTGAGCCATCCTTCATTGCATTCTGGTGCTGTTTCTGTGCCCTAAGGCGTTGGTTTTTGAGTTCCATGGCGCCAAACTGGTGGCAGTTGCGGCATTCTTGTGAGTTATTCGCTTTCATACTATCCCATACGCGCTGGGCCATCTCCGGCCGCCTGGCTTCAAATTTCTCTGGTGTATCTATGGTTCCGGCGAGATGATGATAAACATCCTTTGCGGCCATGATTTTGCGAATCAGCGTGGGTCCCCAGCTCCTGGGAATGTGGCAGTCAGAGCAGTCGGCACGGACACCATCTGGGTTATTGTAGTGAATGGTCTTCTTGTATTCTTCATAAACCGTTGTTTTCATCTCGTGGCAGGAGATGCAGAATTCGGTTTTGCTGGTATATTCAACTGCGGAAGGAATGGCAAGCGCACCGATAACAATGCCACCGGCAAATATAAGGCCAAAGATGTACCACTTGGCGTGACGAAACATATCTTTTCCTTTTGTTGAGTTTTCTTCCATGCCGCAGCAGCCATCGCTGACGGGTGCTGCTAGGTTCTGTTGACGTTTCGCGGTTTTGGTAGAATCCGCCGTTTTAGGTTGGCATGGACAGAACCAAAATAAGCGATAGTGAGTGGGTGCGTATATTGTCACACTTAACTAAATTGACGGGCGTGCATCTCGGATCGCCCGATAAATGCAGGCGATTTATGGGCGCATCATTGTGGATACTGCGCACCGGCGCGCAGTGGCGGACGCTGCCGCCAGAGCATGGCAAATGGAATAGTGTCTTCAAGCGATACTCACGTTGGTGTGCGAATGGCGCATGGGATAGATTGCTCACTTATTTTTCTGAAGATGCTGATTTACAAGATGTTTCTATTGATGGAACGGTGACAAGAGCGCACGCCTGTGCCGCAGGCGCGGCGGGCAGTTCGGCTGAAAAAGAAGCGCTGGGGCGCTCCAAAGGTGGGTTTAGCTGTAAGATTCATGCGGCCTGTGATGCACTTGGCATGCCGATTGAATTCATTCTGACGGGTGGCCAAACGGCGGAGTGCACGGTCGCAATACCGCTGCTGGAAGGCATCCAAACATCAGCACTTCTGGCGGATAAAGGCTACGACACAAACGAGCTGCGCGCGTGGTTAAAGGCGCGTGGGATAGAGGTTGTGATTCCGCCGAAGTCGAACCGAAAAGAGAAAATTGACTGTGATTATTGGCTTTATAAGGAGCGACATGCCGTCGAATGCATGTTTGGCAAGCTCAAGCATTATCGCCGGATTGCTACTCGATATGAGAAAAAAGCTGTTAATTACATGGGAATGCTATCTTTTGCGGCGGTACTTTTGTGGCTGAGATGAAACGTCAACAGAACCTAGTGTTTAATTGCATTAGCTGGTGATATTACATTCTATATCACACAATTTATTTTTAACTTTGATACGGCATTAGCTTATGCAATTAAACGCTGGCACAGTATGATAGGCGATCAATATTAATTTAAGATTAAGGCCCCGTTAGTCGCCTGTCACATTCAATGGCATTGGGTGATGTGTCTGCGCGGCAGATTTTTTGGGTCGAGAGGGTATGGTTGCTGATCGGCGTTAACCTTGTTTTAAGTGTGGCCGCGTAATATGCACCCCATAGCAAGGCATGGGGTCTTGCCGGTTTTTGAGACAAGTGGCGATCATGCATACTTCAAGCAAACATGTTCTGACCAATACGGCAACAATGAGCGCGTCTGTTGGCGCGCGTCCTTCCAAGTCATCGTCAGACGAGATTCGAGCCATGAAATACAACAAATTGACACGCTGGCTTCATGCCGGTATTGCGCTGGGCGTCACCTTGCAGCTATTGCTTAGTTTGGTTATGGAAACACCAAGGCCGGGCCGGCCTTTCGGCGGCCTGGAAGCTACTGCTTTTGAATCTCACGAAGTGATTGGGTTATTTGTGTTCGGCGTGTTGCTGTTGCACTGGCTTTTTCTATTGTCCGGCCATATCCGTCTCGGGATGGAGCATTTGTTCCCATGGTTTTCGCGGCAACGCCGCGATGCCGTGACAGATGAAATCAAACAGCAGTGGGTGCGGCGCCGCTTGGATGACACGCATCAGATCAGTGCCATTGCCGGTGCAACTCATGGCCTCGGCCTGCTGGTGACGAGCATCATGGCGATAACCGGCGTCACCGTCTACTTCGGTATGGCGGAAAACGGCGCGATGCCGCCCGCCGTGGATTTCATCAAGGAAACGCACAGCTTTTTTGCAACGTTCATGTGGATCTACCTGATCAGTCATGCGGGCGTTGGAATGGTCCATCAGTGGCTGGGGCATCGCACGGTTTCCGATATGTTTGATTTGCGAAAATAGCAGATTTGGCATATGCGCATACTGCTGGTTGAAGATGATCAGATGATCGGCGAAAGCGTCCGTCACGGATTGCGCCATGCCTGACGTTATTTCCGAACAACGTGGTCTCAATTCTCAACTTGCACGCTAAAGTTCACCTGGCCTGGCCTGGCCTGGCGCCGCCGGTGACAGGTTTCCCGTCAACGTCCATTCGATAGCTCCCTTTGCTCCGGCCGCCGGTTGAGTGGTTACGTTGCAGGCGGTGATGCCCGCCGGTAGCGGTGCGCCGCAGTTTGCCGACAGAAATGTGGTGTACGCCGGTGTGGCATCACGGAGGACAATAGCGCTGACAGGGGTGCTGCCATTATTCTGGTAAGTAATTGTGTAGGTGATAGCTTCGCCAAGCTTGACAGTGAGCTTGTCGATGCTCTTGATGAGCGCCAGCCCCACGCTGCCTACTTGCGTCGTGTCGGTTAACGTCAGCGTGGAGGATAAGGCAGGGCTGGCATTGGTGTAGCTAAAGCTGGCGCCTATCGTTATCCCGTCCTGCGTGTTCATTGCGGTGCCTGGCGGGATGCTCACCTTGTCGATCAGGCACATTTGCTGGGCGGCCGTAACACTGATTGCGCCGGGCCGCCGTTTTATATAAGCTCTTGAATCTATTGCAAACTGTCTTGAGGTGCCTCTTGTCCAAGGAGTTTGGGTGGCCGACAACCTGTGTTACTATCGCCACGCAAACAGGGACCCTCACGGTCCAACAGGAAGCACACCATGAATATAGGATTAGTAGAAGACGACTTCGATCAGGCAGAATTCACCAGGCTGCTGCTCAACTACTCCGGCCACGAGTGCCAGCACTTCGCCAACGCCCACGATTTCATGGCGTCCGAACAGGGCAGGCATTTCGATCTGCTGATCCTGGACTGGGTGTTGCCTGACTTGAGTGGCATGGAGATTGTGGACTGGGTGCGCAATACCCAACGCTGGACCATGCCCATCATGATGGTCACCAGCCAGCGCCGCGAGGAAGACACGGTTGCGGCGCTCAAGATGGGCGCGGATGACTACATGATCAAACCGCTGCGCCAGTTCGAATTCCTCGCCCGCATTGACGCACTGACGCGGCGCGGCCGCGAAAGTGGTTCACCCAAAAAGAACGAAATCACCGTCGGCCCCTTCGTTATCTGCGCCTCGGACCGCACAATAACCAAGGACGGAGCGCGCGTCGACCTTTCCCCCAAGGAATTCGACCTGACGCTGCTCTTCTTCCGCAACGTGAACACCACGCTCTCGCGCGTCAACCTGCTCGATAGCATCTGGGACTACAACACCCACGTCAATACCCGCACACTCGAAACCCATGTCAGCCGGGTACGCAGCAAGCTTGGTCTCGTCCCGGAAAACGGCTGGCGCCTGTCCCCCGTTTATCAGCATGGCTACCGTTTGGAGAAGGTAGGCTAGCCCTTTGCTGGGGTGCGCCATGCAAGGTGGATTCATGGACGCGCCGCGCTGGTTGGAAGACGAAAGGGAAATCCTCGAGCTGCTTCACGCCTTTCTTGACAAACTGGACCGCAAACCCGCCGAAGAGTGGCAGCATCCACCGGCGGTAACACTAAACCAACCCTGTTTTCCCCGCTTGTTTCAGTTCGGCCAGGATGCCGACCGCACGTGGGGATTGTTGCGCGCGCTTGAGCAAGACTTTCACGTACTTACCATCAAGCTTGACCGCAAACGCGGCCCCTACGAACCTGAATATGCCCGTGCCCGCCTAGTGCTGAATCCTACGATGGAAGACACACTGCGTAACTGGCTGGCGCGGCCCAGGGAAACGCCGCTGCTCCGCCAATGGCAGGAGGCCGTTGAACGCGCGCAACACCATTTTCCGGGAGACAGCACCCGCCTCAAAGCCCGCCCCATCGTCATTCCCGGGAAGTCGCCCGAGGACATCGTCAAGGCGTTCATAGCCATTGCCGACATTGGCCGCAACGAACTCAATCTGCGCCAGATCAGCGCGCTTTCTTTCTGGGGGCATTCCAAGATCCTGGATAATCGTGAAGACCTGCTCACCGCCCTCTATCGCCATCTGGCCATCAAGCCTAGAAAGATACTGGTGAATGTCTATTTGCCAAAAACCGTTACCGGCGTTCTTTTTATAGAAAATCAGGACAGCTACACCAGCGCCGTCGAAGGCGCGCCCGCCGCTGCGGCCAACATGGCACTGGTCTATTGCTCCGGATTTCGCGGCAGCGCACAGCGCATCCGTGATCAGGCAGGGGTTAGCCTGCATTACCAGGGTGAGGGGTATGGGCGCTGGAGGGAAAGCTGGGAGCAATGGTGGTTATCGAGCAATGCTTATCCATGGCCGACCTATTTCTGGGGAGATCTGGATTATTCCGGAATGGCCATTTTGAAGGCTTTGCGGCAGCGCTTTCCCGAGATGCAAGCCTGGCCGCCGGGATACCACGATATGCTCCGTCATCTGCTCGAAGGACGTGGCCACTCCCCGGAAATGGGGGATAAAGAAGAGCAGATCGACCCTGGGATGACAGGGTGCCCGCTTGCCGACAATGTGCTGTTACCGGCGATCCGTGAACACAAATTATTTGTGGATCAGGAGATTGTTTTCAGGTGAAGATTGATGCGATAGGCAAAGCGGCTGGTTTAGCGTTTGCCTGATAGCAATGAGTCGAGATAGTCAATAAGTGCCCGGCGATATTCTTTGCCTTTGAAAGCCTCGATATGGCCGCTTCCCGGAACGACCCAGAGGGTTTTAGGGTCGGCTGCCACGTTGTAGAGCCGTTGACCGTGCGAAAGCGGTACGATACGATCCCGGTCACCATAGACGAGCAGTATCGGTATCGGCGTGACGCGCGCCACTGTATTCACTGGGCTGTAATCGTCGTTTATTGTCCATGACAACGGGTATTGCAAGGGCCATGTCATCCAGAAACCTGCCAGTTTTTCGCGGGTGATGTCGCGGTAACTGGAAAAGGCGCTTTCGACGATCAATGCCTTGATGCGTGAACGGTGGCGGCTGTGTGCCACAGTGTAGGTGGCTACGGCGCCCCCCAGGCTTTGGCCTAATACGATAAGCGGGGTGTCACGAGCCTCGGGCATTTCCGCCACGGCGTCGAGGGCGCTCTCCGCGTCCGCGTGCAGCCCCTTGATTTCCGGTGTTCCCCGCGATGCTCCATAGCCCCTGTAATCGGGAAGAAAGACGTTAAAACCCTCTTTGGGCAACCAGTGTACGGCGCCGATATGCGTGCTGATGTTCTCGGCATTGCCATGAAAAAAGACGACTGTGCCGCGTGCAGTGCCTTGCGCGGGTAGCCACCAGCCGTGCAGGGGCATATTGTCGTGCGACGTGAAAGATACATCACGGTAGTTGAGGCCAATCTGGTCTGGCGTGCGCACATGTTGCTGCATGGGATGAAAGAACAATCCCGTGCAGCCGGCAAGGGAGGGGAGCAGAAGAAAAAATAGCGCCCGCCATGTTTTCAGAGAAACCATTGCCAGCTCAACATCAAGTGATGGTAGCGATGATCGAAGTCTTCAATTGTAGCCCAGCGTAAACGCAAGTCATGCGCGGCGTTCAAGGAGTAGCGCTGCTCTAACGCCCATTCCTGCCGGGTATGGCGTTCGCCCAGCCCGTAGCGCAACACCCGCCCGCTCGCCTGGAGTTTCCAGCGGGGGCTTATGTCAACGAGTGCGCCGAGTCCCATCCCGGTCCCCAGGCTATAACCCTGATCCAAAGTATTGTGCAAGTCGAGTCCTGTTTCCCAGAGTCCATAGGCAAGCAGTCTTGGTCCCTTGCTGAAGGTGAGGCCCGCGCCTGCGTTCAGCGTGGCGAGCAATGGGTCGCGGTTGTTTACCCATTTGCGATCCATGCCAAAATTCACTTTCCACGATAGCGGCCAGCCCAGCGCCGAAACCGGGCTGAGCGAAACGATGTCTACTGGAATAAAACGCTGTAACTGTACACCATCACCGTGATAACGGCGTGCCGCAAGCTGGAAAAAGTTGATTTGCGCTCCGCGTACATAACCCTCGTCAGAGTCCAAAAGATCGTGGTACGCGGGCCGCACATTGATTTCCTCGAAATTTTTCCCATTTTCCCGGCCTGCAGCGAGAGAGATGCGCGCGGTTGCATGTCCTTGATCTGGGCGTGCTGCGGGTGTTGGTACTGGCGCCAAGCCGGTTTGCGTGGCAAGTTGGCTGCGAGCGGCTAAAAGGGCGTGGCTTGTATTGGTTTGTGTTTCCTCGTTACCGGATTTGGTTTGACGATAATTTGCGTATTCATAGCCTAGCTCCAGGAGCACGGCTTTTTGCGCGGAAGAAAAACCGCTTAGATGCTCGTCATCGGCGGTGACCTTTCCTGTGGCGAGGGCTTGTACAGTTGTTTGCCCTGCCTCGCCGAGGCCGATAAGACCGTTCTCAAGGATTTCACGACGTGAAGGCCGGTAGTAAACATTTTTCACAAAGCCATTTTGTGCGACAACGGCACGCACGGTATCTGAAGGAATCGCCCACCAATTGAAAGTATCTGTTAAATGTAGGCCGGGCCGCGCCGTTTCCAACAACGAAAGCAGGTGATATGAACAGTTTTCGTCAAAGAAAAAATAATCGAACCAGATGCCTCTCAGTTCCCAGGCGTGCCGTAACAGCCGATGCACTTCCTCGTCGGTGAGGTTGAGTTGATATTCCCAGACATCGCGGTTTTCGAGATCGCTGTACTCGCGGACTTTCAGGTAATAGGGTAGCACCGAAAAAAGCCCAGGATAACCGCCAAACAGGCCTTTGGCAGCGAATGCGATGCCATTGTCGTTGCCGGTTATCGCACCGAAATTCAAGGCGTAAGCAAGTAGGCGAGTACGGTCATTTTGTCCCTGCGCGTCGATACGTAATAAGGTGTGGCCGAACATCGAAGCTGGACTGTTCATATACGCAGTCGGGAAAATCAGCGTGATGCCCGCAGGGTTGAGCGCCTCCAGCCACTGGGCATAGCGTGGGCAGGGCTGCTCTGAGAGTCGGATGGGGTCGAAGTCGAGTTGCTGTTTTAGCCACTGGTAGCGGGCAATAAATGCGCATTGCGCATGCTGTGTATCAGGCTCTGTTGGTAATGGCTCAAAGAAGCGTGCCAACGTAGTTTCAAGTTCGGCCTGTGGATGAGTTTTTCCGACGGGGGAATTAAAAAATGGGGGCGCGTCAACCTGGCTACGAATGCTCCCTGGCAATAGCCCTGTTTTGTAATGCAGCAAACGTTGCCACTCGTCACGCTCAGCCAGGTGCTTCATGCGTGCGGAGTGCGTCAATTCAGCAAGATAGGGATTATCAGCGGCATAGGCCGGAAACCAAGACAGTGTCGTTATAAAAAACAAGGTCAGGCTGGTGAATGTTGCTCTATTGGCAGGGAATATTGAAAGAATGATCCTGAATTTTCCATTTAAGGCATAAGCCGATGGTTGCATGACAGCGATGAGTTCTAAAGAAAATTCTGATGCGGATGCCGCGAGGCAGGGAAGAACATTTCTGTGCGGGTCAAAAAAACAACCTTGGCGCACGGGTGTGCGCCAAGGTTGTTGCAGAGATCAAGCTTTAGATCTTCGCGGAATACTGGGCGAGACCGGCATCCGCGCTAACCACTTCTTTCAGCGACGCGCGTATTTCGGCGGCGCTCACATTGGTGGAGGGGAAGATGCGTGCAAAGTTGGCCTGAGAAACACGAGAAAAGTCAGCCTTGTGCTTTTCGTCGATGCCGATAAGGGCTGCGAGAGCGTCAAGAGTTTCACCCTGGCCAGCGGAAATGGCCTTAGCGAGGGCTTCTTTGTTGCCATCAATGAACATGGCGGTCTTCCAGGTTGAGCTTACTGTGCCATCCTGGGTGCAGCCGGACGTGCCCGAGGTGATGCCGAAGGTTTGGTTGGCAGAAGTGCCATTCGTGGTGACGGCCAATACCTGAGCGAAGATGCCGCTTTCTCCTTCGAACAGCTTGGAACCCCATCCGCAGCTACCGATGTTGTTTTCCCCGCCAGCCATGGCGAAACCGGGGGCTGCGGTGGCAATAGTGGCGGCGAACAGCAATCCTAGGGTACGTTTCATGAAATGTTCTCCTGAAGTAGTGTGATGATAATTATGTCTGGTCAGAAGTGTCCGGCAATTTCGCAAAGACGGCTATATAACATGATGATGTTGAATAGGAAAGTGTGTGTTTAGGGGTGTCACCGACTTGAACGTGAATTTTTTGGGAAACTGGGGCTTTCCCCCCAGGAGTTTCCGTCATGTATTCAGGCCAGTTGGTGTTCGCACAACTCATGGAGCATTTGCCCCTTCACACATTCCGTCGCTGCGTGCAGCGCTACCCTTCCAAATATCCCACCAAGACTTTTTCGCATCTCGATCAATTTCTCTGCATGGCGTTCGCGCAGCTGACTTACCGCGAAAGCCTGCGCGACATCGAAACCTGTCTGCGCGCCCACCAAGCCAAGCTCTATCACTTGGGCATACGAGGCAACATCGCCAAGAGCACGCTGGCCGATGCCAACGAGCAACGCGACTGTCGCATCTACGCGGATTTCGCGATGAGCTTAATCCAGACCGCCAGAAAGCTTTACGCCAGCGACAGCTTTGCGGTCGAACTGGAACAGACGGTCTACGCACTCGATACCACGACCATCGACCTGTGCTTGAGCGTCTTTCCGTGGGCACGCTTCCGCTCCACCAAAGCTGCCGTCAAGATGCATACGCTGCTCGACCTGCGCGGCAACATTCCAACCTTCATCCACATCAGCGATGGCAAGATGCACGAGGTCAATGTGCTCGATATCCTGATACCCGAAGCCGGCAGCTTTTACATCATGGATCGTGGCTTCACCGACTTCGCTCGCTGGTTCACCCTGCATCAAGCACAGGCGTTCTTTGTCATCCGTGGCAAATCCAATCTGCTCTTTCGTCGCGTCTACTCTCGCACCGTGGACAAGTCCACTGGACTGCGCTGCGACCAGACCATTGCATTGACTGCTCGCAAGGCCAGCAAGGATTACCCGCAGCACCTGCGACGCATCAAGTTCTACGATGCCGAACACGACAGGTTTCTGGTCTTTCTGACCAACAACTTCGACCTGCCTGCGCTGACCATCGCTCAGCTTTATCGTTGCCGCTGGCAGGTCGAGCTATTCTTCAAGTGGATCAAACAGCATCTTCGAATCAAGCGGTTCTATGGCACCACCGAGAATGCAGTCAAGACGCAAATATGGATCGCCATCGCGGTTTACGTCGTGGTCGCCATCGTGAAAAAGCGGCTCAATACCGAGGCTTCGCTTTACACAATCCTACAGATTTTGAGCCTGACTCTTTTCGAGAAAACGCCACTCGATCAATTACTTAAAAATGCGGAGACGCAAATGAGCATGCAGAAAGACAATAACCAATTGAATCTATTCAATTAAATTACCGGACACTTCTGATGTCTGGTGTAAATCTTCCCTTGAAAAACAGCCAAGAATTTCCACCGCTTACTTATAGCAACCTCCGCTTTTATCCGTCAAGCACTGTTTCCTCCCGATCCTCGTGGCGTCAAATTATGGACTTTGAACGTAGCCCACAGAATTACCTTCCGAATTCTGCGGGAAATGTGGTGTGGTTGCTCTGGAGTGGGTTGGTCGCACCTGTTTTTTATGCGCCCCAAGTAACGTATGATGGGCGGACTTAACCCCAAGGAGATTGCATCATGAGCGATATCGCTGTCGGACAACCCGCACCGGATTTTGAGTTGCCTGCCACAGGTGACAAAACCATCAGCCTTTCGGGGTTAAAGGGCAAAAATGTTGTGCTGTATTTTTACCCCAAGGACAACACTCCAGGGTGTACCCGCGAGGGGCAGGACTTCCGCGATCATTACAATGAATTTGGCGCGTTTGATACCGTAATCCTCGGTGTGTCCCGCGACGGCCTGGACTCGCATGAAAAATTCAAAACCGAACAGAATTTTCAGTTCGATCTGCTTAGCGACAAGGATGAGGTGCTCTGCAAGCTGTTTGATGTCATCAAGTTGAAGAATATATATGGCAAAGAGTCCATGGGCGTGGAGCGCAGTACCTTCCTGATCGACAAAAACGGCATACTGCGCCAAGAGTGGCGCAAGGTGAAGGTCGAGGGCCACATTGAAGAGATATTGCAGGCGCTCTCGGCCTTGTAGGTGGGGCGGTTTGCACAGAACCTTTTTGTTTTCGGGCGGACTAATTCAAAGCGCCAATATTCATGCGTGGCGCGCCCTGCGCACAATGTGTTTAGCATGGAATAACCTCAAATAATCAACCTTGTGAAGGATTGGAAAATGAAAAAAAGCGGCATACTGGTCGCAGGGTTGTGTTTGGTTATTGTTGCCGGGTGCGGAAAAAAGGCTGAAGAAGAAAAATCGGGCAAACGGCCGATGGGAACCCTTATCACGGTGACCGAGGCAAAAAGCCAGACAGTGCAGCATGTCCAGGAGTCGATAGGCTGGATCGAGAGCGAGACTCTGCCCCTTGTGGCTGCCGAGGTGGCGGGGCGCGTGGTGCAGCTTGGTGCTGATGTCGGCCAGACGGTGAGCAAGGGCCAGTTGCTGGCTGAACTGGATACGAAGGATGGGCGCATTGCACGCGAGTCGGTACAGGCCGACATGCAGCGCATCCAGGCATCGCTCGGCAATCAGGAGCGTCTGGTGCAGCGTTATGAAAAGCTGGTGCAGGACAAATTCGTTTCTGTCACGCAACTGGATGACGCCAAAGCACAGTTTGCCGTGCTGCGCGAGCAACTGGCGGGCGCGCGGGCGCAACTGAAGGGTGCCGAAAACAATCTTGCCAAGGCGCGGATTCTTGCTCCGGTGGCGGGGCAGGTGGAGCAGCGCATGGTTTCCGTGGGGGACTTCGTGGCTATCGGCAAGCCGCTCTTCCAAATCACCTCCCAGCAGACTCTGCGAGTGCATCTGCCCTTCCCCGAAGACATGGCGCCGTCGCTGCGTCCAGGCGGTGTAGTGCGCCTTTCCACAGCGACAGCACCGGGCAAGCCCGTTGACAGCCGTATCAAGGAAATCCGCCCAGCGGTGGACGCCAAGAGCCATTCCGTGGAGGCGATTGTTGAACTCACCAATCCGGGCGGCTGGAAGCCGGGCGGTAGTGTCAACGGTGCATTGGTGGTGGCAGAGCATGGCCAGGCCGTCACCGTGCCGGAGCAAAGCGTGGTAATGCGCCCCGCTGGTGAGGTGGTATACGTGATCAAGGATGGCAAGGCCGTGCAGCAGGTAGTGAAGACGGGCTACCGCTCGAACGGCAATGCCGAAATCATTGAAGGCCTCGCGGCGGGTGCCGTGGTGGCGCTGGATGGTGCGGCGTTTCTCACCGACAAGGCTAAGGTCAACATCAAAAAAGACGAAAAGAAATGAGCCTGCCCGCACTGTCCATTAAGCGCCACGTGCTGGCGTTCATGCTGTCTGCCGTGCTGGTGTTGCTCGGCGTGATCAGTTACGAGCGGTTGGGTGTCGACCGCTTCCCTCATGTCGAGTTTCCCGTGCTGACGGTGACCACCGTGCTGCGCGGAGCCAACCCCGAGATCATCGACTCCAGCGTTACCAATGTCATCGAGTCGCAGGTTAACACTGTGCCCGGCATCGATCACATCCAATCCGCGTCTTCGCCTGGCGTGTCGGTGGTCACTATTACCTTCGATCTTGAAAAGGAAATCAATGTCGCCTTTGACGAGGTGCAGACCAAGGTCAATCAGGTTTTACGCCAATTGCCCACCGATGTCGAGGCGCCCATCGTATCCAAGGTGGAAACCAACGCGCAGCCTGTCATGTGGCTGGCGTTGCAAGGCGACCGCACCCTGCAACAACTCAATCAGTATGCCCGCAATGTCATCAAAAAAAGACTGGAGACCATCGACGGTGTGGGCGAGGTGCGCCTGGGGGGGAAGCGCGACCGCAATATCCGCGTAAATATCAAGCCGGATCGCATGGCAGCGTTAGGTGTGACCACCAAAGACATCGTTGATGCTTTCAACAATGAGCATGTGCAGGTTCCAGGCGGTTTTCTGGTGGGGAGCACAACCGAGAGCCTGATCAAGCTTGATCTCGAATTCCACTCGATAAAAGATTTGCAGCGCATGATCGTAGCCTACCGCGACAAGGCGCCGATCCGATTGCAGGATGTGGCGCTGATCGAAGACGGTATGGAAGACTACCGGCAACTGGCGCATTTCAACGGCAAACCGTCGGTAGGGCTGGGCATCGTCAAGATCGCCAATACCAATACGGTCGCGATTATCGACGAGGTGAAAAAACGCCTTGAGACAGAGATTATCCCGCAATTGCCGGCAGGTATGACTATCACAGTCTCCTCCGATGATTCCCGCTTTATTCTGGAGATGGTCAAGACGCTCAAGGAACATCTGTTGCTGGGCACCTTGCTCGCGGCGCTCATCGTCTGGCTGTTTTTGAAGAGCGTCCGCTCCACGCTGATCATTACAGTTGCTATACCTGTGTCACTGATGGGCGCGGTGGCGGCGATTTATTTCTCCGGCTTCACCTTTAACTCAATGACGCTGCTGGCGATGCTGCTGCTGGTCGGGGTGGTCGTGGATGACGCCATCGTGGTGTTGGAAAACATCTTTCGCCACCGTGAGCAGGGCAATGCCGATCCAGTCGGCGCCGCCATCGACGGCTCGCGCCAGGTGCAGTTCGCGGTATTGGCTTCCTCGCTCACCCTGGTGTCGATTTTCGCGCCGGTAATCTTCATGGGCGGCATTATCGGACGCTTTTTCGAGTCTTTTGCAGTGGTGGTGACCATCGGTGTCGTGGTGTCGCTGTTTGTTTCGCTGACACTCACCCCGATGCTGTGTTCGCGCTATCTCAAGGTGGCGCAACAGCACGGCATCGTTTACCGCACGCTGGAAGCCGCCTTTGCGGGTCTGGACAAAATCTACCGGCAATTACTGGATATCGCGCTGAGATTCCGCTGGAGCGTGATATTTGTAACGCTGATTATTGTGGCTTCCAGCGCCTGGTTTTTTGCCAACGTGGGCAAAGGATTTGTGCCTGAAGAAGATGAAGGGCGCTTCATGGTGTTCATCAAGACGCCGCTGGGCGCGAACATCGACTATACCAACGACCGGCTCGAAAAAATTGAGAAGGTATTGGGTAGCCACAAGGAAATCGTCACTTACTTTACCGCCATTGGGCTGGGTCAGGCAGGGCAGGCCAACCAGGGTATCGCCTTTGTGCGAATGCTACCGCGTGGGGAGCGCACCCTCAAGCAGTCCGAGGTGATCGACGCAGTGCGCAAGGAATTGATGCAAATCCCCGGCGTGCGCGCCTTTGCCGCAGGCGTGCCGCCCATCGGCGGGATGCGTGGTGAACCCTTGCAGTTTGTGGTGACGGGCCCCAACCTGCAAGAGGTCGGCAGGCTCACCACCGCCATGCAGGACAAGCTCTCCGCCATGCGGGAACTGGGGCGGCTGGACGTAGATTTGCAACTTGATTTACCGCAAATCGAGATGAAACTGGATCGCGCCCGTGCCGCTGATCTTGGCTTGAACTCCAAGGACGTTGCGCAGGCGGTGAATGTGATGGCAGGTGGCATGGACGTTGCCCGCTACAACGATGTGCCCGGCGATGGCGAGCGTTACGACATCCGTCTCAAGGGTGTCGAAAGTGGCTTCAGGCAGATCGCTGACTTTAGCAAGATCTATCTGCGCAACCAGGATGGAAAAATGGTGCGTCTGGACACAGTTGCCAAATTCGAACAAGCGCTGGGTCCGGCGATCATCAGCCGCTATGACATGCAGTACGCCGCGAATTTTGCCGGTTCACCCAGCATTCCCCTGGGGGAGGCCGTGAACAAGGTCAAGGATGCCGCGGCGGAAATCCTGCCTGCCGGCTACACCATCAAATTCACCGGGCAGGCCGAGCAGTTCGGCAAGACCATGGGTTACGCCGCCTTCGCTTTCATCCTGGCCCTGGTGCTGGTGTACATGGTGCTCGCCAGCCAATTCAACTCGTTCATCCAGCCACTCACTATCATGCTGGCCCAACCGCTGGCGATTATCGGCGGCGTCGCCGCACTATGGTTGATGGGGCATACCTTGAATATCTACTCGATGATCGGCCTGATTCTTTTGATCGGTCTTGTGGCGAAGAATTCGATATTGCTGGTGGATATGACCAATCAAGTGCGCGAAGAAGGCAAGGATGTAGACACCGCACTCCGGGAGGCTTGTCCCATCCGTATGCGCCCGGTGCTGATGACCTCGGCAACCATCATCCTGGCGCTGCTGCCCGCCGCACTGGGACTCGGCGCCGGCTCAGACACCAACGGCCCGCTCGCCGTCGCGGTGATCGGCGGCATGATCAGCTCCACGTTGCTGACGCTGGTCGTGGTGCCGTCGGTGTATTCGCTGGTGGAAAATGCCATGGTACGATGGCAGGCGAAGCGGCGGGCGGCATGATCGGACGGTCTTGCGATAAACTCCGCGTATGCGAATCGCGCTAGGTATTGAATACGACGGCTCGGCCTTTTCGGGCTGGCAGCTCCAGGACGGCGTGCGCACTGTGCAGGGCTGTGTCGAGGCCGCGCTGTCCAAAGTTGCCAATCACCCGGTGCGCGTAACGTGCGCCGGGCGTACTGATGCGGGTGTGCATGGCATCGGGCAGATTGTGCATTTTGACTCTGAGGCTGCACGCAGCATGCGTTCCTGGGTGTGCGGCGCCAATGCCAACCTGCCCCAGCAGATCAGTGTCACCTGGGCGCAGCAGGTGGCGGAGGATTTTCACGCGCGCTTCTCTGCCATGCGGCGGCGTTACCGTTATGTGATTCTCACCCGCCCGGTGCGCCCCACGTTTCTCTCCGGGCGGGTGTCTTGGGACTACCGACCGCTGGATGTGCAGCGTATGGCCGAGGCGGCTGCGCATCTGGTCGGCGAACACGATTTCTCCTCCTACCGCGCTCTCGCCTGTCAGGCCAAAAGTCCGGTGCGCACGGTGCATCGCCTCGACGTAACGCGGCAGGGCGAGCTGATCTTCATCGACATCGAAGCCAATGCCTTTTTGCACCACATGGTGCGCAACATCGCGGGTGTCCTGATGGCGATTGGCGCGGGCGAGCGTGAGCCGGTGTGGGCGCACGAGGTGCTGGAAATGCGCGACCGTACCCTGGGCGGCGTCACCGCCCCACCTCATGGGTTATACCTGATGGAAGTGGGTTATCCCGAACGGTTTGATATTCCGCGACTTTCGCAGACTTCCATGGTCTGGTAACCTAACTGCCTTTATGAATCAGCCATTTTTTACTCAAAATCCCGCCCGTGTGCGTGTTAAAATCTGCGGAATTACCCGCCACAAGGACGCTCTAGCCGCCGTCCGCCTGGGCGCAGACGCTATCGGTCTGGTGTTTTACACACCCAGCCCGCGTGCGGTGACGCTTGCGCAGGCCAGGGAGATTGTCCGCACTCTGTCGCCATTTGTAACCGTGGTTGGGCTGTTTGTGGACGCGTCGCCGGAGGAGATCCGATCTGTGCTAGATGATGTACGTATCGACCTGTTGCAGTTTCACGGCGATGAGGCTCCGAGCGATTGCAGCGCATACGGCAAGCCTTATATTAAGGCGGTGCGCATGCGGGAGGGGGTGGATGTGGCGGAAACCGCCCGCTGCTATGCGGATGCCAGCGGTTTGTTGCTGGACAGCTACCGCGCAGGCATGGCAGGTGGCACGGGGGAGACGTTTAATTGGGCGCGTGTGCCCCCTGCTGTGGATAAACCGATTATTCTGGCTGGCGGGCTCACGCCGGAAAACGTGGCTGATGCTATCGTTCAGGTCCGGCCTTATGCGGTAGACGTGAGCGGTGGGGTGGAATCGGCCAAAGGTATCAAGGATGCGGAAAAAATTGCCGCATTCATGCGAGGTGTAAACAGTGCCAATGTCAATTAAAGCGAAAGCAATTAATACCAATAGTCTGCCCGATGCCAACGGCCATTTCGGCCCTTACGGCGGGCGCTTTATCCCCGAAACCTTGATGGGGCCAGTGGAAGAGCTGCGGCAGGCCTACGAGGATTTGCGTAATGATCCGGCGTTTCTGGCCGAACTGGACAGGGATCTTGCCCAGTTCGTGGGCCGTCCTTCGCCGCTTTACCATGCCGAGCGCTGGAGCAAACAGTTGGGTGGTGCCCAGATTTACCTGAAGCGCGAAGACCTCAACCACACCGGCGCGCACAAGATCAACAACACCGTGGGGCAGGCGTTGCTGGCCCGGCATATGGGCAAGACGCGGGTGATCGCCGAGACCGGCGCGGGTCAGCATGGCGTCGCCTCGGCTACCGTGGCGGCGCGTTTCGGCATGGAATGCGTGGTGTACATGGGCTCCGAGGACATCAAACGCCAGGCAATCAATGTCTACCGTATGAAGCTGCTCGGTGCCGAAGTGGTGCCGGTGGAATCCGGTTCCAAGACGCTCAAGGACGCGCTCAATGAAGCGATGCGCGACTGGGTGACCAACATCGACAATACTTTCTACATCATCGGCACCGTGGCCGGGCCGCATCCCTACCCGATGATGGTGCGCGATTTCCAGGCCATCATCGGCCGTGAGGCGCGTGCCCAGATTCTGGATCAGGCAGGCAGACTGCCTGATGCGCTGGTGGCATGCGTCGGCGGCGGCTCCAACGCCATCGGCCTGTTTCATCCCTTCCTCAGCGATACTGGTGTGGCCATGTATGGCGTCGAGGCGGCGGGCGAAGGATTGGAGACGGAACATCATGCCGCCACCCTGTGCAAGGGCCGTCCCGGCGTGCTGCACGGCAACCGCACCTATCTCATTGAAGATGCCGACGGCCAGATCATTGAAACCCACTCCATCTCCGCCGGTCTTGACTATCCCGGTGTCGGGCCCGAGCATGCCTGGCTCAAGGACAGTGGGCGCGCCAATTACGTCGCCATTACCGACGACGAGGCGCTCGCAGCATTTCATGCGTTGACCCGTACCGAAGGTATCATGCCTGCCCTGGAGTCCAGTCATGCCCTGGCCTACGCGACGAAGTTGGCGCCCACCATGGATAAGGACAAGATCATCATCGTCAACCTGTCAGGGCGTGGTGACAAAGACATCCATACCGTGGCTGCACGCGAAGGAATCAAAGTATGAGCCGCATCAAAAGCTGTTTCGACGCGTTGCGCCGCGACAAGCGTAAAGCCCTTATACCCTATGTCACCGCAGGTGATCCACAGCCGGACGTCACTGTCCCCTTGATGCACGCAATGGTGGCGGCGGGCGCGGATATCATCGAGCTGGGCGTGCCGTTTTCCGACCCCATGGCGGACGGTCCAGTAATCCAGGCGGCCTGCGAGCGCGCCCTGAAGCATCATGTCAGCCTGCGAAATGTGCTGGGCATGGTGCGCGAGTTCCGCACGCGTAATGACCATACTCCTGTGGTGCTCATGGGTTACCTCAACCCGGTTGAGGTGATGGGCTACGCCGAGTTCGCCCGTGCGGCGGATGAGGTGGGCGTGGACGGTGTGTTGACAGTTGATCTGCCACCCGAAGAGGCGGAGGTATTGGTGACGGAGCTGCGCGCCCGCCATCTGGATAGCATTTTCCTCCTTGCGCCGACCAGTTCCGCCGAACGCATCGCCAGGATCTGTGCGATGGCCAGTGGATTCGTCTATTATGTTTCGCTCAAGGGCGTGACCGGTGTGGCGAGTATTGATGTGTCGGCAGTGGCAGCCAAACTGCAACAAATCCGCGCACTCACTGATCTCCCCATCGGCGTCGGGTTCGGCATCAAGGACGCCGCATCCGCCGCGCAAGTGGCCGCCGTGGCCGATGCGGTGGTCGTCGGTAGTGCTTTGGTGAAAAAGGTCGGAGAGTTTGCCGGGCAGCCGGAAAAAATTGAAAAAGAAGTGGCATCGCTCGTCAAGGAAATGCGCGTTGCAATGGATGGCGACCTCTTACCAAAATGATAACTATTCAATGATGGCGACGACTAAATGAGCTGGTTCGGAAAATTAATCCCTACAAAAATCAGGACTGAGGGGCGCCAAAAAAAATCCATTCCTGAAGGATTGTGGGCCAAATGTCCTGCCTGTAGCGCAGTGTTGTACCGCGCTGAGGTTGAGCGTAATCTTGAGGTATGTCCCAAGTGTACGCACCACATGCGCGTCAGCGGGCGCAAGCGCCTCAACAGCTTTCTTGATCTCGAGTCCCGCGAGGAAATTGGCGGCGATCTCATTGCCGTGGACGAACTCAAGTTTCGCGACAGCAGAAAGTACCGTGACCGCCTGACGCAAGCCAAAAAAGAAACCGGTGAAAAAGATGCGTTGACCGTCATAAAAGGCCAGGTCAAAGGCCTGCCGCTGGTGGCGTGCGCGTTCGAATTTGGCTTCATGGGCGGTTCCATGGGCGCGGTGGTCGGCGAGAAATTTGTGCGTGCCGCGAATGTCTGTATGGAGCACAACATCCCGCTGGTGTGTTTTTCCGCGAGCGGCGGCGCGCGCATGCAGGAGGCGCTCTTTTCTCTCATGCAAATGGCAAAAACCAGCGCCGCCCTGGCGCGCCTGAGCAGACAAGGTATTCCATATATCTCCGTGCTCACCGATCCGACGATGGGTGGCGTATCGGCGAGCTTCGCCATGCTGGGCGACATCAACGTCGCCGAACCCGGTGCCCTGATCGGCTTCGCCGGCCCGCGAGTCATCGAGCAGACGGTACGCCAGACGCTGCCGGAGGGCTTCCAGCGCAGCGAATTCCTGCTGGAGCATGGCGCAATAGACATGATCATCGACCGCCGTGAAATGCGCGACCGTCTTACCTCCGTGCTGGCTATTCTTACCCACCGGCCCGCGCCTGAGAACGCGATTTAAAAGGGGCCTTGTGCTACATCCCTTGATCGAGATCTTGAACAGCTAAAATAGGGTGGGTTTACACAAAGGGTGCAAGGGTGCTTTTTGTGTGACCCGCCAAGTGTTGCGTAGCAACGCAATGCATTACCTTGAAAACCGAACTTCCCACCCCGTTTAACTGCCTTTTTAGGATTATTTAATTTGGCGGCACATCGGTGAATAACGGTACAAGCCGCGCACCTCTTGTGCCCTCTGGGCAATCCCACAGTCCATCAAATGTCATAAAAAATCCTGTAGAATGTCGTGTCATCTCTTTATGTGAATCTGGAAACAAATTTTGGAGTGCCAATGAATATCCAGCCCGTCATTCTTTCCGGTGGTTCCGGTAGCCGTTTGTGGCCCATGTCGCGAGAGCATTACCCCAAGCAGTTGTTGCCTCTGGTGGGTGACAAAACCATGTTGCAGGCTACGGTGCAGCGTCTGGAGGGGCTTCAGGCTTTTCTTGGTGAAAAAGATGGGATGCTTGAGCCAATTGTGGTGTGCAACGAGGAGCATCGCTTTCTGGTAGCCGAGCAGTTGCGGCAGATCGGTACGAAACCATCTTCGATTATTCTGGAGCCGGTGGGGCGGAATACGGCACCGGCTTTGGCGCTGGCGGCGATTAACGCGGAAAGTGCTGGCGATCCGGTGTTGCTGGTGATGCCTGCCGATCACGTTATCCAGAATCGTGAGGCTTTCCTGAGGGCGGTGGCGCAAGGTGCCGTTTTGGCAGGGCAGGGTCGTCTGGTGACGTTCGGGATTCTTCCTGATCGGGCGGAGACCGGTTATGGCTATATTCAGCAAGGCTCTTCCGTTGGCTTGGCTGCGGCGCCGGATGCGTGTTATATCGGGGCATTTGTTGAAAAGCCGGATGCGGTGACCGCGGAGGATTATTGGACGTCGGGCCAATATTTGTGGAACAGCGGCATTTTCATGATGCGGGCTTCGGTGTGGTTGCAGGAGTTGTTCCGTTTCCGGCCTGATATTGTTCAATCCTGCCAGGTGGCGTATCAGCAGGGCAAGCAGGATCAGGATTTTTACCGGGTGAATAAGGCGGCGTTTTCATCCTGCCCTTCCGATTCCATCGATTACGCAGTGATGGAAAAGCTCACGTCTGGCGGGTTAGTGGCCGACAACGAAAAGGCTGCGGTGATTCCATTGGATGCGGGATGGTCCGATGTTGGTGCGTGGGCGGCCTTGTGGGAAGTGAGCGATAAGGATGAGCACGGCAACGTGATAAAAGGGGATGTGTATACGCATGGGACGCGTAACACGCTGCTGATCGCGGAGCACCGTTTTCTGGCCTGTGTGGGCGTTAATGATATTGTTGTGATTGAAACCCCGGATGCGGTGATGGTGGTTCATCAAAGCAAGGTGCAGGACGTGAAGCAAATTGTTGCACATCTGAAAGACAAGAAGCGTTCTGAATATTTGTTGCACCGCAAAGTTTCGCGGCCATGGGGAAGTTATGACAGCATTGATAATGGTGAGCGGTTTCAGGTGAAGCGTATCGTTGTGAGTCCCGGCGGAACGCTTTCCATGCAGATGCACCATCATCGCGCGGAACACTGGATTGTGGTGAAGGGTACGGCGAGGGTGACGCGCGGAGATGAGGTGTTTCTGCTGACGGAGAATCAGTCGACGTATATTCCTATTGGTGTGACCCACCGGCTGGAAAATCCCGGCACTATTCCACTGGAGTTGATTGAGGTGCAATCAGGCTCTTATCTTGGAGAGGATGACATCGTGCGGTTTGAAGATACATATGGTAGGAGTTGATGCGCGCTTTGACATACGATGCAGACTGCTTCAGTAATGCGACACACAATGAGTGAGTGAGGTATATCGTGAGCAGCTCCGTAACAAAAAGCAGTAACGTGGTCTGGCATGAAAGCAAAGTTTCACGCGAGGATCGCGAGCGATTGAAGAATCACAAGGGTGTGTTGTTGTGGTTTACGGGGCTTTCGGGAGCAGGAAAGTCGACACTTGCGCATGCGGTTGAAGAAGCCTCTTATAATCGTGGGTGCCATACGTATGTGCTCGATGGCGATAATGTGCGCCATGGATTGTGTGGTGATCTTGGTTTTTCCGCGCACGACCGGACGGAGAATATTCGACGCATTGGGGAAATGTCGAAGTTATTTGTGGATGCCGGCGTGATTGTGTTGACGGCGTTTATCTCGCCGTTTCGTGATGATCGCGAGCGTGTCCGGAATCTGATGCCGGAAGGCGACTTTCTCGAGATTTATTGCCAGTCTAGTCTCGAGCGTTGCGAAGAGCGTGATGTGAAGGGGCTGTATCGCCGTGCGCGTGCGGGGGAAATCCCAGATTTTACAGGCATTTCTTCACCGTATGAGGAGCCGCTCCACCCTGAGCTGATTGTGAATACCGGGGAGTGGTCGATCGAGGACTCCGCGACGGCTGTTTTAAAAATGCTGGAAGATCGCGGTATTTTGCGTCAGGGTTAGACGGCGCAAGTAGATCGGGACTTGGGTGAGCATTACAGGAGGAAGAGGTGATTTTAGTAACAGGTGGTGCTGGATTTATCGGTTCGAATTTCGTGCTCGACTGGATTGCTTGCGAAGGCACGCCGGTTGTTAATCTCGACAAGCTTACATATGCCGGAAATCTGGAGAATCTGGCGAACATCAGCAATGATGGCCGGCATATTTTTGTGCATGGCGATATCGGCGATAGCGCGTTGGTCGGGGATCTTTTAAAAAAATACAAACCGCACGCTATCGTGAATTTTGCTGCGGAGAGCCATGTGGATCGCTCCATTTATGGTCCTGCTGATTTCGTTCACACCAATGTTGTGGGGACGTTTAATTTGCTGGAAGAGGTGCGTGCCTACTGGTCATCTCTTGCCGATAATGAGAAAAGTGCATTCCGCTTTTTGCATGTTTCAACGGATGAGGTGTATGGCTCTTTGGGGTCCGACGATGCGCCGTTCACAGAAGAAACACCCTATGCGCCGAACAGCCCTTACTCTGCCTCCAAGGCGGCCTCCGATCATCTGGTGCGCGCGTATCACCATACCTATGGTCTGCCGACGCTGACAACCAATTGTTCCAATAATTATGGGCCTTATCAATTTCCGGAAAAACTTATTGCGTTGATGATTCTCAATGCGACGAAGGGCCGTTCGTTACCCATCTATGGGGATGGGCAGAATGTGCGTGACTGGCTATATGTCGGTGATCATTGCGAGGCGATCAGGGTGGTGCTGGCCAAAGGGATTGTGGGTGAAACATACAATATTGGCGGATGGAATGAAAAAACCAATCTTGATGTTGTTCACACTATTTGCGCCATCCTTGATGAATGTCTCCCTGATTCATCGTTCGCCCCTCATGCCTCGCTCATCACGTATGTTAAGGATCGCCCTGGACATGATCGGCGTTATGCGATTGATGCCCGCAAAATAGAACGGGATTTGGGTTGGAAACCCAAGGAGAATTTTGAAACGGGTATTCGCAAAACCGTGCGCTGGTATCTCGATAACATGCCATGGGTTGAGAATGTGGCGAGTGGCAATTATCAAAACTGGCTTGCACAAAATTACGTGGATAGGGGTGTGTAATGAAGGGCATTATTCTGGCCGGCGGCTCCGGCACACGCTTGTACCCGGTGACGTATACCGTCTCCAAGCAGCTTTTGCCGATTTATGACAAACCGATGATTTATTATCCGCTCACCACGCTGATGCTGGCGGGGATACGAGATATATTAATTATTTCAACACCACAGGATACGCCGAGATTCGAGCAATTAATCGGGGATGGCAGTCAATGGGGGTTGAATGTTTCCTATGCGGTTCAACCCTCTCCCGATGGTCTGGCGCAGGCGTTCATCATCGGCAAGGAATTCGTCGGCGGGGATGCGTGTGCCCTCGTGCTTGGGGATAATATTTTTTATGGCCATGATTTGTCACCCCAGCTTACCGACGCGACAACCAAGGAAATAGGCGCGACGGTGTTTGCCTATCCAGTGCAGGATCCCGAACGTTATGGCGTGGTTGAGTTTGATGAATACGGCAAGGCGTTGAGCATTGTCGAAAAGCCAAAAGAACCCAAGTCGCGCTATGCAGTGACCGGGCTTTATTTTTACGATAACCAGGTTGTCGATATTGCACAAACCATTAAGCCCTCCGCGCGCGGTGAGTTGGAAATCACGGATGTCAACCGCTGCTATCTTGAGATGGGCTTGCTGGATGTTCAGGTGATGGGGCGGGGTATGGCGTGGCTGGATACCGGAACGCATGAGTCGCTGCTTGAGGCCTCGCTGTTTATCCAGACCCTGGAGAAACGACAAGGATTGAAGATCGCGTGTCCCGAAGAGATTGCCTATCGCAAGGGCTATATCAATGCGGCGCAGCTGGAGGCGCTGGCGCTACCGTTGGCGAAAAACGGCTATGGTGCTTATTTGTTGGGGTTGCTCCGGGAAAAGATTTTTTGAAAATGGATCACCCATTATGGTGTCGACCCGGAAAATAGTAGGGTGCGCCGTGCGCACCATCCATTTTCACGTGGCGCGTGGAACACACCCTACCGCGAAAGATTGAAAATTGAGTAATAATTTATGCACGTACAAAAAACAGCCATTCCAGACGCGCTGATCATCGAGCCTAAGGTGTTCGGTGATGAACGCGGGTTTTTCTATGAGAGCTTCAATCAGAGAACGCTGGCTGAAGTGGCAGGTATTACGGATGGTTTTGTACAGGACAATCATTCCCGCTCCGCAAAGAATGTATTGCGTGGCTTGCATTACCAGATTGAGCAGCCTCAGGGTAAGCTGGTGCGCGTGGTTGTTGGCGAGGTCTTTGATGTGGCCGTTGATATTCGTCGCTCATCGGCGACATTTGGTCAGTGGGTGGGTGTGCATTTGTCCGCAGAAAACAAGCGCATGTTTTGGGTGCCTAAAGGCTTTGCGCATGGTTTTCTGGTATTGTCCGATTACGCGGAATTTCTCTATAAAACCACGGATTTCTACGCTCCGGAATATGAACGCTCGATACTCTGGAATGATCCCGATCTTGGTATAGCGTGGCCGCTTGACGGTCAACCGGTTTTGTCGGCCAAGGATATGGCGGGTGTGCGGCTCAAGGATGCCGAGGTGTTCCCATGAACAGGAAAATCCTGCTTACTGGAAAAAATGGCCAGGTAGGATGGGAGCTTGAGCGGACGCTTTCGACGCTGGGCCAGGTTATTGCGCTGGATCAGGCAGATATGGATCTTGCTGATCCGGATTCTATCAGAAAGGTTATTCGTGCCATCAAGCCGGGCTTGATCGTCAACCCGGCGGCCTATACGGCGGTGGACAAGGCTGAATCTGAACCGGAGTTGACCCTGTCCATCAATGGTACGGCGCCGGGCATCATGGCGGAAGAGGCCAAGCGCTTGGATGCGGCGCTGATACACTTTTCCACGGACTATGTTTTTGATGGTGCCACTACGACGGCTTATACCGAACAGGATGCCCCTAATCCGAAGAGTGTTTATGGTAGCTCCAAGCTGGCGGGTGAGTTGGCGATTCAGGCTGTCGGTGTACCCCATCTCATTCTGCGCACCAGCTGGGTTTATGGTGTGCGCGGCAAGAATTTCCTGTTGACCATGCAGCGTCTGGCGCGCGAGCGTCCATCTTTGAACGTGGTCGATGACCAGTTTGGTGCGCCTACATGGTGCCGCTTGCTCGCCGAGGCTACTGCCCAGATTGTGGCGCAGGGCCAAGGCGATGTGGCGGGGCATATTCAGCAGCGCACGGGTGTCTACCACATGACGTGCGCCGGGCAGACATCCTGGCATGGTTTTGCCCGTTCCATTCTGGAACGGGAGACCGGCCCGGTGGCAGATCTGCGACCCATTCCCAGTATGGACTATCCTACGCCTGCGGCACGTCCGCATTATTCAGTGTTGGATAATGCACGATTGGCCGATACATTCGGTATCAAACTGCCGGATTGGGCTGCTGCCTTGGAGATAGCACTGGCTTGATGCCGCACTTGTAACGCGCAAGCATAGGGTATCCATGTTGAGTAAAATTTCTTTGCTGGGCGCAATTATTTTTGTGGCCCTGCTTTTCTGGGGAGGGAGCCAACCGGTGGCCGTTGGTTTGTTTGAGCCACCGTTCGATAAGGTTGCTCATTTTACTGCGTTTGGTGTGCTTGGTTTCTTGCTGTGGCTGGGATTCCAGGGAAGATGGCCGTTGTTGATAATTATCCTGGTGGGGTGCGTAGGTGCCCTGGATGAGTGGCGTCAGGCTTTTCTTCCTGGCAGGGCGGTGAGTTTTGGCGATTTTGCGATGGATATGACCGCTGTGGTGGTAGTTGTAGGAGTCATGAGTGCGCGAGCAAAACTGCTAAGAGGACGAAGGGAGTAAAGGAAGTTTTTGTGCATGAGGTGACAGCTTGTTCAGTTGTGGTGCGGATCCCCCGGTGTCAGGATTGGGCAAACACCAGCTTTCCCTGTATGCATTGAACCACCCCAGGGAAAATTCGGTAGATTCCAACACCTTGAAATCGGTGGCACCCATGAAGATCATTTATTTGTCTTTTATCAGTAGGTTAATTAGGGCTGCACCGGAAATCTCCGGACCGTAGCGTTTTTAGTTACAAGCTTTATTATCGCTCTGGCTGTAATGTTGTTGTCATGCCCCCGTATTATCGTGGTTTCCACGCATCGCTTTTTTTCGCCTTTCTAGAGAGCAATACTTTCCTGCTTCAGTCCGATAAATAAACGTATCTGACTTCTGGCATGTTTTGTGTATTGGTATATCACCAAACTTATGCCGTGCCGGTGCCGGCGCAAGCTCTTCGGGCGAAGGTGGCGTTATTTGCGGCAGGAACGATATCTGTGCCCAGAGGGAGATAAGTAGAAAATTGTCGTTCACAAGGAAAAGCGTCTCTATTCGGAGACGGTGCATTACCGGAAATAGTTGTTCTTTGATTTTTTTTCGTATTTTTTTGTGACATTTTTTATTATATTCAGTCGATTATTATCTGTTTTGTTGAGTATGAATAATGTGAGGGCGCTGTCTCTTTTTGATGATGCATTGTATGTATGGTTATTTTATGAGTGGCGGGTGGGGCCAGGATTGGATTTGATCTAATGTTACTTATAGGATATATTCAATGCCTTTGATGAAAGCTCTTTTTCTGCAAGCAAGCCAACGGTATTCTTGGCGAACATACGACAACAAGAAAAACCCCATGCCTATTGTGCAATCACGTGTTAATGATAGCGCATCTGCCTTAACTGCAATCTTGCAGCGTGTCATTGACCCAGTAATCACGGCTGCTTCTCTCTTTGTTATCGCCTTCTTATATGGTGTGCCTTTTGAAAAGCCGTATGTAATTCTAGCGGTTATTGCGTTTTTGTTATCTCTAGTCATATTCAAGGAGACGGATCTTTGCCGGTCTTGGCGCGATGGAGGGTTGCGTGCTCAAAGCAGCTCGCTACTGATTTCATGGCTGGTGATGCTAGGTGTTTTACTGTTTCTTGGTTATGCCACCAAGTCTTCCGAGGATTTTTCCCGGCGTGTGCTTCTGACGTGGTTTGCAGTTGTCCCCATACTGATTTTGTTCGGCCATTCCTGGGCAAGGTCGTGGCTTCGTAAATTTTATGCGGCTGAAAAAAATACCCGTTCGGTGGTGATTGCCGGGATGAGCGATATAGGGCTGCGTTTGGCGCGGCGGATCGCTGAAGATGTCCATTTGGGTATGTCTGTAAAGGGTTTTTTTGATGATAGAGCGGTTAGGCGCTTGGGTAATGGTGATGGTGCGCACGATAATTCGGTATTAGGGCGGCTGGAAGATTTGTCAGCATATGTCCATGGGAATAAAGTCGATCAGATTTATATCGCGCTTCCCATGATGCAGGAGGCGCGCATTATTAAGTTGTTGGATGACTTGCGCGATACGACGGTCTCCATTTACTTTATACCGGATATTTTTTTCTTCGATCTGATACAGGCGCGCGTTAGCGATGTGAGTGGAGTTCCTGTGGTTTCCGTCTGCGAAACACCTTTCAGCGGTTCACGGGGTCTTATCAAGCGCATGAGTGATCTGGTGGTTGCGAGTCTGATTCTTGTGTTGATCACACCATTGATGTTATTTATCGCATTGGGTGTAAAGATGAGCTCCCCTGGCCCGGTTTTATTTAAGCAGCGCCGCTACGGTCTGGATGGAGACGAAATTGTTGTGTATAAGTTTCGCTCCATGTCTGTCTGCGAGGATGGCGATAGTGTCGTCCAGGCGAGCCGCGGAGATGCGCGCATTACGGGTTTTGGCGCATTTTTGCGTCGTACGTCGCTGGATGAGTTGCCGCAGTTCATCAACGTGTTGCAGGGGCGCATGAGTGTCGTTGGCCCCCGGCCCCATGCCGTTGCCCACAATGAAACCTACCGTAAACTGATTAAGGGATACATGGTGCGCCATAAGGTGCGGCCGGGCATCACGGGCTGGGCGCAGGTGAATGGACTGCGTGGGGAAACCGATACACTGGAGAAAATGCAGGCCCGCATAGATCATGACCTGGACTATCTCAGGTATTGGTCCATGGCGCTGGATGTGAAAATCATATTCAAGACGATTGTTCTGGTATTCCTGGATCGCCGCGCATATTAATATCGAGAAGGGTGCGTATAAAAACCACGCAATCCCGCACCTGTTTCCTGATGTTTTTAATCCCAGAAGAATAAACCCGCCAGTAAAATTAATGATAAAAAGTATCTTTGATATACACAAAATGCGTGTGCTGACCCTGTTGTGCGGCATGTTCTTGATGTTGGGCAAGGCAAATGCTGCGCCTGGTGATACCGTTCAGCCTTATGTATCGGCCAGCGTTGTCCATGACACTAATCTGTTTCGTCTTTCCAGTGGCAGGGATCCACGACTTGTTCTTGGAAGTGACAGCAAGTCCGACACGATTAAGCGTGTTGAGGCGGGGGTGGCTGTGGATTATGCGGTTGGCCGCCAGCAGATTGTATTGAAGGGGAGTGTCGTTCAGAATTGGTTTGAACGTTTTAATTTTCTGAACTATGATGGCAGTGATGCACGTGCCACATGGAATTGGCAGTTAGGTAACTTGTGGCAAGGTGATCTTGGTTATACTCATAGCCGCACTCTTGCATCCTTTAGCCAGATACAGGATCGGCTGCGGGCTATTCAGACCCAGCAGTCGGCTTTTGGCAGCGCTATCTACAAACTTGACCCGGATTGGCGTGTTCGTACTGGGGTTAGATGGTACAGCCTCGAATCGGGATCGCCCCAAAGACGGTTTTTTAACCGTGAGGAAACTACCGCTTCAGTGGGTGTCGAGCATGTCAATGAAGCCAATAATTCTCTTGGTGTGGAAGCAAAATATACCGAGGCTCGTTTTCCCGATCGTGAAGTGACGCCTCTAAGTATCTTTGATAATGGTTATACGCAAACAGAATTGAACGCGGTTGCGGATTGGCGGTATAGCGGACAATCTCGCTTTCAGGGACGTTTAGGGTATGCCCAGAACCGGAATAAACATCTTTCCATGCGCGATTTTAATGGCGTCACTGGGCGTCTGGCATATGACTGGTCTGTTAGCGGGAAAACCTTGGTCAACACGGCGTTGTGGAGAGAAGTTGGTGCGATAGACAATGTCGTCAGCACCTATGTTGTGACCAAGGGCGCGAGTCTTGGCGTCTCGTGGTTTCCAGCCAGCAAAATATTCGTGAAAGGCGAAACAGCTTATAGGTGGTATGATTTCCTGAGTGGAGTGGGTTCGGGATCGCAGCGCAAAGATACTGTCCGTAGCATCAGCGCGTCGCTTGGTTATTCCCCAGTGAGTAATGTACTGCTTTCCCTCGATGGTATCGCAGAAAAACGCGGTTCAACCATTGCCTTCTTCGATTATAGCGACGTCAATATCGCGGCAAGTATGAAAGTTACTTTTTAATCGGGCTACTTGGATCTGGCCCGCAACGGGTTAGGCGCCAGCTGCCCCGTTGATTCTCTCTTGTATCCCCCGCTCATTTGGGGTAGTTTTGGTTTTTTCCGCATTTTAGTTGAATCCAATGAGCATACTGGTCAATAAATACACTAAAGTCATTTGCCAAGGCTTTACCGGGAAGCAAGGCACTTTTCATTCCGAACAGGCGCTCGCCTATGGCACCAACCTGGTGGGGGGGGTAACCCCCGGCAAGGGTGGTCAGATGCACTTGGATCGGCCGGTATTCAACACCGTGCGCGATGCGGTGCGGGAGACGGGCGCTGACGCCAGCATGATCTATGTGCCCGCAGCCCATGCGGCAGATGCGATACTGGAGGCGGCGGATGCCGGCATCAAAGTTATCGCCTGTATCACCGAGGGGATTCCGGTGCAGGATATGCTCAAGGTCAAGGCGGCGCTACGCGCCTATGATGCGCGCCTGATTGGCCCGAATTGTCCGGGATTGATCACTCCCGGTGAGTGCAAAATCGGTATCATGCCTGGCGCCATACACAAACCTGGCTCTATCGGTATCGTATCGCGCTCCGGTACGCTCACGTATGAGGCGGTGCATCAGACCACGCTCAATGGCTTGGGGCAGAGCACATGCGTGGGCATAGGCGGCGACCCCATCCAGGGCATGAATTTCGTCGATTGCCTCGCATTGTTTGAACAGGACCCTCAAACCAAGGGCATTATCATGGTGGGTGAAATCGGCGGCAGCGCCGAGGAAGAAGCAGCGGAGTTTATCAAGTATCACGTTACCAAGCCGGTGGTGGCCTATATCGCCGGCGTCACAGCCCCTCCCGGCAAGCGTATGGGGCATGCGGGCGCTATCATTTCCGGCGGCAAGGGTACGGCGGCGGAAAAATTTGCAGCACTGGAGGCGGCGGGTGTTGCTGTCGTGCATTCGCCTGCGGAGATGGGGGTGCGGATGCTGGAATGTGTTGGCCGCCAGCAGTGACTCCATTTCCAACGGTGAAGTTACAGGTCAGATTGATGGACTGTAATGTGGTTTGTATTGACAGGCAGTGATCGCATTGAACCCACCCTCTAATACCGAGCATCCCCAGCTTCGCATCGTTATGGCCCAGCTCAATATGCGGGTTGGTGATATTGCCGGCAATGCCGCACAAGTTATTGCCGCCGCATGCCGGGCTCGCGATGAGCTGCATGCCGACGCCATCGTGTTCCCCGAATTGACGCTGACCGGCTATCCGCCCGAGGATCTGTTGCTGCGATCTGAGCTGCATAAGCGGGTGTTGCGCAGTCTGGAAGAGATCAAGCGCAAAGTTTCCGGCATCGATGTGATCGTCGGTTATCCCAGCCAGGAGTTAAGCGGGTTACATAATTCCGCGTCCTTGATCTGTGACGGCAAAATTGTGGCTACCTATCACAAACAACATCTGCCCAATTACAGTGTGTTTGATGAGAAACGCTATTTTCAGCCCGGCAGCGAGCCCTGTGTTGTGACTATCAAGGGCGTGCCGGTCGGCATCACTATCTGTGAGGACATGTGGCATCCCGGACCGATGAGGCAGTCGTTTGATGCGGGTGCGCGGCTGATGCTAAATCTCAACGCCTCACCGTTTCATATCAGCAAGGGCCATGAGCGCGAGGAGGTGCTGCGGCAGCGCATCGGTGAAGGACCCATGCCGGTGATCTATGTGAATCTGGTGGGCGGCCAGGATGAGTTGGTCTTCGATGGTGAATCCCTGGTTATGGATGCCGATGGCAGTGTGGTAATGCGTGGGGCGCCCTTTGCCGAAGCTTTGTATCCAGTGGATTTTCGCGTGGATGAAAAGATCACGCCCTTGCCAGGAGTTAATTGCTCACCGCTTCCAGTGGAGGAGAGCGTTTACAATGCGCTGGTGCTGGGGGTGCGTGACTATATCGAGAAAAACGGTTTCCGCGGTGTAGTGATAGGCTCATCGGGCGGTATAGACTCGGCATTAACCCTGGCGATTGCCGTTGACGCAATCGGGGCGGCGCGGGTGGAGGCGGTGATGATGCCGTCGCGCTATACCGCGCAAATGAGCCTGGATGATGCGCAGGCGCTGAGTCAGGCGCTGGGTATTGAGCATCATGTGATTTCCATCGAGCCGGTGTTTCAAAGCTTTCTCGATAGCCTCAAAGAGGAGTTCGCGGGGGTCCCGGTCGATACCACCGAAGAAAATATCCAGGCGCGTTGCCGGGGCGTGATATTGATGGCGATTTCCAACAAAAAGCGCAAAATCGTCCTGACCACTGGCAACAAGAGTGAGATGGCAGTGGGTTATGCGACGCTTTATGGTGACATGGCGGGAGGGTTTGCGCCGATCAAGGATGTGCCCAAGACCTTGGTTTACCGTTTGGCGGAGTACCGCAATTCAATGTCTCCGGTGATTCCGCGGCGTATTTTCGAGCGGCCGCCTTCGGCTGAGCTCGCGCCCGGCCAGAAAGACGAGGATTCCTTGCCGCCGTACCCAATATTGGATACGATTCTGGCAATGTATATCGAACAGGATAAATCCCTGGAAGATATCGTTGCAGCAGGGTTTGATGAGGCTACCGCGCAACGCGTGCTGGCGATGGTGAACCGCAATGAATACAAGCGCCGCCAGGCCCCGCCGGGCGTGAGGGTTACACGGCGGGCATTTGGGCGCGACAGGCGTTATCCGATTACCGTTTTTTATTAAGGAAGCTCTGAATAATTCCATCCAGGAATTCTCAGAGCACGAAAAGCAAAAAATGTGATTTTTGCTTTTCTTCATTTTTCAATCACTTGCCGTGATTGAAAAAAGTCGGCACGTCCGTGTGCCGGGGAACCTCTGAATGAATCAGAGGTTCCTTAACCATTTTTTAGTTGCAGAGGCTGACCATGAAAAAAATTGAAGCTGTGATCAAGCCTTTCAAGCTCGATGATGTCCGTGAGGCATTGTCGGAAATAGGCATTACCGGCATGACGGTAACCGAGGTCAAGGGCTTTGGCCGGCAGAAGGGTCATACTGAGTTGTATCGCGGTGCGGAATATGTAGTCGATTTTCTGCCCAAGGTGAAGATCGAGATCGTGGTTGCCGCAGATCAGGCTGAGCGTTGCGTTGATGTGATTACCCAGGCAGCGCGCACCGGCAAGATTGGTGATGGCAAGATCTTCGTCACCTCAGTGGAGCGGGTGGTCAGAATAAGAACCGGTGAAGAAAATCTGGATGCGATTTGATTTTGGATTTTTGCCCCGGTGGCCCGAGAGAGGCGAGTTCTGACAGAAGCCCTCGGTTTATGGCGCCCCGCAACATGGTCGAGAACGTTCGTATTCTTCGCTGATATGTAAAATTTCGGCTACGTCCCTGGGGTGGGCTTCTTCCCACTCTTTTTGGCCCTTCTGAAGATTATTCAGATGTTCTTCGATATTCGCAGGTGTGATTTTTACCCCGAAGTCTTGGGGGGCAACACGACCCGTTGCATGATAATCCAACACCCGATCCAGGACTAAATCACCCAAAGGTTTCTTGTAGTGTACTGACTCCCAGAACCATCGCATGCGCCCCTTTTCGTCGTTGGGTGCGGGCACTTCTTCCACAGACAGATCATTGTAACCACTGAAATCCCAGAGAGCGAAAGCGGGCTTGCCAGCCTTTTCCGCTTCCTCGGCATTGATACGCACAAGCATGCGTTTGATGTGCTCGAACCTGGACCATGCCCCTTTTATCCGTAAAGCTTCCCAGTGCCAGGCATGAGACGGAGAAATCAGTAATCTCAAGTCGATATTGTCCCGGTATGCCATCCTCAATAACGTGCGGTAATGATTAAAAGAGGGATGTATGGCTGCTGCGCCAGACGGAGCATGCTCATTATTCTTGGTTGCATATTCATCTAGCCTTGCAAGCGTGCTTTTGGTGTATGCGACAAACGCCTTATGGTGTAAAAATTGCTCGGTTGTTCGATCCCAGCGCCCATCGTCGAACAGTGCGTCTTTAGTCCAGCCTTGCCGCCGAATGGTGCCAACGCTCGAACCCAGGACATCCCAGGAAAGTAATGTGGAAAGTTGCTGTGTCAGCCGCGCGCCTAAGTATGCAGTATTTGCGTCGCCGCTCGCCGTGACTGCTAGACGCGATTCAGAGAAAGCGCCGCCTGGTTTTTCAATGTTGAAAGACCGGAAATCCAGTGCTACTACCGCTAATTTCAGTGGTCGAGTGGCGTTGGCATGCTGAAAGTGGCGCAGTAATTCGTACATTCCCAAATCAGGCAGTGCTAAATTGTAGCACTGCTCTTTGCCCCACCCCGGGTGTTCGGGGGACAACCCTCGCCCTGATCGAGAAGTGCCGAGGATGACAGCGGTCGGTTTTATCCTTGAAATTTGATAGGCTTTGGTAAGCCTCAAATGACTAAGAAATTCAACTTTATCAACATTAAGCCCCGAAATTCTCGGACTTTGATAGAGGCTGTATGGGTCGATTAGCCAATTGAAGCCACTGATAAACGCAATTCCAGTTAGGAGCAGTGTGGCGTATGTCTTTAGGTAAGCTTTCCCCATATTGCTGTTAGAACTGGAAATAGAGGAATTCTGTAACCCGACCCAAGGACAAGATGCCGCAAAGGGTTATGACCGCCATCAACAGTGCCCAACGGTTGCTGGGTTGCCATGTTGATTTGCGCGTCATCGGGGAGTTCTCAATACCCGTTGGCTCCTCGTGATATCCCAGCGCGGGGGCATGCTCTGTCATCAGTTGCTGCGTATTGGGAGCTAAAAACGCGATTGCTGCCAATGCCACCACCCAGGAATAAGTTGGCAGGAGCTGAATGTCTGCCTCGGTGGTGAATCGCAATGCCGATTGTTCGATCAGCCAGCTGAACGGCCCCATGTAACCGGTGATCCCTGCTGGCAGTGTCATGCCATTAGCCCCTACCATTCCTTGCAGAATTTCAAATGCCGCATCCAAGCTCTGCGCACGGAAAAAAACCCAAGCCACGACAACTGCAATAAAGGTAAGTGAACCAGCCGCACATCGACCGAAGAAGGAGCTTTTGGATAAATCGTGTCCCAATGTTTGGCGTATTGTACGCCACGCGTGATTGACGGCGAGATAGCAACCATGCAATCCGCCCCAGATTACAAAGGTCCAGCCTGCGCCATGCCACAGACCTCCTAGCAGCATTGTCGCCATTAAATTAATATAACGGTGAGCCGGGCCTTTGCGGTTGCCGCCCAGGGGAATGTAGAGATAATCGCGCAAGAACCTCGACAGCGTCATGTGCCAGCGGCGCCAGAATTCGATGATGTTAATTGCCTTGTAAGGGGAGTTAAAGTTCAGCGGCAGGGACACCCCAAACAGGCGTGATAGCCCAATTGCCATGTCTGAGTAGCCAGAGAAATCGAAATACAACTGGAAAGTGTATGCCAGCGCTCCGCCCCAAGCTTGAAGAAGTGTCAAAGTGTGCCCCTGTTCCGCAGCATCGAACACGGGCGTGGCATAAGGGGAAATGCCGTCGGCAAGGATCACCTTTTTGAAAAGACCGATTGAAAAAATCGTCAGGCCGATGGCTATGTTGTCATAGTTTAGCCGGTACGTTTTCGACTCGGCAAACTGCGGCATCATTTCCTTGTGATGCAGCACAGGGCCGGCGATCAAGTGCGGAAAGTAGGTAACAAACAAGCAGTAGTGGATGAAGTCATATTCCTTCACTTTCCCCTGATAGGCATCCACCAGAAACGCAATTTGGGTAAAGGTAAAAAACGAAATTCCAAGCGGAAGAATAATCTCGCCTATCCGATAGCCCGTGTCTAGCGCTCCATTCAGGTTCTCTAGGAAAAAATTGACATATTTGAAATAGCAGAGCAAAAGCAGATTGAGGCTGATGCTTAGTATCAATGTCCATTTTTTTCTTTGTTCGCGTTGGCGGGCGTGGTCTTGGGAGATGCTGGTTCCGGCAATATAGTTGACAACGATGGATCCGAGCAGCAATCCCAGATAAGCCGGATTCCACCAGCCATAGAAAAATAGTGACGCTGCGGTCAACCATGCGGCTGCCAATCGGTTACTGCTGTTTCCCAACCAAAAGAACAGCAATAATGTTATTGGGAGAAACAGCAAGATAAAGCTGTAGGAGTTAAACAACATAACGTGGCGTCAAGGCTGTTATTTTGTTGGAATGCAGGCGCCCATGGCTAACATTGGGATTTTATCGATACTTCACGACCTCGTTCAGGTGCCGGCGCGGAGTCGGTTCTGGCGCCTCTGCCGGGTAGCCCACGCTGAGCATGGCTAGCGGTTTCTTGCCCGGTTCGATATTCAATATCCTTTTCACTTCATCTTCATCAAAGGCGCCCACCCAGGTTGAGCCCATGCCCGCCGCCACGACGGCGAGTTGGGTGTAGGCTGCGGCAATGGTGGCATCTTGGAGGGTGTAGAGTGTTGTACCGCGTTCACCGTAACGCTGCGCGGAGCGCTCAGGGTCGGCGCAGAAAACCAGGCAGATGGGTGCTTCGGAGAGAAACTCCTGGTTCCCGGCGGCATGGCTTAATGCGTCGCGCTCCTCCTGGCTGCTTACAACAATAATTTGGTAAGCCTGAAGATCGCCGGCGGAGGGTGCGGCGCAGGCCATTTCCAGTACCGCGTGGAGTTTTTCGTGTTCCACCGGCATATCCTTCCGGTATTTGCGCACCGAATGGCGGTGGCGCACTGTCGCAAAGAAATCCCACATTGGCAGATCCTCCCTATTAGTTTTTGACGACTAGATTTCTGACCTCGGCCAGATACGGATTTTGCGGATAATTGAGTGCCAGCACACGCAGTGCATCGTTTGATAAATCGTTCATGCCGAGCAGCTTATACGCCTTGGCCATCACGCCCAGCGCGGTGGGTGTGGCTGGGGTGGTGGGATAATTTTCGATCACGTATCTGGCGCGGTTGGCAGCGGCGAGATATGCACCACGTCGCATGTAATAGCCCGCAACGTGCATTTCGTACTGGGCAAGGTTGTTGTATAGATAGAGCATGCGCTGGGAGGCATCCTGCGCATACTTACTGTTGGGGTAAAGTTTTATCAGTTGCGAGAAGTACTGGAGCGATTCACGTGCGGCGCGCGGGTCGCGTTCGGAAGGATCCTGGCCGAACGTGCGTTCTATCGTCCCTATGCCGCGATTGAAGCCGGACAAGCCCTTGACGTAATAGGCGTAGTCCACGTTTGGATGGCGCGGATAGAGTTTGATGAAGTGATCGGCAGCGGCGACGGCGGAATCGGGCTCATCGTATTTATAATACGCGTAGGCGATTTCCAGTTGCGCCTGCTGGGCGTAGGGGCCGAAGGGATAGCGGGAGATCAGCGTCTCGAAATCCTTGACGGATTTTTCATAGTCACCGGCCTTGAGTTTTTCCTTGGCTTTGTCATATAAGCGACTGGCAGGCCAGTCCTTGGTCTCTTCGTCTTTTTTTGACAGAGAGCTACAGGCGCCGATGGAAAAGGCGATGAGCAGAATCAGTATAAGGTTATGGGAGCGCATAATGTCAAATGTGTCTGTGTTTGAATGGGAAGTGGCTTGAGGTGGCGTTGTTGTCCCATGCTACCGCGCACTACCGGCTTTTTTGATGGACTCATGGATGCCCCTGATGCCGCGTACCCATGGTTTTGCAATATACATGTTTTTTGGCAGATCCCTTGTGGCCTCTTTGGCGGCATCCTCCGTGGGGTAGATCCCATACAGTAGGGAATACATGCCGTGACTGCCTCTGAAATATGACGCCTTGCGCTGGAGGCCATCGGTTTTTTTGATAAAATTTATCAGCGCGGCCTCATCTGTCATGCTCGATAGCTGAATGGTGTAGTGTGCCGGATTTTGCGCCAGCAGCCAGGATTCGCGTTGTATTGTATCGCCACGATCAGGTGGGGTGGTATTTCGCGCCACGATTTCCTGCGTGGCTGCTGCCGTAGCAGGTTGAGAGGGGAGGGCAGCAGGCGCCGGTGCAGTGGGTTGCGCCAATATTGGAGGCTGCGGCGTCTTGTCGATCTGGGGCGCATTGGCGCGAGTCATGATTGACAGTGCATCCGCAATAACCGGCGATTGCTGGTAGTTGTCGAGTATATATTTGGCGCGAGCCGCAGCATTGCTGCGGTCCCCTTGTTCCAGAAAGTATTTGGCCATATTTAACTCGTGCTGGGCCATCGTGTTGCGCAACAGCAGCATACGTTGAGCCGCATCTTTGGCAAATCGGCTGGTCGGGAAGCCTTGCAAGAGTTCAGCGAAGTATTGAAACGCGCGCCGTGCCTGCGCGGAGTCCTGTGGCGTGGCGTTCGCGGGTTTTACGGCCTCAAGCGTGGCGATCCCGTCCTGAAAGGCGATCAGCCCCCGTTCGTAGTAGGCATAGTCCACGTTGGGATGATTGGGGTTTTTGGCGATAAATTGCTCTGCCATGTCCACTGCGGCATTGCTCTGGCCGTGCTGGCGGATTCCAGTGGCGGCGTCCAGCAGTGCTTGCTGGGTATGGCCGGCCAATGGATAGCGTAACGTGAGGGTTTCGAGGCGGCCTGATGCGCGCTCATAATCGCCCTCCAGGAGCGCTGCCTTGCCATCGTTGTAAAGTTGCACGTCGCTCCAGTCTTTGGCGCTGTCGCGCTGTGGGGCTTGGCTTGTGACTGTCGCAGGGGCGGCGGCGCAGCCGGCGAGGATAAATAACAGTAATGCGAAGTAGTGCAGGTTCATCAGACGCATTATACTGCTTATCCACTAGCGAGTCTTTCGAAATCATGTCAAGCACCGAGCATTTATCTTCCAAAATTCCCCATGAAATGGCCGGTATGCGTCTGGATCAGGCGTTGGCCGAGCTGTTTTCCAGCTATTCGCGTGCGCGCCTGCAACAATGGATACGCAACGGGCTGGTGACGGTCGACGACCGGCAGTTACGCGCCAAGGATAAGGTGCTGGGTGGGGAGCGCGTTGATGTGATGGCGACGCTGGAGGACGAGGTGTCGTCGCAGCCACAACGGATTCCTCTGGAAATACTCTATGAGGACGAGACACTGTTGGTGATCAACAAACCTGCCGGACTGGTGGTCCACCCAGCGGCGGGTAATCCGGATGGCACGATGCTCAATGCGCTGCTGCATCATGCCCCGGAGCTGGTCAGTGTGCCGCGCGCGGGGATTGTGCATCGCCTGGATAAGGAAACCAGTGGCCTGCTGGTGGTGGCGCGAACGCTCAAGGCGCAAACCCATCTCGTGCAACAGCTTCAGGAACGTGCTTTTGAGCGTGAATACGAGGCGGTAGCAGTGGGGGTGATGCTCTCCGGCGGCAGCGTGGATGCTCCAATCGGGCGCCATCCCGTGGACCGCAAGCGTATGGCGGTATCCCAACGTGGCAGACCAGCGGTGACTCACTACCGTGTCGCGGAGCGTTTCCGCGCCCACACCCATGTCCGGGTGCATCTGGAGACCGGGCGCACTCACCAGATCCGTGTTCATATGGCGCATATCCGTTATCCGCTGTTTGGCGATCCCGTGTATGGCGGGCGCTTGCGCATCCCGCCGCAGAGCAGCGAACAATTCACCGAGGCTCTGCGCAATTTCAGGCGTCAGGCCCTGCACGCCGTGCGCCTCGGGCTGACCCATCCCGAGAGTGGCGAAGTGATGCAGTGGCAGGCGCCGCTACCCGCCGACATGGATTATCTGCTGCGAGTATTACGAGAAGACAATGCTGCCCATGAGCAATGATGGTCTAGTGCCGGATTGGCCTGCCCCGCCCCGCGTGCGCGCATTCACTACCACGCGCCAGGGTGGCGTGAGTCCCGCGCCTTATGCAAGTCTCAATCTGGGGGGGCATGTGGGCGACGCTCCCCAGGCTGTCGCCGCCAATCGCACGCAAGTCGTGCGCCAGCTCGGTTTGCCGGGGATGCCGCTGTGGCTTAATCAAGTGCATGGCATAACAGTAGTGGACGCAGCTCATGCCGCTCCAGGCTGCGCGGCGGACGCCAGCTTCACTCGTGAGCCCGGCGTGGTATGCGCGGTGTTGACGGCTGACTGCTTGCCGCTGTTGCTGTGCGACAAGGCGGGGAGTACGGTGGCCGCCGTTCATGCCGGTTGGCGCGGCTTGGCGGCGGGGGTTATTGAGGTCACGCTGGCCGCCATGCAGGTTCCACCCGAGGATCTTATGGTGTGGCTGGGTCCGGCGATTGGCCCGCACGCCTTCGAGGTGGGTTCGGAAGTGCGCGAGGCATTTACGAGCCATGATTCTGCCGCTGCTGAGGCATTTCACCCTTCATCCGCAGGCTGTTGGCTGGCGGATATCTATCAACTTGCGCGGCAGCGCTTGGCACGGCAGGGCGTCACAGCCGTTTATGGCGGCGAACGATGCACATACACTGAGGCTCAGCATTTTTATTCCTACCGCCGCGATGACGTTACCGGGCGCATGGCGAGCCTGATTTGGATTGAATAAGAGCCTGTTCAATATCTCGATCAAGGGATGCAGCGCAAGGCAAAAGCGAACGAAAAAGCGGAGTTTACATCGAGTAAATGAGCATTTTGAGTTAGCTTTTAACGCCGCGATGCGCCCTTCAGCGAGATATTGAATAGGCTCTAAGCGCCGAGCCACGCCTTCTGAGGCCAAGATAAGGTATGATGAGCGGCTAAGTTTCCGGCCAAAAGACCCCATAATGAATTTGCTTACCTGGATCATCCTCTTCAGCCTGCTGGGCGGTGTGCTCAGCGTGCTGGCGGCATCGGCTTTTTTGCTGGTGCCCGAGGCGCTACGCAGCCGCGCCATGCCGCATCTTGTCAGTTTCGCCGTGGGGGCGCTGCTCGGCGCGGCATTTCTGGGATTGCTGCCCCATGCCCTGGCGGGTCCCGGAGTGACCGACTTTCACAACATTACCCTGGCAGTGCTGCTGGGGCTGCTGGGCTTTTTTGTGCTGGAGAAGCTGGTGTTGTGGCGGCATTGCCATTCAGACCACTGCGAGGCCCATGTCCCGGAGCCTAAACACGATCATGGTCATGCGGCAGGCACGTTGATTCTGATCGGTGACGGCATCCACAATTTCGTGGACGGTGTGTTGATTGCCGCGGCGTTTATGACGGATATTCACCTGGGCGTCGTCACCAGCTTGGCAGTAGCGGCGCACGAGATCCCGCAGGAAGTGGGTGATTTTGCCGTGTTGCTGCATAGCGGTTTCAGCCGCCGCAAGGCCTTTTTGTATAATATGTTGGCGAGCCTGACAACCGTGCTAGGCGCGCTGCTCGGTTATTTCAGTCTGGCGGGGGTAGAACCCATCTTGCCTTATGTGCTGGCGGTGGCAGCGTCGAGTTTTATCTATATCGCAGTGGCGGATTTGATACCCGGCCTGCACAAACGCTTGCAGCCGATAGCCACGTTTCAGCAGGCAGTGCTGATAGCTGCAGGGGTGATGGTGATCTATGTTGTGCATTCAACGCTACATTCACAATAGTCCTGCTGCGTCACAAAGCGATCAAGGGATGCAGTGCAAGGCAAAATCGGGCGAAAAAGCGGAGCATACATGAAGTATGTGAGCATTTTGAGTTCGATTTTAACGCCGCAATGCGCCCTTCAGCGCTTTGTGACACAGTAGGATAGGAGTTCGCTTCGATGAACAGATTAACTAACCATTGGTTCATGCTGACGGTGGTGGGCAAGGATCGCCCCGGCATTGTGGCGCGCGTGACGGCTGCGCTCTACGAAGGCGGCTGCAACCTCGGCGAGGCCTCCATGACGCGCCTGGGCGGCAATTTTACGGTCATGCTCATGGTGCAGCATGACGGCGATACCGCATCGCTGACACGGCTCGTGGCCACGGTGACCGAGTCGCTGGGCCTGAAACTTCATGTCGATAAAATCGCGGGGGACTTGTACCATCACCAGGAACCCGATGTGCGCATCGCAGTCTTCGGTGCTGATCGCGCCGGTATTGTGGCGCAAGTGACCGGGGTGCTGGCCGAGGCGGGCCTGGATATCCTTGATCTGCAATCCAATGTGGCGGGCAGCGTGGACAAGCCTATCTATATCATGCAGATCGAAGGCCGCGCCCTGGAGGGTATCCCGGCGCTGGAGTCAGCGGTGGCGGTGCTGGATGGCAAAGGCATACAGGTGCACCTCGAACCTATCGATATCATGATCGGCTAGTGCTATGGCGGTACTGGAAATTCTCACCTATCCCGACGTGCGTCTGGAACGGATCGCACAGCCGGTTGAACGCTTCGATGACGCGCTGCGGGCGTTTATCGTCGATCTGGAGGAGACCATGCGCGCCGGTCCTGGCGGCGTGGGTATCGCTGCCCCGCAGGTCGGGCGTGCCGAGCGCATCGTCATCGTTGATGTCTCCAGCAAACCCAAGATCAAACATCACGGGCGGCTGGTATTGGTCAACCCCGAAATCACTCACTGGGAGGGCTTCGTGGTGGGGCGCGAGGGCTGCATGTCCGTGCCGGATTACACCGGCAACGTGATTCGCGCCGAACGCATCACTCTGGAGGCTTTTGATGAGCTCGGCTCAGCGCTGCATTATGAATTTGAAGGGTACGAGGCGCGCGCGGTGCAGCACGAGATAGATCACCTCGACGGCTTGTTGTTTCTGGATCGTCTGGTCAGCCGCAGAAATGATTTGTTTCGCAGAAAGGTATATCAGAAAGCGTAGGGTACGTTTCACCAAGCGATGGCCAAAGATAAAACCCTCTACACCTGCTCCGAATGCGGCGCCCAAGCCCCCAAGTGGGCGGGGCGCTGTGCGGATTGTGGCGGTTGGAATACCCTGGTGGAGACTATCGCCCCTGCCGCGGATGGTGCGCGTCGCAACCCGCGTTTCAATGGCTATGCGGGCGAATCCGCAGCGCAGTCCATTGCGATGGTCGAGAGCAGTGTGGAACAGCGTTTCCCCAGCGGTTTTACCGAGCTTGACAGGGTGCTGGGCGGTGGGGTGGTGCAGGGCTCGGTGATATTGATCGGCGGCGATCCCGGCATCGGCAAATCCACCCTGCTGTTGCAGGCCATGGTATCGCTGGCGGGTTCGCTCACCACCTTGTATGTGACCGGCGAAGAATCGTTGCAGCAGGTGAGTCTGCGCGCGCGGCGGTTAGGTCTGGTGAGCGATAAACTGGCCGACCGGTTGCGCCTGCTGACCGAGACACAGGTGGAGCGCATCATCGCTGTGGCGCAGCAGGAGCGCCCGCAGGTGATCGTGGTCGACTCCATCCAGACCATCTATACCGAGATGCTGCAATCGGCCCCCGGCGGGGTGGCGCAGGTGCGCGAGAGTGCGGCGCAACTGGTGCGCTTCGCCAAGCAGACCGGCACCGCGTTGTTTTTGGTGGGGCATGTGACCAAGGAGGGCAGCCTGGCCGGCCCGCGCGTGCTGGAACATATGGTCGACACCGTACTGTATTTCGAGGGCGACACCGGCAGCCAGTTCCGTGTGATCCGTGCCATCAAAAACCGTTTCGGCGCGGTCAATGAGCTGGGCGTATTTGCCATGACGGAAAAGGGGTTGCGTGAGGTGACCAATCCTTCCGCGATCTTCCTGTCACGCCATGAGGAAGAGGTGCCGGGCAGTGTCATTATGGTAACGCGCGAAGGCACGCGGCCACTGCTGGTGGAGGTGCAGGCGCTGGTGGCGGAGAGCCATTCGCCCAATCCACGGCGCGTCACCGTCGGGCTGGATCAAAACCGTCTGGCCATGTTGCTCGCCGTGCTGCACCGCCACGGCGGCATCGCCATGTACGATCAGGATGTGTTCGTCAACGTGGTGGGCGGTGTGCGCGTCACCGAAACCGCCGCCGATTTGCCGCTACTGCTCGCGGCACTCTCCAGCCTGCGCAACCGCCCGCTGCCGTCCGATCTGGTAGTGTTCGGCGAGGTCGGGCTGGCGGGCGAGATCCGCCCGGTGCAAAGCGGCCCGGACCGTCTGCGCGAGGCCGCCAAGCACGGCTTCAAGCGCGCTATCGTGCCCAAGGCCAACGTCCCCAAACAGGCTATCAAGGATTTCGATGTGATTGGGGTGCAGCGGCTGGCCGAGGCGATTGATAACCTGTAGGGATTGCACCAGATAGTATTTTCCAATCCAGACATGAGCCTGAGCGAGGGCATGGGTGAGATATTGCTCAGGCGGCGCGATGTTGGGTTTTGTTAATCAATTGAAAGAGCGTTGTCCGTGCCTCGTTGAGGCGTTGGGCGGCCTCATTATCGCTGCATTCCGTGGCCATTGCATCCGGTTTTTCCAGAGTGATTCCCGGGACGAGATGCTCTTCCACCTTCGGTAGGGAGCGCAGTTTCTCATAGGGTGTCATCATATCCTGATAACGGTAGCGCTTGCGTATCCGTCCCTTCTTGTCCGTGTACTCTGTTGGAAAGTGACAGGGACGGTGGAAGTTCAGGTAAGGCGACAGCACCTCGATGGTGAACTCATTCACCCGGCTGGCGAAGTGCTGCGGGATATGGCTGTAACCCAGGTGCTTGCGTACCGTCGACGCATTCTTGCTTTCTGCCAGCGCATTGTCGTTGGTCTGGCGCGAGCGTGATTTGGTCTGCTCGATGCGCAGCTTCTCCAGCAGTTCTGCTACCTTGTGATTGATGTACTCCGATCCGTTATCGCTGTGAAACCCGCGAATTATAAAGGGAAACGCTGCCATCATGGCTGCCAGCACCGGCAGCAGGAATGCCTCGCTAATTTTCTCCACGGCACAGATCGCCTGACACTGGGTGACCTCATCCACCGCATTGATCAGATACACCCCTTTGATCCCGTCCAGGTCGCCCTGATGCACACTGTCGACGCGTAGGTATCCGGGGGCACCGCCAGGCGCGGGCTTGCGCCGCTCGCCAATGTTGATCCTGGTCGGGCGGGTCTTGTCGAACGACCCGCGCACCGATTGATAGGTTTTATGCTGGCGCAGATTGTACAGGTGGCCGTTGGAAATGCCCGCCAGGCGCGTGTAACGGGCATCCCCATGCACCTTGCACGCCCGCTCACACAGCTTGCGGGTGGTAGTGCCGGCGAGGGTGCCATGCAGGGCATCCATCTGCGCCAACAGGCGGATGTCTTCTGCCGTATAGCGCCGCACAAACGGCACGGTCGGCGCACGGCGCCGGTCCTGGATGTTCCCGCCGTCGGTGAACTGCGTAATGCAGCGCGCCACCTGGGCACGGGAAAACCCCGTCACCTTGCGCAGGTACTGCCGCAGCAGGCCTTTGTCGGCACGCTTGCAGCGCGTGTAACCAAACAGCCGGAGCGTGTCGGCCATCCAGCTGTAGGCTTTATTGCGATCCGTCAATGTAAACGAAATGGACTCGTTGCCCGACACAAAGGCGCGTACCTGTGTCAGCGTTTGTAATCCTTGGGTATGCAATGTCACGATCATGCCTCCATGATCCCAACTTTTGCCCCGCCAGGCTCATCTCACGGTGGAAATACACCCCTTCGTTCAGGCTCATGTGTCATTGGACAAGGCTCAGATTCGACCTGAGTCCGGCAGACTGGTAGAGTATTAGGCACTTACAAAGCTTAAGGATAACCTGTCAATATGGGCATTGATCATTCCTCCGGCGTACCTCACCTGACAACGGTGCTGACCGGCCCTCTCCTCAAGCTTGAGCGCCACCTGCTGGAACGCCAGGCCAGTATCGAGTCGTGGTTGCGTGCCCAGTGGCTGGAAACGCCCGCGCCGTTTTATGCCTCGGTGGATTTGCGCAACGCCGGGTTCAAGCTGGCACCAGTGGATACCAATCTGTTTTCGGCCGGTTTCAATAACTTGAATCCGGCGTTTATGCCGCTGTGCATTCAGGCGGTGCAATCCGCCGTGGAGCGCATCTGTCCGCGCGCTAGCAAGCTGCTGTTGATCCCCGAAAGCCATACCCGTAACTTGTTTTATCTTGAAAGCCTGGCTACTCTGCACGAGATTCTCAGCAAAGCGGGTTTTGAGGTGCGCCTCGGTTCCCTGATCGAGGATCTGACCTCGCCGCTCGATGTGGCATTGCCTTCGGGCCGCACGGTGCATCTGGAACCCTTGCTGCGCAAAGGCGATAGAGTGGGTGTTGCAAACTTTTTCCCTTGCATGGTGTTGCTCAACAACGATCTGTCGAGTGGCCGTCCCGCCATTCTGGAAGGTCTGGAGCAACCGGTGGTTCCGCCGCTCGATCTTGGCTGGTCCAACCGACTCAAATCCGATCACTTCAGGCACTACCGGCAGGTGGCTCAGGAATGCGCCGAGTTGATCGACATCGACCCGTGGCTGATTGACCCCTTGTTTCGCCAGTGCGGGGAGATCAACTTCATGAAGCGCGAAGGCGAGGAGTGCCTGGCGACTAATGTCGACGCGTTGCTGAAATCCATCCAACGCAAATATAACGAATACGATCTGGATAAAAAACCGTTTGTGATCGTAAAGGCCGATGCCGGCACTTATGGCATGGGCATCATGACGATACATTCCACCGATGAAATCTATGAGTTGAACCGCAAACAGCGTACCCATATGGCGGCCACCAAGGGTGGGCAGTCCGTAACCCAGGTCATCATTCAGGAAGGTGTCTACACCTTTGAAACGTGGGGCGATGCGCAGGCGGTTGCCGAGCCCGTGGTCTACATGATCGACCGCTTTGTGGTCGGCGGTTTTTACCGCGTACATACCGCGCGCGGCGTCGATGAAAATCTTAATGCGCCGGGCATGCAGTTTGAACCACTGGCCTTCGCCGAACCCTGCAACAACCCCGACCCGAACAAATCGCCGGATGCCAATCCCAACCGTTTCTATGCCTATGGCGTGATTGCCCGCCTCGCATTGCTCGCCGCCGCGCGGGAAATCGCCGGGACGCGCGCATGATTAAGCTGGGTGTGGTGATGGATCCCATGGCCTCCATCAATGCCAAAAAAGACAGCACGCTGGCGATGTTGCTCGAAGCCCAGTCGCGTGAATGGCAACTTTTCTACATGGAACAGGGCGACCTGTTCCTGCGCGACGGCACGGCCTACGCCAGGATGCGCGAATTGTCGGTACAGGATGACCTGTACCACTGGTTCGATTGCGCGGATGAGTCCCAGACCAAGCCGCTTGCCGAGCTCGACGTCATCCTGATGCGTAAAGATCCACCCTTCGACATGGAGTACATCTATACCACCTACCTGCTGGAAAACGCCGAAGCGGAGGGGGTGCTGGTAGTCAACAAGCCGCAAAGCCTGCGCGATGTGAATGAAAAAGTCTACACCACCTGGTTTCCCCAGTGCTGCACGCCTACCCTGGTGAGCCGCAATGCCGATCAGCTCCGGGACTTTTTGTTTGAGCACGGTGACATCATCCTCAAGCCACTGGACGCCATGGGCGGCGCATCGGTGTTCCGTGTGCACGAGGATGATCCAAATATCAACGTCATAATCGAGACCCTGACGCGTCGTGAAACACGCTTCATCATGGCGCAACGCTACATTCCGCAGATCAGTGCGGGCGACAAACGCATCCTGCTCATAGACGGCAGGCCCGTGCCCTTCGCCCTGGCGCGCATCGCCGCTCCCGGCGAGACGCGCGCCAATCTCGCTGCCGGAGGGCGCGGCGAAGGCGTCCCGCTGAGTGAGCGTGATCTGTGGATATGTGAGCAGGTAGGGCCGATCTTGCGCGAAAAAGGCCTGATGTTCGTCGGTCTGGACGTGATCGGTGACTATCTCACGGAAATCAATGTTACCAGTCCCACCTGCATCCGGGAACTCGATGCCATTTACGACCTCAATATCAGCGGCTGGCTGATGGATTGTATTGAGACCCGGCTGGCGGAGCGTAAGCATTTATAACAGCGGTGCGGGTACAGCCTCCAGTTGCCATGTATAAGTTTGGCGGACACATCACAATCATGCTGGTGCTCCTGCTCAGCGCCTGCGCCAAACGGGAAGAGCCGCTCTACCAGCAGCAGCTTCTCACTTTCGGCACCCTTGTGGAGATCAGTATCTGGGGCGTGGACAAGAGTCTGGCGCAACAGGCCAGCAGCCAGGTCGGCGAAGATCTCCAGCAGATGCACAACGACTGGCACGCCTGGCATGACAGCCCTCTTACGCGTATGAATCAGGCTCTTTCGACGGGCGCATCTGTCACTGTCCCTGTCTCGATATTGCCGCTGGTACAAAAATCCATCACCTTGTCTCGCGCCAGCGAGGGCATGTTCAATCCGGCCATAGGCCGACTGATCAAGCTGTGGGGCTTTGAGCAGGATGACCTACCCATTGGTCCGCCGCCCGACCCTGCGGCCATTGCGGCCCTGACAAAACAGCACCCCGGCATGGATGACCTGCTCCTTGACGGGAGCCAGTTGCGCAGTACCAACCCCGCTGTGCAGCTCGATTTCGGCGCCATCGCCAAGGGACACGGCGTGGATCTGGCTATCGCCCGTTTGCGTGAACTCGGCATCCAAAATGCCATCATCAATGCTGGAGGTAATCTGCGCGCCATCGGCAAACATGGTGACCGTCCCTGGCGCATCGGTATCCGTAATCCGCGTGGGGAAGGTGTGCTGGCATCGATTGAGACGCGCGGTGATGAAAGCATTCTCACCTCCGGAGACTACGAGCGCTTTTATGAATACCAGGGCAAGCGCTATCATCACATCATCGATCCCCGCAGTGGTTACCCCGCAACGGGTGTCATATCCGTAACGGTCATTGCTGATGACGCGGCCACCGCCGATGCCGCATCCACGGCATTGTTCGTCGCCGGCCCGCAAAGATGGCGCGAAATAGCGAAAAAACTGGGGATCACGCAGGTGATGTTGATCGACGACAAAGGCCGGATAGTCGTGACGCCCGCCATGGCGAAGCGCGTACGCTTCGAAGTTGATCCGTCGCCCAAGGTGACAGTGGCTCCGCCATGATGACGCGCGCAGACGGGGTCGTCGTGGCGCTGGCGTTGGCGCTGCTGCCCTATCTGTATCTCACCTATTGGGGCTCATCCACGCAAGGCGAGGAGGTGCGCATCATGGTGGGCGGCAAAGAACAAAGGGTGGTTTCACTGCGCCAGGACCGTCGCTTGGCCATAGAGGGCGAGCTGGGACCCAGCATCATCGACATCCATGACGGCAAGGCACGTTTTACTGCCTCTCCCTGTCGTGGAAAACAGTGCGTCCATACCGGCTGGCTCGGTCGCGGCGGCGAATCCGCCGCCTGTCTGCCCAATCGCGTCAGCATGGTGGTAGTGGGGCGCGAGCAGCGCTTTGATAGTGTCGTTTTTTAGGTCTGAAGGTCAGAGGAGGGCGTTGCTGCGATAAATTTGCATAATTCAAACAAAAATACTTTGAATTTATTTCGATTCCTGGTAGTCTAACGGCTGTCTGTGGAATTCAAGCACCAAATTGCGGTACTTTAAGTTGGCCCTTTTTTCTTGATTCGATAGATCGGGCATCCGCCCATAATTACTTTTATTAGGAAAATATTCAATGGCAACAGGTACTGTAAAGTGGTTTAACGACTCTAAAGGTTTTGGCTTTATCACCCCCGATGATGGCGGTGAAGACCTTTTCGCGCATTTTTCGGCGATTCAAGGCTCCGGCGGCTTCAAAACGCTGCAGGAAAATCAGCGGGTAACCTTTGATGTAGTAGCCGGCCCCAAGGGCAAGCAAGCTGCGAACATCCAGCCCGGCTAACACGCGGTTAACCGCTAGAAGCTCTGATGTATCAGTAATGCCGTTCACTTGATTCAGGTGAACGGCATTTTTATTGCGCGAAATTTACTGTGGGCGATGTTTCTCTCTCCCGCATAGAAAATGTGTTTTTTCAGCGTAAAACCTTGCCTGCTCGCCAAGCCAAATTTCCCGGCGTTCGTAAATTTAGTCTTTTTCTCATTGCTCGGGCCTTGTAACTGGCCGGTTTCAGGGTGACCCTCTATACCTGCGGCAGCTTTTTTGGTCATAAACAGTCTGGAGTAGTTCGATTTCCTGCTTTAATATGTATAATCAGAATTCATGGCCGGTTTTCCGGTGAAGCATCATTGCGAAAGTGGCGAAATTGGTAGACGCACTGGTTTTAGGTACCAGCGGGGCAACCCTTGAGAGTTCGAGTCTCTCCTTTCGCACCAGTTTCTTGGGATGTTGCCGCCCTTTATAAGTAGCGGCGCGCCCCCATTTCTTTAACACAAACTAACCGGCATACATTATTCCCGAGGTGCAGATGCAAGTTTCAGTTCAATCAAGTGAAGGTCTTGAGCGTCGTTTAACCGTTGTTGTGCCCGCAGAGCGCGTTGAGACGGCGGTGCAGGAGCGGCTGAAGTCACTGGCTCGCCGGGTTAAAGTGGATGGCTTTCGCCCCGGTAAAGTGCCCTTTAGCCTGGTGCAGCGCATGTACGGCCAGCAGGTGCGGTTCGAGGTGCAGGATGAGGTGGTCCAGTCGAGCTTCCGTGACGCCATAACGCAGCAGCAGCTGCGTCTGGCAGGTACTCCCAGGATCGAATCCAGCAGTCTGGAGCCCGATAAGGGTCTGGAATATACCGCCGTGTTCGAGATCTATCCCGAAGTTACCCAGGTCAATCTCGATAACATCAAGATCGAGAAGCCGGCTGCCGAAGTTACAGAAGCGGATGTGACTGTCGTGCTGGGGCGCCTGCGCAAACAGGCCGCCGAGTGGGAGACCGTGGAGCGCCCCGCGCAGGATGGCGATAGGCTGGTGCTTGATTTTACGGGTACGATTGAGGGTGAACCCTTTGCCGGCAACGAAGGGAAACAGGTTCCTGTTGTGTTGGGATCGAAGACCTTTATCGCAGGTTTCGAGGACAAGCTGATCGGTGCAAAGGCCGGTGAAGAGCGGACGCTTGACCTGCAATTCCCCGAGGAATATCACGCACCTGAACTCGCCGGCAAGCCAGTGCAATTTGCCATTAAGGTGATATCCGTCTCGGAGTCCAAACTGCCGGAGGTCGATGACGAGTTTGCCCAGGCCTACGGCATAGCCGAAGGTGGTGCGGATGCGTTACGCGCAGAGATCCGAGGCAATATGCAGCGCGAGATGGAACAGGCCGTTAAACGCAAGGTCAAACAGCAGGTGCTCGATGGATTGCTGCAAGCCAATCCGCTGACATTGCCGCGCGCGCTGATTGACGACGAGATCGGCCAGTTGATGCAGCAGGCAAAGGATGACTTGGCCGCGCGCGGCGCTCAGATGGCGAATATCAGCCTGCAGCCGGGGATGTTCGAGGAGCATGCGCGTCGTCGGGTCGCTCTGGGGCTGATTCTTGCGGAAATCATTCGCAAAAATGCTTTCAAAGCGCAGCCGGAAAATCTGCGTGCCGCTGTTGAGGCTGCGGCATCCAGTTATGAGTCACCCGCAGAGATCATCAACTGGTATTACGCAGATCGCAGGCGGCTGGCAGGTGTTGAGGCGCTAGTGCTTGAGGATCAGGCGGTGGCTTGGGTGCTTCAGAATGTGGCTGTCAGTGATGTGCCAATCTCTTTTGAAGCGTTGATGCAGCCTGCTCAGCAGGGTTGAATAGTCCCGATTGATTTTTATCCGCGCAGATATTGTTAAAGGAAGCAGGATGATGACCGATAGCATGATCAAGAATGGCGCGCTAGGCGCAACCGCACTGAACCTGGTGCCGATGGTGGTTGAACAGTCGGCGCGCGGTGAGCGTGCCTACGATATTTATTCCCGTTTGCTCAAGGAGCGGGTGATTTTCCTGGTGGGTCCGGTTGAAGACTACATGGCCAACCTGGTTGTGGCCCAGTTGCTGTTTTTGGAGTCGGAGAATCCCGATAAGGACATTCACCTCTACATCAATTCGCCGGGCGGCTCGGTGAGTGCCGGTTTGGCGATTTATGATACGATGCAGTTCATTAAACCGGATGTCAGCACCATGTGCGTGGGTCAGGCTGCGAGCATGGGTGCTTTGTTGCTGGCGGGAGGGGCGTCGGGCAAGCGTTTTTGCCTGCCCCATACCCGGATGATGATCCATCAGCCACTGGGTGGTTTCCAGGGGCAGGCGTCGGATTTTGACATCCATGCCCGTGAAATTTTGATGGTGCGCGAGCGCCTCAATACTATCCTCGCCAAGCATACCGGGCAGCCTATGGATAAGATCCAGGTTGATACGGACCGCGATAATTTCATGAGTGGTCAGATGGCGGTGGAGTATGGCCTCATCGATGCGGTGTTAGATAAGCGTCAGGGATAATGGCAGCACGCCGCGCTATAGTGGCGCGCAAATTTTTCCGCTTGCAGCGGGAAGGAATGGGACGGGTTGTATAATCTGAGGTGGCGCTATGAGCGATGACAAACACGGTTTTGGCGAAGACGGAAAGAAGCTGCTTTATTGCTCTTTCTGCGGCAAAAGTCAGCACGAAGTGCGCAAACTCATTGCTGGGCCATCGGTCTTTGTGTGTGATGAATGCGTGGAATTGTGCAATGACATCATACGCGAAGAGATGCAAGAGAAATCCGCTTCGGTAAAGGGCAGAAAGCTTCCGACGCCGCATGAAATCAAGCAGATTCTGGACGATTACGTCGTCGGTCAGACGCAAGCCAAAAAAGTGTTGGCGGTGGCCGTCTATAATCATTACAAACGTCTTAACTCCGGCCCCAAAAAGAGCGGCGACGTTGAGCTCTCCAAGAGCAATATTCTACTGATCGGGCCTACCGGTTCAGGCAAAACTCTGCTCGCCGAGACATTGGCACGGCTTCTCAACGTACCCTTTACCATCGCGGATGCCACCACGCTCACCGAGGCGGGCTATGTCGGTGAGGATGTTGAGAACATCATCCAGAAGCTGTTGCAGAAATGCGACTACGACGTTGAAAAGGCGCAGACCGGCATTGTCTATATCGACGAGATAGACAAAATCTCGCGCAAGTCGGATAACCCTTCCATTACCCGCGACGTGTCCGGAGAGGGTGTGCAGCAGGCGTTGCTCAAGCTGATCGAAGGTACCATCGCCTCCGTGCCGCCCCAGGGTGGACGCAAGCATCCGCAGCAGGAATTTTTGCAGGTGAATACCGCCAATATCCTGTTTATTTGCGGCGGTGCATTCTCTGGTCTGGAAAAAGTTGTGCGTGCCCGTTCAGAACAGGGTGGCATCGGTTTCTCCGCCGAGGTGAAGAGCAAGGACGACAAGAAAAGCGTTGGTGAATTACTACGCAACGTCGAGCCCGAAGACCTCATCAGGTATGGCCTGATCCCCGAGTTCGTCGGTCGGTTGCCGGTAGTCGCCACGCTTGAAGAGCTGGATGAGGAGCAATTGGTACGCATTCTCACCGAGCCAAAAAATGCGATCACCAAACAATACACCAAATTGTTTGAGATGGAAGGTTGTGAGATCGAGATTCGCGAAGACGCCCTGAGCGCGATTGCCCGCAAGGCGATGGAGCGCAAGACCGGCGCCCGTGGCCTGCGGTCGATTCTGGAGCATGCGCTGCTTGATACCATGTACGAACTGCCATCCATGGAGAATGTTGCCAAGGTGGTTGTTGATGAGGGTGTTATCAGTGGTGCGTCCGCACCGTTAATGATTTATGAGGGTGCTGAATTTCCGCGCACCGCAACCGGGGATTAGTAGGCTGTCGAAATAACAGCTCGCTCTGAACGATGTCATTTTTTAGGCGCGGAAATGTTTGAAAGGTCATAAAAACAGCAAAAAGACACGTTTTCTGTTCAAATCAAAATGGCCCACGGATGGGCGTGAAGTAATCAGTAATGTTCAAATCATTAGATCTTCCGGAAATTTCTGCTTTTTCTTGAAATTTTCCGCGTCAGGCCGCATGTATTGTGAAGTGCTGAGTCATCAAGCGGGTGCGCGGTTCATATTGCATACCTTTTGCATGTCCAGCTGAGGAAGCCTCTAAACAGTCAACTCACGGTTTGGTTACGCTTCACAATCAACTGTGTGTATGTTTGGCTTCTTGCGAGGTCTCTGAGTTTGCTTGGAGCTTCCACTTGTTCCATAAGCGTCGTTTATGTGCTTGTTTGGTCAGAATCCACAGTGAGGTATCCAATAGATGGAACAAAATGACAAGACATCAGAAGTAATCACCAATCAATTGATGGTGACCCCCATTCTGCCGCTCAGGGATGTGGTGGTTTACCCTCATATGGTGATCCCTCTCTTTGTGGGGCGCGAGAAGTCTATCAAGGCGCTTGATGCGGCGATGGAGGGTAGTAAGCAGATCCTGCTTGTTGCCCAGAAGAGCGCTGCGCTTGACGATCCACAGGAAGAGGATATTTACCGTATTGGTACGCTTGCCAGCATTCTGCAGCTGCTCAAGCTGCCGGACGGCACCGTCAAGGTTCTTGTTGAAGGCACGGCGCGTGCCAACGTGCTCCATTTCATCGGTGCGCAGGATTATTTCGCCGCGCAGGTTGCCGTGTTAAACGCGACACCGCTGGAAGAGCGTGAAGTGGAAGTTCTGTCGCGCTCCTTGCTTGGCCAGTTCGATCAGTATGTGAAGCTGAATAACAAGGTGCCGCCCGAGATTCTTTCTTCGCTGGCAAGCATCGATGATCCTGGTCGTCTTGCGGATACCATCGCTGCGCATATGGCGCTCAAGATCACTGAAAAGCAGAACCTTCTTGAGCAGGTCGAGCTGCGCCCCCGCATGGAGAGCCTGATGGCTGTCCTGGAGTCGGAGATTGATTTGCTCCAGGTGGAGAAGCGCGTGCGTGGCCGCGTCAAGCGTCAGATGGAAAAGAATCAGCGCGAATATTATCTGAATGAGCAGATGAAAGCCATTCAGAAAGAGCTCGGGGAGCTGGAAGGTGAGCCCAATGAGGTCGAGGAGCTTGCACAGAAGATAGAAAAGGCCGGCATGTCTAAGGAGGCCAAAACCAAGGCCAAGGCAGAGCTCAATAAGTTGAAAATGATGTCGCCGATGTCTGCTGAGGCGACCGTGGTGCGCAACTACATTGACTGGATGGTCAATGTGCCCTGGAAGAAACGCAGCAAACTCAAGTATGACCTGGCCTTGGCTGAACAGGTGCTTGAGGAGGATCACTATGGGCTGGATAAGGTCAAGGAGCGCATTCTTGAATACCTGGCCGTGCAGCAGCGGGTAACCAAGTCAAAAGGACCGGTGTTGTGCCTGGTGGGTCCGCCTGGTGTGGGCAAGACGTCACTAGGCCGCTCCATCGCGCGCGCCACCAATCGCAAGTTCGTGCGTATGTCGCTGGGCGGCGTGCGTGATGAAGCGGAGATCCGTGGTCATCGCCGCACCTATATTGGCTCGCTGCCAGGCAGGATCATCCAGAACCTCGCCAAGATTGAAACACGCAATCCGCTGTTCCTACTGGACGAGATCGACAAGATGTCGATGGACTTCCGTGGCGACCCCGCATCGGCGCTGCTCGAGGTGCTCGACCCGGAGCAGAATCACACCTTCAATGATCACTATCTGGAAGTGGATTATGATTTGTCCGAGGTGATGTTCATTGCGACGGCCAACAGCCTGAATATCCCCGGACCGCTGCTGGATCGTATGGAGGTTATTCGTATCCCTGGCTATACCGAGGATGAGAAGTTGAATATCGCCATGCGTTATCTGGTAAGCAAACAGATCAAGGCGAATGGTCTCGGCCCCGACGAAATTGTGCTGGGCGAGGCGGTGATGCGTGAGGTTGTCCGCTATTACACGCGTGAGGCGGGTGTGCGCAGCCTGGAACGTGAGATTGCCAAGATTTGCCGCAAGGTGGTTAAGGAAATACTGCTCAAGCCGACGGACAAAAAAGTGACTATCACCCCCCGCAATCTGGAGAAGTATTTGGGAGTGCGGCGCTTCCGCTTCGGGCGTGCTGAGGAAAATGATCAGGTCGGCCAGGTGACGGGACTGGCGTGGACTGAGGTGGGTGGTGAGCTGTTGACCATCGAATCCGCTATAGTGCCGGGCAAAGGCAAACTCACCATTACGGGCCAATTGGGCGAGGTTATGCAGGAGTCGGTGCAGGCCGCCATGACCGTCGTGCGCAGTCGTGCCGCGGCGCTGGGTATCGACCAGGAGTTTTATCAGAAGCATGATATCCATATCCATGTGCCGGAGGGTGCGATTCCCAAGGATGGTCCCAGCGCCGGTGTTGGCATGTGTACTGCTTTGGTGTCGGTGCTGACGGGTATTCCGGTGCGTGCCGATGTGGCGATGACGGGTGAGATCACTTTGCGTGGGGAAGTGCTGCCCATCGGTGGACTGAAGGAGAAGTTACTTGCCGCGCACCGTGGCGGCATTCATACTGTGCTCATCCCTGAGGAAAACCAGCGTGATCTTGCTGATATTCCGAAAAACATCAAGCAGCACCTCGATATTCGTCCAGTGAAGTGGATTGATGAGGTTTTGCAAGTGGCGTTACAGCACATGCCGGAACCGCTGGCCGCCAAGGTGGAGGCGGGGGTCGTCGCCGCAGAAGGTGCGGCGGAATCCGCGAAGGATAATCTCCAGCTTCCTCATTAGCTTTGGGTAGATAACGACAGGCTGGAAAACGTTGATAATGCGTTTTTCAGCCTGTTTTTTTGCGTATGAGCGGCATTGTCCCCGTGAAGTGGATAATATGCCCTTCACGGGTACGCAGTTTGGGTTTTATTTTGTGAAAGATGCTACATTGCTTGACATGCCTTCATGGCTGTTGGTATAAAAAGCCGCTGTGTGATGTCGTGCGTTCACCATGGGTTCAGCGGTGTTGTTTGTTTCTTGTCATCATCCTATATTTCAATGAAAAAGGGAGTAAGAAAAAGTGAATAAATCAGAATTGATCGAGGCTATTGCCGAATCTGCCGAATTGTCCAAAGCTGCTGCCGGTCGCGCCCTCGATGGCATGATCAAAACCATTGGCAAGAGCTTGAAGAAAGGTGAAGATGTCAGCGTGCTTGGCTTTGGTTCCTTTACCGTTCGTAAGCGTGCTGCCCGTGCTGGCCGTAATCCGCAGACCGGCGCCGCGATTAAAATCAAGGCATCAAAAGTTCCTGCATTTAAAGCTGGTAAAGCGCTCAAGGATGCAGTAAAATAGTCGACTTTCTCGGGGTGCTTAGCTCAGCTGGTAGAGCGTCGCCCTTACAAGGCGAATGTCGGGGGTTCGATCCCCTCAGCACCCACCAGAAGCTGCGGAGTGGTAGTTCAGTTGGTTAGAATACCTGCCTGTCACGCAGGGGGTCGCGGGTTCGAGTCCCGTCCACTCCGCCATAAATAAATAGAAAGGGCGCCTCCTGTGTATAGCAGGGCGCCCTTTTTACTTTCCGGCTATTGGTGATTGTTTGACGATATTATTGTTGCGCTAGCCAAGAATCGCTAGGTTTCATATCATCCTTAATTAACCCTATTCCTAAAGACCGCCACTATGCTTCAATTGATTAGAGAACGTGCTCAAGGCTGGTTTGCATGGGCTATTGTACTGCTGTTGATCATTCCATTTGCCCTGTGGGGTATCAGTGAGTATTTTGATGGGGAGGCCGAGGCCTATGTCGCCAAGGTCAATGGCAAAAACATTTCCGTGAATGAGTTTCAGCGATCATATGATCAACAACGCGCGCGTTTGCAGTCTATGCTGGGCGCAAGCTTTGACCCGTCATTACTCGACGACAAACGCATAAAGCGCGACGTGCTTGATATGCTCGTCGATGAAGAAGTGTTGGTACAGGCCGCGTCGAAGGCGGGATACCGCATCAGCAACGAACAGCTCAGTGCCGAGATTCAGCAAGTGGATAGCTTCCAGCGGGATGGGCGGTTTGATAAGGAGCTTTACAATCAATTCATACGCGGCCAGGGCATGAGTGCCGGTGACTTTGAGGCGCGTCTGCGCCGCGTCGTGCTGATCGACCAATTCCGCAACGGTATTATGAATACCGCTGTGATAACAACACGTGAAGTGGGAAATATCGCCCGTCTGCGCGAGCAGCAGCGTGATATCGGATATTTCACGTTGCCGGTGGCGACGTTTATGGCGGAAGCGGTGGTGGGTGATGCGGAGGTGCGTCAATACTACGAAAAAAATCGTGAGCGTTTTAGTGTGCCCGAGCAGGTGAGTGTCGAATACCTTGAGCTTTCCGCAGATGATCTCGCGCAGCGGGTGCCAGTGGATGAGCAGGCCCTGCGCAAGTTTTATGATGAAAAAAGCGCCGAGCTGGCCATGGAAGAGCAGCGTAAGGCGGGTCATATCTTAATTCAGGTTGATAAATCGGCGGATGACAAGACCGTCGCGGCGGCGCGCGCCAAGGCCGAAAAAATTCTGACTCAGGTGCGCGCCGGTGAGTCCTTTGAAAAGCTTGCAAAGCAGTCTTCCGAAGATCCGGGGTCGGCCAGTAATGGTGGGGATTTGGGATATTTTGGCCGGGGCGTAATGGACAAAGCGTTCGAGCAAGCGGCGTTTGCGCTGAAAATGGGGCAGGTCAGCGATCTGGTGAGGAGCGATTTCGGCTTTCATATCATCAAACTTACCGATATCAAGTCAGCACATACCCAGACTTTTGAAGAGGCGCGCGCAAAAATCGAACAGGATTACCGGCGGCACAAGGCGGAAGAGCAGTTTTTTGAACAGTCCGAACTGCTGACCAATGCAGCTTATGAAAATCCCGATTCGCTGGCTCCAGTGGCAAAGGCGGTTGGCCTTGCCATAAAGACCAGCGGTTTATTTACGCGTGACGGTGGAGACGGTGTCGCCAGTGATCCCAAGATCAGGGCTGCGGCGTTCAGCGAGGATGTGCTGCGCGGCAACAACGGCGAGCCGGTTGAGATCGGCAACAATAAGTTGGTGGTGTTGCGGATCAAGGAACATAAGCCTGCTGTAGTGCGTCCTCTTGAAGAAGTGCGTGATCAGGTCGTTGCAAAGCTGCGTACCCAGGCGGCACGGGATAAGACCAAGTCAACGGGCGAGGCCGCACTTGCCCGGCTGAAGAAGGGTGAAGACCCTGCGGCCTTGGCTAGGGAATATCATGCGGAGTGGAGGCAGGCTGGGTATCTGAAGCGTGAAGACCGCTCAATTGATCCGGCGATTATCAATGCCTCATTCAGGCTTGCAAAGCCTGCTGCTAACACCTCGTCTTATGGCGGTGTGGTGCTTCCCTCGGGCGATTATGCCGTGGTGGGGGTGTCCGTAGTGCGCGATGGCGATCCGGCGGCGATAAACAATGCAGCGCGTGATGCCATGAAACAGGCGGGGGTGCGCTCCTTTGGCGAGGGTGAGTTCAAAGCATTTATAGATGGGCTGAAAAAAGACTCAAAGATTGAGTTGAAGGCTGAAAATATTTGATGGGTGCTTGTTGATGCGGGCGTGGGGGTAAGCCTCATGCCCGCATTTTCTATTTCAAAGCGCCAGAAATTATGCAGGGTGCGTAAGACGCACCCTACGATTCCACTATTGATTTAGAATGGAATAAGCATCCAGGTCAGGGAGCCTTTCTTTCTGTCAAATTCATCGGGCGGTTTAGTGCCAAATACCCGCACGGCTTCGCCCTAAGACAACCCGCCCATCGCGATGGTGTTGAATCCTCCATCGACATAGGTGATCTCTCCAGTGATGCCAGAGGCTAGATCGGAGCAGAGGAAGGCGGCGGTATTGCCGACCTCATCAATGGTGACGTTACGCCGCATGGGTGCGTTCTTTTCCACGTGATCCAGTAGTTTTCTGAAGTCCGCGATTCCGGCGGCGGCCAGCGTTTTGATGGGTCCGGCGGATATGGCGTTCACCCGGATGCCGTCAGGACCCAGGGTCTGGGCCATGTAACGCACGTTGGCCTCCAGGCTGGCTTTGGCCAGGCCCATGACGTTGTAGTTGGGCATGGTGCGTTCCGCGCCAAGATAGCTGAGGGTGAGTAGTGCGCCGTTGCGTCCTTCCATCATGTTGCGGCCAGCCTTGGCCAGCGCAGCAAAGCTGTAAGAACTGATTTCGTGGGCGATGCGGAAGCCCTCACGGGTTACGCTATCCAGATAGGAGCCTTCCAACTGTTCGCGCGGGGCGTAGGCGACAGAGTGGACAATGATGTCCAGGTGGTCCCAGAAATTATCCAGGTGTTGAAATGCCGCTTCGATCTGTTCATCGCTGCCCACATCGCAGGGCATAGTGATCTCTGACCCGCATTGGGCAGCCATATCCTCGACACGTTCACGGAGCTTCTCGTTCTGGTACGTGAATGCCAGCTCTGCTCCTTCGCGCTGCATGGCCTTGGCGATACCCCAGGCGATAGAGCGTGTGCTTGCCAATCCAACAATGAGCGCGCGTTTACCTGTTAAAAATCCCATGTTTCTGCCCTTTTCATAGAGTGCCGAGTGATAATCAGGCTATAGTTTACCGTAATGTAAAAAAAGCTACACTATTCCGTGATGACTCTGGAGTGAGGCGCTGTCTATCAAGAGGCGCAAGTTGTCAAAGCGTTGTGGATAGTGGTTATAATCCGGGCATGTATTGCAGCGCAGATAGATATGGATATGAACGACAGCAGTGCAATCGGATATCTGTCAACCGTGGAATTTCAGGTGCAGGCATGAGGGTGATGCTGCGTTATCTGGCTACGGGTATTATTTTGTTTCTGTCAGGCTGCGGGGGGCAGACCTGGAATGATCCTTATCCGGCCGATGAGGCCAACAAGAATATTCTTTATTCCGCTTTTTCGGATAGGCCCAAGCACCTTGACCCCGCGCGCTCCTACAGTTCCAACGAGGTTCAGTTTACGGCCCAGATCTATGAGCCTCCACTCCAATATCATTACCTCAAGCGCCCCTACACGCTGATTCCACTCGGTGCTACTGAAGTCCCACGCCCGGTTTTTTTGGATCGTGATGGGCGAGTATTGTCCAGTGCGTCGCAGGAGGTGGCGTATAGCGTTTACGAGATACATATCCGCCCGGGCGTGTATTATCAACCCCATCCTGCCTTTGCTCGTGACGCGAGCAAGCGATTTTTATATCACGACCTGGATGCGAAGAGTTTGGCGGGTATTAATACCTTGGCCGATTTTGCCAAAACAGGCAGCCGAGAACTGGTGGCTGAGGATTATGTGAATCAGATCAAACGCCTTGCCCATCCACGCCTGCATTCGCCGATTTTGGGGGCCATGAGCGAATACATCGTTGGCCTCAAGAGCTATGCGCAGCGGCTAGATAAAACCTACGAAAGCCTGGTGGCCGCTAAAGGTGATAAAGAGGCGTATCTCGACCTTGGGCAGTTTGATTTTGAGGGTGTTCAGGTTGTTGACCGTTATACCTACCGCATCAAGGTGCAGGGGCAGTACCCGCAACTTTTATACTGGTTGGCCATGCCGTTTTTTGCGCCTGTCCCTGCGGAGGCCGATCGTTTCTATGCACAAGCGGGGTTGGTAGAAAAGAACATTACTCTTGATTGGTATCCGGTGGGAACCGGGCCTTACATGCTGACCGTGAATAACCCGAACCGGCAGATGGTGCTGGAACGCAATCCGAATTTTCATGGCGAGCGTTATCCGTCGGAGGGTGAGGCAGAGGACCAGGGATTCCTGAAGGACGCAGGCAAGCCGCTGCCTTTTATCGACAAGGTTGTATATAGCCTCGAAAAGGAAAGCATCCCTTATTGGAATAAATTCCTGCAAGGTTACTACGATGCCTCGGGGATCAGCTCGGACAGTTTCGATCAGGCGGTTCGTGTCGGTGGTCAGGGCGAGGTGGGCTTGACCGAGGATATGCAAGAGAAGGGTATCAAGCTAAGCACCTCGGTGGAGACATCGACGTTCTATATGGGGTTCAATATGCTCGATCCGGTGATAGGAGGGTATAGCGAGCGGGCACGCAAGCTGCGCCAGGCGGTTTCGATCGCCATCGATCATGAAGAATATATTTCCATCTTTACCAATGGTCGTGGTATCGCCGCTCAAGGTCCGGTCCCGCCCGGCATCTTCGGCTATCAGGAAGGTGCTGAAGGTATCAATCCCTATGTATATCGCTGGGCGAATGGCAAGCCTCAGCGCAAGTCTCTTAATGAGGCTCGCCGGTTGCTGACGGAGGCGGGGTATCCGGGCGGGAGGGATGAAAAAACAGGCAGACCCTTGTTGTTGTATCTGGATATCACAGCTTCAGGGCCAGATGACAAGGCGTTGCTGGACTGGTATCGCAAGCAGCTCAAGAAAATTGATATGCAGTTGATTATTCGAAACACCGATTACAACCGCTTTCAGGAAAAGATGCTGAAGGGCGATGCACAGTTGTTTACCTGGGGCTGGAATGCCGATTACCCTGACCCTGAAAATTTCCTGTTTCTGCTCTACGGGCCAAACAGCAAGGTGGGAAAAAACGGCGAGAACGCGGCTAATTACGATAGCCCGGAGTTCAACCGCCTCTTCGAACGCATGAAAAATATGGAAAACAGTCCGGAACGGCTCGCTATTATTAAAGAAATGGTGGAGATTGCGCGACGCGATGCGCCATGGCTATGGGGCTTTCATCCGAAGCGATTTACGCTCTATCATGGCTGGTATCACAACGCCAAGCCTAACCTTATGGCTAATAACACACTCAAATATCTGAGAATAGATCCGCAATTGCGTGAGCAAAAACGTGCAGAATGGAATCATCCGGTAGTCTGGCCGTTTGTGGTTTTAATTCTGGTTTTAATTTTAGGTACTCTGCCGGCCATTGTGATATATGTGCGCCGCGAATATTCGGCACCTAAGCTGCCGCAACTCGATTTATGAATCCGATATGGTATTGCATCAGCCATGATTAACTATATTATTCGCCGGTTTTTCTATGCGATACCGATTTTGATCGGGGTTAATCTGCTGACCTTTGCGCTATTTTTTGTGGTAAATACTCCTGATGATATGGCGCGCATGAACCTTGGCATGAAACGCGTCACGCCGGAAGCGATTGAGAAGTGGAAGCATGAGCGAGGGTATGATAAACCTCTTGTTTTCAATGGCAGCGCTGCAGGGTCTGAAAAATTCACTGATACCATTTTCTATGATAAATCCGTCAAATTGTTTGTTTTTGAATTTGGCCAGTCGGACAGCGGACGTGATATTACCTACGACATCAAGCAACGCATGTGGCCAAGTCTTGTCGTGGCGCTACCGATCCTGTTGATTGGGCTTTTGACGAATATCACGTTTGCGCTGTTGGTGGCCTTTTTTCGTGCCACGTATATCGATTTCTGGGGGGTGGTGTTGTGCGTGACGCTGATGTCTATCTCCAGTCTTTTCTATATCATCGGTGGTCAATATCTGGTGGGAAAATTGTGGCACCTTGTGCCAATCTCCGGATATGAAGAAGGTTTTGATGCGTTCAAGTTTGTGGTTTTGCCAGTTATGGTTGGCGTGGCCAGCGGCATTGGGTCGGGGATACGCTGGTATCGCACCATTTTTCTCGAAGAGATGGGCAAGGATTATGTGCGCACCGCGCGCGCCAAAGGGTTGTCCGAGTCGTTGGTGTTGTTCAGGCATGTACTGAAGAACGCCATGATTCCCATTCTTACCGGCGTAGTGGTGATTCTGCCACTTTTGTTTATGGGGAATCTGGTGCTGGAGTCGTTCTTTGGTGTCCCCGGGCTAGGCAGTTATACCATCGATGCCATCAATATGCAGGATTTTGCTATCGTGCGCAGCATGGTGTTTCTGGGCTCTATTTTATACATCCTCGGATTATTACTGACCGATATCTCATACACTCTCGTCGATCCGCGCGTAAAGCTGGCATAAAAAGTGTTGATGACAACAAAAAAGATCATAGGCAGCGTGGCACTGGTGCTTGTCGCGGCATCCTTGCTGCTTGTTTTTTCAGTATCGTTTTTGCCCGTCAAGTTTGTCGTGTTATGGACGGATGCGTTGATCTTTATTTTATGTGCGATGTGTATGGGATTCGCCGCCTATGCCAGTCAACATGAACACTTGCGCGCGCCGTGGCGTGAAGTTGCACGTGATAGCGTAGGTGTGATCGCGATCGTCTTCCTCAGCGCTTATCTTGTCATCGGGCTGCTGGATTCCGTTCATTTTAGAATGCCGCTGCCGGATGTTAAGCAATCTACTGAACAGCAGTATTCGAATGATGTATTGAGCGCTCTGGACTGGATGGCTACGCCTGTACGTGAAGGTGTTGAAAAGAGCTATTCAGCGCCGTTCGCCGCCCACCTTTATGTCAAGGAGACGGTGGATCTTCCCGATGGCAGCAAGGTGCGTCTCTATCCACGTCTTCAGCATGGTGGCTCACATCTGAAGAATCCTGAACAAGAGCGTTCTGGCGACATTCTGGGCATATCATTGCTAGCAGTTTTTGAGGGCATGGTGGTATGGGCTGTTTTTGCCGCGCTATTGTTATTGTGGCTCGCACGGCGGCACCAGAGCTCAGTATCGGAAATGTTTGGGCTGGTTATGCGCGGACGCACCGAGATTCCGTGGCATGTGATTTTATTAACCACTGCCATTTTGATTCTGCTGGCGATGTTGGTGGTGAATCTGTCAGGGAAATATCATATCTTCGGCACTGACAAGGTTGGGCAGGATACTTTCTATCAAACGCTAAAGAGTATCCGCACCGGACTGGTGATCGGCACACTCACTACCTTGGTCATGCTGCCGTTTGCCATTCTTGCTGGAATCGCCGCAGGCTATTTTCGCGGGTTGGCGGACGATGTCATTCAATATGTCTATACCACACTGAGTTCGATACCCGGCGTATTGTTGATCGCGGCGGCCATTCTGATGTTGCAGGTCTATATGGCAACACATCCGGAATTATTTGAAACAGCTGCGGCACGCGCTGACCTGCGCCTGCTGTTTCTTTGCATCATTCTGGGCGTCACGAGCTGGACTGGGTTATGCCGATTGCTGCGCGGTGAGGCCATGAAGCTGCGCGAGATGGATTATATCCAGGCGGCTGTGGCGTTTGGAGTGGGTCATTTCAAGATCATAGGCCGCCATATACTGCCGAATGTCATGCACATCGTGCTGATCTCGATAGTACTGGATTTCAGCGCCCTGGTGCTGGCGGAGGCGGTGTTGTCCTATGTCGGTGTTGGTGTCGATCCGACCATGAACAGTTGGGGGAATATGATTAACAGTGCGCGCATGGAGATGGCGCGCGAACCGATAGTCTGGTGGCCATTGCTCGCCGCGTTTATATTCATGTTTGTCCTGGTGCTATCGGCCAATCTCTTCGCTGATGTAGTACGGGACGCCTTTGATCCACGCTTGCGCAGAAGTGGGCTGCTAAGAATGACTCTTTCAAAATGACCGATACTTTATTGCAGGTAGATAATCTAAAAACCTGGTTTGGCAGCGGCGCGGGAGCAGTACGTGCCGTGGATGGTGTCAGCTTTGAGATCAAGCGCGGTGAAACTTTTGCATTGCTGGGAGAATCCGGTTGCGGCAAATCGGTGACTTCGTTGTCGATCATGCGTTTGCTATCCCAGCCTGCGGGGCAGGTTGTCGGGGGGCGAGCCTTATTGGAAGGCCAGGACTTGCTGCGGCTGCCCGAGATCAAAATGCGTGATGTGCGCGGTGGACGTATCGCCATGATCTTTCAGGAACCGATGACATCGTTGAACCCGGTGCTCACGGTTGGGGAACAGATCTGCGAAAGCCTGCGCCGTCATCGTGGCCTGAAGGGTGAAAAGGCGCAGGCGGCATTGCTCGAATTACTCGATGCCGTCGGTATTCCCGATCCCCGCCAGCGCGCACAGGAATATCCTCATCAGCTCTCCGGCGGTATGAAACAACGCATCATGATTTCCATTGCCCTGGCCGGTGAGCCGGAGCTGTTGATCGCCGATGAACCGACCACTGCGCTGGATGTGACGATACAGGCACAGATCCTGGAACTGCTGCGCACCCTGCAGAAGGAGCGAGGCATGTCGATCATGCTGATTACCCACGATCTGGGTGTGGTGGCGGAGATTGCCGATCGTGTTGCGGTGATGTATGCCGGGCAGATCGTGGAGCAGGCCAGTGTGCGAGAGTTCTTTAATGCGCCACAGCATCCTTATAGCCGCAAATTGTTCGACTCCTTGCCGGATATAAACAAGCGCAACAGCAGGCTCGCTATTATTGCGGGTTCAGTACCCAATTTGGGGCAGGAGTTCAAAGGTTGCCGCTTTGCTGATCGTTGCGAGTTTGCCTGGCAGACCTGCCGGGATATTGAACCTGTGTGGCAGATGTCCGATGAAGGGCGCGGCATTCGTTGCCATCTGTATGATGCTCAGTTGCTATCCGGGCGCCCGGTGAGCCAGGCGGCGCCGGTAGCGGTTGAGGAAGAAGTTGTTCCAGAGAAAATAAATCAGCAAAAATCGCTTTTAGAGATCAATGATCTGAAAGTTCACTACCCCATACACAAGGGCTTGTTCAAGCGACGCGTGGGGCAAGTGCATGCCGTGGATGGCATATCGTTTAATATTGAAACAGGACGCACGCTGGCCCTGGTAGGTGAGTCGGGCTGCGGCAAGACCACGGCGGGTAAGGCTATATTGCAGCTTATACGCCCGACCGCCGGCACCGTATATTTTCAGGGAACCAAGCTGAACGACCTGCGTGGTGAAAGTCTGCGTAAACGGCGTGCGGATTTCCAAATTATTTTCCAAGATCCTTATTCCTCGATGAATCCGCGCATGCGCGTGGCGGACATCATAGAGGAGGGGATGACGGCCCTTGGTGTTGAGGCATCGCGGCAGTCTCGTCAGGCGCGGGTCGACGAATTGTTGACACAGGTTGGGCTATCACCGTCCATAAAATACCGTTATCCCCATGAGTTCTCAGGTGGGCAGCGGCAGCGTATCTGCATTGCCAGGGCGTTGGCGGTGAATCCCAAGCTGATAGTGTGCGACGAACCTACCAGTGCGCTGGATGTTTCAGTGCAGGCGCAGATCCTGAATCTGCTCAAACGCCTGCAAGATGAGCTCGGCCTGTCTTATCTTTTTATCACCCACAATCTGTCGGTGGTGGCGTATCTCGCGCACGAAGTGGCGGTGATGTATCTTGGTCGTATCGTGGAGCGTGGCACGGTTGAGGAGGTATTGCAGAACCCACGCCATCCTTATACGCAGGCCTTGCTGGCAGCGGTTCCCGTGCCTGATCCTGACAGTCGCCGTGAAATCTCGCCGCTGAAGGGCGATATGCCATCGCCCATCCATCCCCCTGCCGGTTGTCATTTCCACCCGCGCTGTCCCCATGCCATGCCGATATGCAACGATATCTATCCTGGGGAAACAGTATTGAGTGACAAGCATCGCGTGCATTGCCATCTTTATCAGGATTCTGCGCGCTGAGTGCATAGAGATGGAAGCTAGAATGAGGCTATTTCACAACCGGCTTCACGTAACTATGTTTTACCGGATCCCAATGCCGTCATGGATCAAAGGTGGTGTGTTCATGCGCATAGCGCACGCTACCTTGCTCTTCCAACTGCTGTTTCCAGGATGATATTTCATCATGAATCAGACAAAACTGCTGGAGAGCGACGTGTCTGGCATTTCTCCTGAAACCATCGAATTGTCCATTTCGGGTATGACCTGTGTGGCGTGCGCGGCTCGTATCGAGAAGGTGTTGAATCGCGTGGAGGGTGTTGAGGCGACGGTTAATTTGGCGACTGAAAAGGCGCGTGTTCGTTATACGCCCAGTGCGGTCAGCGTGGACATGCTCATCAATGCCGTGCGCAAGGCCGGTTATGACGCACAGGAAGTTGTGGAGGCCAGTCACACCGAAGAAAAGGCGCGTCGCGTGGAGGTTTATCACAAAGAGCTGCGCTTGTTCTGGATCTCCGTGGCGTTCACCACGCCGCTGGTGTTGCAGATGGTGCTCATGATCTTCGGAACTCACGCCGAAGTTTTGCCGCGCTGGCTGCAATGGCTGTTGGCAACGCCCGTACAATTCTGGATTGGTAAACGCTTTTATATAGGTGCCTGGCATGCGTTGCGTGGTGGCGGTGCCAATATGGATGTGTTGATCGTGCTCGGCACCAGCATGGCCTATTTATTCAGCGCTGTCGTGACTGTGGCGGGCTTGCATGGCCAGCATGTTTATTTCGAGGCGAGCGCGGCCATCATTACTTTGGTCATGATGGGCAAGCTGCTGGAAATGCAGGCTAAGGGCAAGACGTCTTCGGCCATCGAAGAACTGATCAAGTTGCAGCCCAAGACGGCCCGTGTGGAGCGGAATGGTCAGGTCATCGAGGTGCCGGTGGAAAGCATTAACGTGGGTGATGTGTTCATTGTGCGCCCCGGGGAGAGCATGCCTGTGGATGGTGAGGTGATTGAGGGGCATTCCAGTGTTGTTGAGTCGATGCTGACCGGGGAGAGCCTGCCGGTGACGAAGGAAGTAGGCAGCAAAGTCTTCGCTGCCACCATGAATCAGCAAGGCCTGCTCAAGTGCAGTGCCACCGGCGTAGGCAGTCACACCGTGCTGGCGGGGATTATTCATCTTGTCGAGGAGGCGCAGGGGTCGAAGGCGCCGATTCAGCGCTTGGCGGATGTGATTTCCGGCATCTTTGTGCCGGTGGTGGTTGCAATCAGTATCATCACACTGGGCTTGTGGTGGTGGCTCAGCGGTGATTTTACGGTGGCGTTGATCAATGCGGTGGCGGTGCTGGTGATTGCTTGCCCCTGTGCATTGGGTCTCGCTACACCTACGGCGATTATGGTGGGAACTGGATTAGGCGCGCGCGCGGGCGTGCTGGTCAAGAACGCCGCCGCATTGGAGCGCGCCGAAAAAATTCAAACCTTGATCTTAGACAAGACCGGCACCCTCACCGAAGGCAAGCCGGTAGTGACCGATATTGTTCTATGTGGCGAGGTGCCTGAATCGGAATTGCTGCGAATCGCAATGACGGTGGAGCAAGGTTCTGGTCATCCTCTTGCTGTGGCGATTGTGGAAAAGGCAAAGCAAGCCGGTGTGCAGCCGGGCGCTGTGAGCCACTTCACAGCTGTTACTGGCAAAGGAATATTTGCTGAAGTCGATGGGCAAGCCATTTGGCTGGGATCGCCAAGTTATCTTTTAGAGCAGGGTGTTACTCTTGATATGGCGGCTGTTACCCACTTGCAGTCACAAGGCAAAACCGTGATAGGCGTGACCAGTGGGGAGCAGGTTTTGGGATATATGGGTATTGCCGATAAGCTGCGTGACAGCTCAGTGCAGGCGGTGGCGCGATTGCACCAGATGGGTATTGCCGTGATTATGCTGACCGGTGACAACCGTGCCACGGCACAAATCATCGCCGCCCAGGCGGGCATACGTGATTATGTGGCGGAAGTGCTGCCGCAACACAAGGCGGCTGAAGTGCAGAAGATTAAGGCCAGTGGCAGGGTGGTTGGCATGGTGGGCGATGGCATCAATGATGCGCCGGCACTCGCTGCGGCGGATGTCAGTTTCGCCATCGGAGCGGGTTCGGACGTGGCGATTGAAGCCGCCGACGTTACGTTGATGCGCAGCGATCTGCTGGGCGTGGTCGATGCAATGCGATTGTCACGCGCGACGCTGTCCAAGATCCGTCAGAATCTGTTTTTTGCATTTATTTATAATGTGCTGGGCATCCCGTTGGCAGCTTTCGGCATGCTCAATCCGGTGATCGCCGGCGCGGCAATGGCTTTAAGTTCTGTGTCTGTTGTCAGTAATTCTTTGTTGCTCAAGAGATGGCGGAGCATTCATTCGTAGGTTTAAGGAGTGAAAAATGGAAACCGTAATACTAAATGTGCAGGGTATGTCGTGCGGCGGCTGCGTAAATAGCATTAAAAACATGCTGCAACCGATTAATGGCGTAATCAGTGTGGATGTCTCTCTGGAAAATGCACAGGCCACTATCCAGTATGATGCCGGTAAGGCCAGCGTGGAAATGTTCAAGAATGCTATCGAAGATGCTGGCTATGACGTTGCATCTTAATAGTTACAAATGTTGTGCCAGACATTCCTTGGTGTCGCGCGCTATCAATAACTCTTCATCTGCTGGAATGACATAAACCGCCACTTGCGATGTGTTGGCTGAAATGCAGGCTTCCGAGGTGCCCGTTACCGCCGCATTGGTGGCCTTGTCCATCACCAGTCCGCACCATTCCATGCCGGTACAGATGCGTTCCCGGATGAGCGGTGCGTGTTCGCCGATGCCGCCACTAAAGACGATGGCGTCGGCGCCGCCCAGTACCGCCAGATAGGCGCCGAGGTATTTACGCGCGCGGTGGCAGAAGGCGTCAATCGCAAGTTTTGCGCCGCTGTGGCCTTGTGCCTCCAGCCTTAACAATTCGCGCATGTCGGCGCTGGTGTCGGACATGCCCAGCAGTCCCGCGCGTTGATTCAGCCCTACACGTAGTTGTTCGATACTTAGCCGTTCAGCGAGATACAACAGAGCGCCAGGATCAATATCGCCACAGCGTGTAGCCATGATCAGCCCCTCCAGCGGCGTGAAACCCATGCTGGTTTCCACTGCCGTTCCGCCACGGATTGCCGCAACGGAACAGCCTTGGCCGAGTTGCACGGTAATCACACGGCTGGTTTTGGCGTCTGTTGTGCTTATCTCGTGATACCGTTGGTAAAGATAGCGATGCGCGATGCCATGAAAGCCATAGCGCTTGATGCCATAGTCATGTGTCCATTTATACGGAAGGGCATAACAGCTCACATGGTCCGGTAGGGCATGAAAAAATGCAGTATCAAACACCGCGACCATCGGGATATCCGGTGACAAAGATGTCTGGCAGGCGCGGATGACTTGCACGGCAAGGGGATTGTGTAGGGGTGCCAGAGAATTTAATGATTCGATCTCCGTTACGACGCTTTCGCTAACGCACACCGGAGCACTAAAGATATCTCCGCCATGCACTACGCGATGACCTATGGCTGTCAGAGTATGCAGAAGTGTTTTATCTTTCAGCCAGTTCAATATCCAGCGGGTGCCATCGTGGTGATTGCGGATGGCTGCGCAAGCGTCGCCGGGCCTGCCATCGATAACCCATGTGCAGCGCGCCTGCTCACCAAATGCGCTGATCATCCCGCGTGCCAGTGCCTTTAACTCGCCCGATGCTGCTGTTTCAAAAAATTGAAATTTGAGTGACGAGCTACCGCTGTTGAAAACCAGGATGGACATGGATGATCCTAAAAATGGCAGTTGACTGCTTTTTTTGGGGCGGCTAGCAAGATGTTTTAAAGGGTGCGTGGGACGCACCCTACAAAACCGTTGTCGTTTTTAACGAAAATTTGGAATAACTTATAGCGATTGGTAGGCGCGGTGCAACAGTTTGTTCGTGTCGTCACCTTTGATCCAGCCCGCCACCCCGCAGCGTGCTTCCAGGCTGATGGATCGCCCATCGGCCCCGGTTATTTGTAGTTCCGCGAGGCGTAGCTGGAGTTTTTTGGTCAGCTCGACGGCAGCGGCCTCCGCTGTTTCCGGCAAAATGAGCAGAAACTCGTCGGTGTCCATGCGCCCGATCATATCAACCCAGCGCATCTGATCCTTGAGAAATTGACTGACAGCCATCATGGCACGGTCGGCGCTGGAATCCCCGTGGATAGCGTCAAGCTGTGCGAGGTTGGCGATTTTCAACACGATCACTGCGAGGGGATTTTCGTAGCGCCGGCTGCGTGAAATTTGCGGTTCAAGGCTCTGCAGAAGGGCACGGCGATTCGGCAGGGACGTGAGAGGGTCATTGAGGGTGTAGAGCGCCAATTCTTCCGTCAACCGTTCTTGTGCCTGTTGTTGCGAGGTGATGTCCGCGTAAAAAAGAACGTCGCCCAATCCGTCGCCCAGCGATTGCCGCCAGCATTTCAGCCAGCATTCTGGCTGCGAGCCTGTCGCCGGAAGGTGCATGACCTCCTGGGGGTCGAACAGGCATTTTTTGGCATTTTGTGACAGGCTTGATGAGGTACGGGATAGCTGATCTTCCTGGATGCCCAGAAGGCTCTGGAGCGTTTTATTGATGGATAACACTTGCCCTTTATTATCCAGAACCAAAACGCCAAGAGGGGCATTCTCAAGGATAGCCAGCGCAGTGGCTGATTCAAGGCGCTTTATCATAGTTAAATTCTCCATGGTTGTTCATTCCCATACAGCCAGGCCAACGAGACGTGTCTGTAAAGTGTGTATATCGGACGTTTATGGTAAAGCTTTAGTAACCCGATGGGTATCGGCGGAATATTATGTTTCCATGTCTTCTGCCGCTATTATCTCGGGGTGTGACCAATGATGCAAAAAATATGATTCTCGGGGCCAGGCTGGCTGACATAAACGCTATCAAGCGGCGCTTTCTGGCGCTCAATCGCGAGCGTTTGCAGCGTGCGCAGTCGTCTCTGCGTGAACGGCAGCGCGATTTTCTCGATCTGTTGCCCCTGTTGTTTCATGTTAATCATATGCTGCTGCCTGGATTTGTTTCCAATAATACCCCGATGGGGGTCTCCGATTATTCTCCGGACAAGCGCACCCTTGAGGCCGCGAAGAAGATTTCCAGGAATTTCTCATACAAGCGCAAGGCGTTGCCACGCTTTGAGATTCTATCGCTTTTTCTGATGGGCAGCAGTGGCACTATTGCCTACTCGAAGAAAAGCGATTTCGATATCTGGATTTGCCACCCCGCCAACATTAAAGAAGAGCTGCTTGATGAGCTTCGCAGGAAGGCGGAGGCCATCGAGAAATGGGCGGCCAGCCTTGATCTTGAAGTCCATTTCTTTCTTATGGATCCTTCGTCCTTCAGGTCCGGCAAGCAGAGTGAGTTATCCAAGGAAGGCAGCGGCAGTGCACAGCATCATTTGCTGCTGGAAGAATTTTATCGCACAGGATTGTTGTTGGCGGGGCGTTATCCTGCATGGTGGCTGGTGCCTCCTGATAAAGAGCAAGAGTATGACAGTTATCTTGAGGAATTGACGAATAGTTTCGCGGTACGGGAAGCGGAATATGTTGATTTTGGCGGGATTCCTCTAATACCGGCAGAGGAGTTTTTTGGTGCCGCCTTATGGCAGCTTTTCAAGGGCATCGATTCGCCCTATAAATCTGTGCTCAAGCTCCTGCTGATGGAGGTTTATGCCCATGAATATCCTGCGAGCGATTTGCTTTGCCAGCGCTTCAAAAAGGCAATTTATGCAGGGGAAATTTCTCTTGACGCGCTTGATCCCTATATCATGCTGTATTACAAAATTGAGGAACACCTGAAAAAGACGTCCGAGAAGGAACGTCTTGAGTTGTTCAGACGGTGTTTTTATTTCAAAGTCAACGAGCGGCTCAGTACGCCAGATTCACCTCATCAGAGCAGCTGGCGGCGCGATCTCATCAAGAGTCTGGCGCATGCCTGGGATTGGGATCCTGCTTACCTCGAAACGCTTGATGCACGTCTCTCATGGAAAATAAACCGCGTGCTCAGGGAACGCAGAGTACTGACCAGCGAATTGACGCAAAGTTACCGGTTTTTGTCTGATTTCGCTCATGAGCATGCCCAGTTGGCGCTGATAAATCAAAAGGATTTGAATATCCTTGGCCGTAAATTGTATGCGGCTTTTGAACGCAAGGCAGGCAAGGTCGAGATAGTCAATCGTGGCATTTCCCAGGGATTGTGGGAGAGCCATCTCACCTTTGTTCATAAAAAGGAAGGCGATGAACAGGATGGTTGGGCGCTGTTCATCGCGCCGCACAATGAAGTCGAGCACGGTGGTTTTCAGCCCATCAAACGGGCGCACAGTGTTGTTGATCTTGTGGCCTGGTGTTATTTCAACGATATGGTGAATGATGCGACAGTGATTGGCCTGCATGCCCAGGATGCTGGCCTTACGCTTCGGGAGATCAAGTTGCTGATTAGCGCCCTCCAAAATTTATTCCCGAACACCCAGTCTTCGGAAACGAGCATGGAAGATCTTTCCAAGGCGTCACGGATGGAGAAGGCTGCCCTCTTTATTAATTTGGGTGTTGATCCAATGGCAATACACACTCGCCAAGGTATGCACTACACCAGCAACAAGACCGATGCGCTGAGTTACGGCGGCGTGGGGGAAAATCTTGCGCTGACATTTGATATGGTGACTTTGACAAGCTGGAGGGAAGCGTTGACATTCAGGTATGTGGGGCTCAATGGGTTGATGAACTGTTTGTGTGAATATGTGCGCTGGATGCCGCCTTCCATGGGCATATTACCTCCTCCTGTTTCGATTCAGTGTTTTTCCGCGAATCATGGCGTCACTATTGGGAAAAGAATAGAAGAATTGTTTCGTAACATTGTCGATGGTTTTTATCGAAGTGCCCATGCTGCCTCTCTGCGCTATATTCTGTCGGTTGAAAATATTTATTACCTGTTGTGGAAAGAAAATGACGCACTACGTTACAAACGCATTGAGTCATATGACGATTTGCTGGTTAATCTGGCCGCGGAGCAGCCGTCGTTCAGTCATCTTGAAATAGATCAGCACGCCCTCCACGGCACACCTCTCCCGCAGATTTTCGCTACTAATAAGCCAAATATGATCCAGGTTTTTTACCGGATGGATGGGGGCTGCGCCGATGTTTATGTGATTGATGAACGTGGTTCGCTTTACTATCAACGCATGCTCCATTGCGAGAGTATGGCGCTAATCAATCAGTACACCTTGTTCTTTGATTCGGTATTGAGACGGCAACATCTCCTGGGGACGAGTGAGAGACAGGGGATGGATGGTTTGATTGGTGTTGAGTTTTATCATATCAGCAAGGATGGGATGGGTAAGTCCGTGCTGGTGAGAAATGATCCTATCCGTAAAAAGGGGTTGAAAAACTATTACAACATGCAGATCATTGTTGATAAAGTAAAGGATGGTAAGCTGGCCTTTACCATTTATTGCGGTGACGAGGAATTTACTTCTCTCGAATACGGCAACGGCTTGTTCCGTGAAGTTGCCAGATATGTGATGGCGAATCGGCAAAGCGGCTTGCGCTACCCCATCTACATTACGGATATCAATCTTCCCTCAGCGATGCTTGGCGAGGAAGCGGGGCGGCGGCAAACCATCCATTTTCTGAATTATAAACGGCAGATCGAAGACAAACTCAATGAGGCGCTTCATGAGCTAGACCGGCAGGACGGGCAGGCTCAAGTCGCCAGTATGCGCCGTAACCACTCGCCCATGTCGTGAATCTCCTGTGCGCACAGGGTGTGCGGCATGGTGTAGCTGCGCCATTCGACCCGGTAACCCGCGTCTTCTAGCGCCTTGCATGACATCTGACCATATATGAGCGGGATGACGGTATCTTCCGTGCCATGCGTCATCATGATGGGTATATTTGCGTTGGCGGGATGTACTTCATTGCGCAGCTCCGCGGCCAGCGGCAGATAGGTGGACAACGCGAGGATTCCCGCCAACTGCTGTGGATAACGTAGCCCTGTATGCAAGGCAATCGCCCCACCTTGAGAAAATCCCGCCAGCACGATCCTGTGAGCAGGGATACCCCGTGTAATTTCACGCTGAATCAGCGCGTGGATCGCCTGTTCCGAGACGCGTATGCCCAGGCTGTCTTCGGAAGCGGGTATGTCGGCGGATGCGATGTCATACCACGCGCGCATCGGATAGCCGCCGTTTATCGTTATTGGCCGCTGCGGTGCGTGAGGAAACACAAAGCGCACGCCGAGTTTCTCGGGCAACTGCAGTTGCGGTACGATATCCATGAAGTCGTAGCCGTCAGCGCCCAGGCCATGCAGCCAGATGATGCTGGCAGTGGGGTGTGTTTTGGGGGTGATTTCGGCGGCTGGGAGGGTGTCTTGAGTCATAAAGGTGTCCTGATCTGATGATTGGGAAGATATACTACGCCTATGCTGATCCGCAACCGATATACTGATATGAGAACCTGTTCACGAGATCGCTGGAGGTTGTTATGAGTCCCAACACCAAAGTTCCCCGTATCAAGAATGATGACGTTATGTATCTGATGTTGCGTGATGGCCGGGTTGCGGAGTTCAATGATAGCAAGGCTAAAGGCACGGCCATCGATCTGGTGGATTGCGATTTTCGCGGGCTGGATTTGCGTGGTCTGGACGCAGAAGGGCTGGATTTGAGCGGCGCCTATTTTCGCCAGGCCGATCTTCGCGGCGTTGATTTTTCAAAATGCCGGCTGGAAGGCGCCAGCATTCATGCGACCAAGATCTCGGGAACCTACTTCCCCGCCGAATTGAGCGCGGATGAGATTACGCTGTCATTATTGCATGGGACGCGGATGCGGTATTCGAGGTGATCAATTTTAGGTTTAAGTGCTTCCCATGCGCGGCAGTATCCGGTCATGGATCAGCGCATGCAGTCCGGCAAGTTCGGGATGGCGTCCACTCACTTCCTCTACATATTCTAATGTTCGCGGGATATCCTTGAGATAGCCTGGCTTGGCGTCGCGGATGTTGAGGCGAGCGAAGATGCCGATGGCCTTGAGGTGGCGCTGTACACCCATCAGATCGAACCAGCGCAGGAATTGTGGGGCGCCGACCCCGTTGATAACACCTGTTTTTAACGCCTGTGTGTGATAGTTCCCAGCCCATTCTTCAACTTGCTCGCGCGGCCATGCGATGTAGCAATCGCGCAGCAGCGAGGCCAGATCGTAGGTCACAGGGCCGGTTACTGCGTCCTGAAAATCCAGAATGCCGGGATTGCCCTGTTCAGTCACCATCAGGTTGCGTGAATGATAATCCCGGTGTACCCACACCTGTGGTTGTTCCAGCGCTGAGTGGACGAGAGCATCAAATACTTTGTCGAGCGTCTCCGTTATTGTCTTGTCTAGCGCCAGTCCCAGATGTTGTTCCATGAACCAATCACGGAACAGCGCCATCTCACGCATCAGTAGTGGACGATCATAGGCGGGCAGCAAGACGGAGCTGCCTGCCTTGGGGCGTTGCAATGCCAGCAGTGCCTGCATGGCATCGCCATAGAGCCGGGATACGCTGGTCTCATTCAGTTCGCTCAGGTATTGACTGTGACCCAAGTCGGTCAGCAGTAAAAAGCCGCGTTCCAGATTGGTCTCCAGCACTTCGGGCACGTTCAGTCCCAGCGCATGAAACGCGCGGGCGATGGTGATGAACGGGCCGCAGTCCTCCTTGTCGGGTGGGGCATCCATAACGATGCGGCTCTGGTCTGCGTAGCGCACGCGGAAATAGCGCCGGAAGCTCGCGTCCGACGAGGCGGGTGCGATATCAAAGGGAGGCAGGCCAATATCTTGACGCAGCCAATGGGTCAATTCATTCAGACGTTCGGGCATGGGTGTTTTGTTTTGGGGCGTGGCTGGTTAATATCAAGGTATACTAATAAAATGCTTGGTCCTTACTATTCTAAGCAATTTTGACGCCGGATTGCCAATCAATAACACACATGATGCTGTTTCCGTGAAAAAATCTCCGCCGGTTGTCTTGCGCTATGTTTATGCGATGCTGTTGTCGTTTCCTGTGGTGGAGATGGCGTCTGCCGCCTCGCTCCTGGAGCCTCTCCCGGAAGGTCCGTGGGGGGCGTGCGGCATGCACGCTGCACCCAAACCTCGCGTGCCCATTAGTGCTGCCCAGCGCAAGGAGGCGCCCACTTATTTGAGTGCGGATTATGGGTTTGCCGTAAAGGACAAGCTGGCTGTCTTCAGTGGCGATGCGCTGGTGCGCCGTGCCGATGAGCGGTTGGCGGCCGACACGGTCATCTATGACGAGGCCAAGGGCACCGCGCAGGCGCAAGGTAATGTTCATTATCGGAGCGACAATCTGGAAGCCGACGGTGATGCCGGGTATATGGAGCTGGAAACGGACAAGGGGCAGTTCGATAACGCGCAATACCGTTTCGAAGATCAGCATGCGCGTGGCAGCGCCGCCACGATCATCAAAGAAAATGCCGAGGTTACGCGCCTCAGGCAGTCCACTTATACCACCTGCGACCCCGGCAGAGAGAGTTGGCTGCTGCGTTCGTCCACCCTCAGGCTGGATGAGGGCAAGGGTATCGGCGAGGTCTATAACGCTACGGTCCGGTTCATGGGCGTGCCGTTTTTTTATATGCCGTATATGTCTTTTCCGATTAATAATCAGCGCAAGAGCGGTTTTTTGATCCCGCGCCTTCTGCCATCCTCTTCCTCTGGCACGAGCATCAGAATACCGTATTATTTGAATCTCGCGCCGGATTACGATGCGACCATTACGGCGCGTTATATGAGTCTGCGCGGCCTGATGATGGAAGGCGAATTCCGTCATCTCAACCGCACAAGCCGGGGCGAGCTGGATGTGGGGTATATGTCAAAAGACGCGCTTTACGGCAAGGACCGCGCTGCAGCCGCCTACAAGCACACCAGCAACCCCGCCGAGGGCTGGAGCACTGATCTCAATCTTAATTATGTCTCTGACAGGGACTATTTCAGGAATTTTGGCAACAGCCTGAGTTTTGCGGCGGCTGTCTATGCGGAACGCCGTTTCGATGTGGCGTATCAGAGTGAAAACCTGACTTTCCTGGGGAGAGTGCAGGGTATGCAGCCTTTGGATAGGACGCTGCCATCCGCCGTGCGCCCCTACCGGGTATTGCCGCGCTTGCAGTTGACCGCCGGTTGGCCTGGACAGGAGGGGGCGCCGAGTTACCGTTTTCAGGGGGAGGTGGTGCGCTTTGAGCAGGAGGACCGGCTTAACGGGGCGCGCCTCGATTTGCAGCCCGAGATCAGTTTTCCGTGGCAGCGCGAGGCAGGATTTGTAACGCCCAAGCTGATGCTGCGGCATACACGCTATCTGCTGGAGAACGCCTTGCCGGGGACGCCGGAGTCGCCAAGCCGGACGTTGCCCATCTTCAATATCGACAGTGGTCTTTTTCTGGAGCGTGATTTCGCGTGGGGTGCGCGGCCCTTGCTGCAAACACTGGAGCCGCGTCTTTTTTATCTTTACACGCCTTACCGTGACCAGTCCAACCTGCCGGTGTTCGACAGCGCCGCGATGGATTTTAATTTTGCACAACTCTTCCGCGATAACCGATTCAGCAATGCGGATCGCGTCGGCGATGCCAATCAGGTCAGCATGGCGCTGACCACTCGCCTTCTCGACAACGGCGCGGAGCGTATCCGTGCCGGTATTGGCCAGATATACTATCTTGATGACCGCAGAGTGACGGTTCCCGGCGGGGTGGTGGGCGCGCGGCATACCTCGGATATTGTCGGCGAGGTGGCGGCCAGCGTGGCGCAAAGTTGGACTGCCAGCGGCGATCTGTTCTGGAACCCGAACGTTGAGCGCATCGAGCGCGGCTCTGCGCGCATTCAGTACCAGCCGCTCAGGAACCATATCCTCAATTTGGCCTACCGTTACCGGCGAGGCCAAACGGACCAGATGGATCTGTCGCTGTTCTGGCCGTTGCATAGCAACTGGAGCATCATCGGGCGCTGGTATTATTCGATCCCGGACAAACGCATTCTGGAGTCGCTGGCGGGCCTGGAATACAACAGTTGTTGCTGGGCATTTACCATACTCACCCGCGATTACACGACCGGCGTCAACACGGCCGGCATCAACACATCCAACCGCTCCGTGATGTTTCAGTTGGAACTCAAGGGCCTGATGAGTGTCGGACAATCCATCAGCACAATGCTGGAGCGTGGTATCCTAGGCTATCAGGGTGCGCGATAGGCCAGCTTGTCCCTTTCTCGATGTAAGATGAATCCGCTTATGACAAAATTATTTGCAACCCTAATCCTGCTGTTTGCCGCAAGTGCCGCTTTTGCCGATGCCGCACCGTCAATTCCCCCCGCGACCGCCAGGGATGGCGGAAGTACTGAAAAGGCAGGAGCAGTTTCCAGTGCAAATACGGTCGAAATCGACCGTATCGTCGCCATTGTCAATGACGCCGTGATCACTCGCAGTGAGTTGGATGAACAGATCCACACCATCAAGCAGCAGTTGCGCCAGCAGAAAACGCAGCTTCCGCCGGATGCCGTGCTGCAAAAGCAGGTGCTGGAGCGCTTGATTTCCAATCAGTTGCAATTGCAGCTTGCCGCCAGCACGGGTATTCGCGTTGATGATGATGTGCTGAGCAAGGCGATAGGCCGGATCGCGGAGCAAAACAAGCTGTCCATCACTGAATTTCGCGACGTGCTGGAAAAAGATGGCATCAACTTCGCCAGCTTCCGCGAGGATATCCGTAACGAAATCATCATGACCCGATTGCGTCAACGGCAGGTTGACAGCCGCATCAACGTGACCGATCAGGAGGTCGCCCGGTTTCTTGCCGCCCAGACGGACAAAGGTAAATCAGACGATGAATACCGAGTGTCACATATCCTGATTGCTGTGCCTGAGGCGGCCTCGCCGGAGCAGATTCAGAGCGCTAAACAGAAGGTCCAGCGGGTGTTGGATGAGCTGCGTGGCGGTGCCGATTTCAAGGAAACCGCCATCGCCGTCTCCAATGGCCAGCAGGCGTTGGAAGGAGGCGATCTGGGATGGCGCAGAGCGGGCCAGTTGCCGTCACTGTTTGCCCCATTGGTTGGACGCATGAAGCCCGGAGACCTGAGCGACATCATCCGTAGTCCGAGCGGCTTCCACATCATCAAGCTGCTCGACTACCGTAGTGGTGGGGTACATAAAGTGACTCAAACCCTGGCCCGCCATATCCTTATCCGCGCAAATGAGCTGGTTAGCGACGATGATGCCAGCATCAAGCTGGAGCAGCTCAGTCAGCGCATCAAGAATGGCGCTGATTTCGCCGAGCTGGCGCGGGCCAATTCCGGGGATAAGGGTAGTGCTGCCAACGGCGGTAGCCTGGGCTGGGTCAGCCCCGGCGAGATGGTGTTGACCTTTGAGCAGGCCATGAACGAACTCCAGCCAGGGCAGATCAGTAAGCCCTTCAAAAGCGAGTTCGGTTGGCATATCGTCCAGGTACAGGAACGGCGCGAACAGGACAACACCGAACAGTTCAACCGGAGCCAAGCCTTTGATGCCATTCGCCAGCGTAAGGTCGAAGAAGAATCCCAAATCTGGCTGCGCCGCCTGCGTGATGAAGCGTATGTGGAATACCGGCTGGACGATGCCTTGTAACCCTTTTCGCTTGTGTGACTCACTACACTGATTATGTTGCCACGCCTCGTATTGACTCCCGGTGAGCCCGCCGGCATCGGCCCGGACCTGTGCGTGCAGATCGCCCAGCAAGCCCTTGATGCCGAGCTTGTGGTCGTGGCTGATCCTGGCCTGCTGGAGTCGCGCGCGCGCCTGCTGGGGCTGCCGTTGCGGCTGGAGGAGTTTGATCCCGCTCAGTCAGCCACATCCGCACGAACGGGCGCCCTCAAAATCATCCCTGTGCCGCTGGTTAGTGCTGCCGTGTGCGGTCATCTTGATCCGGCCAATGCTCCCTATGTGCTGGAAACGCTACGTGTTGCAACTCGTGCCTGCCAGGCGGGGTATTGCAATGCGTTGGTTACCGGTCCAGTGCAGAAAAGCGTCATCAATCGAGCGGGGATTCCGTTCACCGGCCATACCGAGTTTCTCGCCGACCTGACCCAGGCGCCGCAGGTGGTGATGATGCTGGCAGTGCCGGGGCTGCGTGTGGCGCTTGTGACCACGCATCTACCGCTACGCGAGGTGAGCGATGCCATTACCTCCCCGCTCCTGGAAAGCGTGTTGCGTGTTTTGCATCATGACTTGCGGGCACGGTTTGGAATCGCCAGTCCTCATGTTTTGGTGTGCGGACTCAATCCCCATGCAGGGGAGGGCGGGCATCTGGGCAGCGAGGATGACGATGTTATTGCGCCCGTGCTGGAGCAACTTCGTACCGAAGGCATGCACTTGACCGGCCCCCTGCCTGCCGACACCCTGTTCATCCCCAAATACCTGAAAACCGCTGACGCGGTACTGGCCATGTACCACGATCAGGGGCTGCCGGTGCTTAAGTATGCGGGTTTTGGCCGCGCGGTCAATATCACCCTTGGCCTGCCCATCATCCGCACTTCGGTTGATCACGGTACGGCGCTGGATCTGGCGGGCACAGGCAGAGCCGATACCGGCAGTCTGGAGGCGGCCATCCATGCTGCGTTGGAAATGATTAGTTTAAAAAGTGGGTTACCCCTGAATTAATTAATCGCCCCGACTTTCTTGTTGCTGTTATAATTAGCAAACTTTATCAATTGGTTGCGTGATTTTTATGGATGCCCAGAAAAGCCGTTCGCTGAATTTGCTAGGTAGTCTGATTTTTTGGAGCCGCTGGCTGCAGGCGCCTCTGTATCTTGGGTTGATTGTTGCCCAAGGTGTCTATGTCTTTCATTTCATGGTTGAACTTGAGCATCTGGTCGTCAAGACCGCGACCATCGGCGAGGCCGAGATCATGCTGGTGGTACTCGGTCTGATCGACGTGGTGATGATCGCCAACCTATTGATCATGGTGATCATCGGCGGTTATGAGACTTTCGTTTCCAGGCTCTATAAAGATGATCACCCGGATCATCCCGAGTGGCTGAGCCACGTTAATGCCAGCACCATGAAGATCAAGCTGTCCATGGCGCTGATCGGCATTTCTTCCATCCACCTGCTCAAAACCTTTATCAACGCCCCGCACCTGGATGAAAAGACCATGCTCTGGCAGGTCGTGATTCACCTCACCTTCGTCGCCTCCGCCGTGGCAATGGCGTATACCGACAAATTGATGCAGAAGCCGGCGCACTAGCAGCTGTCGTTACTCATAGCCAAGACGCCTGGGATGGCGCTACTTGGCGATAACCCTAAAAACGACTTTTTTCTCCCCCTGCTTTTAGTCCTGCCCCGATTTCAGGCGTATTTTGCGCTTATTCCATTCTGAAGCAATAGTGGAATCGTAGGGGGCGTCCCACGCCCCCACATAATTATTGGCGCTTTCAAATCTCTCCCAATTCTCTGAAAAAGCGCTTTTCCCCAATTGCCATTTCATTTCCCGGCCTTCCTTAAAGTCTATTTTTTTTCTGCCGATACAGTCACCAGAGAAACTGTGTACGTTTCCAGGTTCAAGGTCTTTGCGGGAAAGGTTAAACACTGGATGGCGTCCCAGAACTATAAGAGTGAGTAGATGAGGGTATAAAGATATGGCGGGAAATGGCATCGTGGAACACGATTGTTCTGGCATCAAGGTGATGGTGATTGATGACAGCAAAACAATACGCCGCACAGCGGAAATTATTTTGCAAAAAGCCGGGTGCGAGGTCTTCACCGCGACAGATGGTTTTGAGTCGCTAGCGCTGATTGCCGATCACAAGCCGGACATCATCTTTGTTGACATCATGATGCCGCGTCTGGATGGTTATCAGACCTGCGCGCTCATCAAGCATAACCTCGTCTTTCAAAATACACCGGTCATCATGCTATCCAGTAAGGATGGCCTGTTTGACAAGGCGCGGGGACGCATCGTTGGCGCGGAAGAATATGTAACCAAGCCTTTTACCAGCGACGAATTGTTGGGTGCTATTAAGCGTCATGTGCGTCGGAAAAATACGGAGAGTAGTGCGTTCGATGGGGATATTCCTTTTGAAAACGAACAGGTCGTGCTCCCCGTGAAAGGGGTAATGTGACATTGTGCCACCCGTAAAAGGGTGCAATTCCTGATCGTCATCTCATTGTGCTCTTCACGGGCATTACGGTGATTACGGGTGCTTTGAAAATTCAAGGATTATTTTTTAGAACTATCCAACAGCGTGTGACAGGAGATTTGATATGGCTCGTATATTGATTGTGGATGATTCACCGACGGAAATGCATGTGCTGAAAACCATGCTGGAAAAGAATGGCCACCAGACGCTGGGTGCCAGTAATGCGGAAGAGGGTATCGCCAAGTCAAAATCGGAAAAACCGGATCTTATTTTGATGGACGTCGTCATGCCTGGCACCAATGGTTTTCAGGCCACGCGCCAGATTACCAAGGATCCTGAAACCGCCTCTATTCCAGTCATTATCGTCACAACTAAAGATCAGGAAACCGATAAGGTGTGGGGGCTGCGCCAGGGTGCGAAGGATTATCTTACCAAACCGGTGGATGAGTCTGCGCTGATCGTAAAAATCAAGGCGGCGATGGGGGGGTGATCTCATGTTGCCGCTAGTCGCCAGTTACACCCCCTATGAAATGCTGCGCGAGATTGAGCGGCGCAGTCTTGCGTTGGATGCTGAGTTGCCCAAGGAAGAGAAACGTAAAGCGACATGGAACGGGGTGGCTTTTGTCTTGGATCGTAACCTGCTTCTGGCACCGCTGCATGATGTTCAGGAAGTGCTGGATTGTCCACCGCTCACGATGGTGCCGCGAACCAAAAGTTGGTTGCGGGGTGTTGCCAATGTGCGTGGGCGTTTGCTGCCGGTCATTGACCTGAATGTCTACCTGGGCGGCGGTGCAACGCCGTTGCGTGGCAGCAACCGGATTTTGATTGTGCAATACGGGGTATTGTCGGCGGGGCTGTTGGTTGATGAAGTGCTGGGGCAACGGCATTTTCTGGACGAAGACCGCTGCCCGCTACCGACGCTGGAAGCGGGGGGTGTAATGGACTATGTGCGGCCCTCTGCTTATCACAAGGACGGTGACGTTTGGTTGGTGTTTGATATGCATAAATTAGTGGCATCACAGCAGTTTCTGCAGGCGGCAGAGTAATCGGGCGTTCCCGGGGATTTTTTAATCGTAGAGGATTTTGGTATGAAGATAAGCGGGTTCAAGAACGCAAGCGGGCTTATGAATATAAGCATGCTCAAGAACATGGGTGTAAACGCCTTGTTGTGGTTGCTGGTGGGGTTGATGTCGTTGGCGGTGGTGAGCATTGGGGCGTTCGGGTTTTACAGCACTTACAAAGAGCAGGTGTTTGCCGTGGAAACGGTGGATGAAGGCGAATTCGATATCAAGATGCTCGATCTGGTGCAGGAAGCAGCCATCTCGCTGAATAAAGAGCTGGAGGCATGGAAGAATATCCTGCTCAGAGGTGAGAAGTCCGAGGATTATAAAAGATATTTGGGGATTTTTGAGAAGGAAGGAGCCCAGGCAGACTCAAAACTGAAAGCGGCAAAGCAACTGATGGCGAATCGTGCCGGGCTGGATGTTGCGCTGGTTGACGCAGTGCTAAAGAAGCATGAGGAACAAATTGCGGCATATCGTGAGGCACTGAAGAGCTATGACCCCTCTCGTCCTTTTGAAACCGCTCACACGGTGGATGATTCTATTCATGGTTTGTTCGATGCCACGTGGGAGAAGATGGATGTCCTCAACAATAAAATAGACGCATACATTCCTCAGCGTCTTGAGGGTAATAGAAAAGACGCACAAGAATCATTCAATAGCAGCCGTGTAACTTTTATCGCGGTGGTGATTCTGGCATTGGTGTTGACGTTCGCTCTCGCCTTCCCTATCAGAAAGGGCGTCAACCAGGCCATCAATAAAGTGAATACCCTGCTTGCCGACGCAGAACAGCAGAATCGCCGCAATCAGGACGCTATTTTGCGCTTGCTGGATGAGGTGGCTGATCTTGCCGACGGCGATCTGACCAAAAAGCCATTAGTGACGGAGGATTTCACCGGCGCTATCGCTGACTCATTGGGCTACGCTATTGACACGCTGCGCGGGCTGGTGGGATCTATCAACACCACGGCGGTGAAGGTGGCTTCCGCCGCAACGGAAACACAATCGACTGCGCTGCGTCTCACAGAGGCCAGCGACCAGCAGGCGCAGGAAATTGAGACTGCAGGCGTGGCCATTTACGAAATGACGAAATCCAGTGAGCGCGTCTCGGCGAATGCCGCGCAGTCAACCGCGGTGGCGCAACAGTCTGTGGATATTGCAAAGAAGGGTGCGGAGACAGTGCAGGGCACCATTCAGGGTATGGAATCCATTCGCGAACAGATTCAGGAAACTTCGAAACGTATCAAGCGTCTAGGTGAAAGCTCCCAGGAGATCGGTGAGATCGTGGGCCTGATCAATGACATTGCCGATCAGACCAATATTCTTGCCTTGAATGCCTCCATTCAGGCGGCTATGGCAGGCGAGGCGGGGCGCGGCTTTTCGGTGGTGGCGGATGAGGTGCAACGCCTGTCCGAGCGCGTGGCCAACTCCACCAAGCAGATTGCAACCTTGGTGAAAACCATTCAAACCGATACCAATGAGGCGGTGATTTCCATGGAAAAGAGCACCTCCGGCGTGGTGGCCGGTACACAGCTGGCACAGGGTGCAGGTAAGGCGCTCGAAGAGATTGAGGGCGTGTCCGGGAACCTTTCCCGCTTGATTGGAGACATTGCTGAAGCAGCCAATCAGCAGACCATGATGGCGAGCACGGTATCCAGCACCATGAAGATGATTCAGGAAGTGACCACGCAGACATCGCAAGGTACCAAGCAGGCCGCAGCATCCATCGGTGAGTTGACAGGGATGGCGGGCGAATTGCGGAAATCGGTGGCCGGTTTCAAACTGCCCACGTGATCTCGGCCGGGTGCAGTGTCCTGCCTCTGGAGTTAGGGCATACTTGATTACAAAAAGGTGAGCGGCATGATATCGGCGGAGCATATGGATTATGGCGCCCTGAAGTGGGTAAAGGGTGAGATTGAGGTAAACCTGCAACAGGCGCAACAGGCGTTGGAGGTATTCCAGGAACATCCTGCCGAGGCCGCACAGATCGACTTGTGTATCACCTTGTTGCATCAGGTATGTGGCGCGCTGCAAATGCTGGATCTTACAGAGGCATTTGCTCTCGCCAGGGAAATGGAGCAGGCAGTTCGAGTTCTTGCCAAGGATGCAGACCGGCGCAAGGGCTGGGTCTATAGCACCCTGATGCGCGCCATGTCAGAATTGCCACTCTATCTGACGGGGCTGCAAGAAGCTCAGGCAGATCGCCCTCAGGTCTTTTTGCCGTTGATCAACGATTTGCGGGTCGCCACCGGTGCCTCGGTGCTCTCCGAGAGCATGGTGTTTGGTCCGGCGGTTATCCCTACTGTTTCTCCACACAGCCCCGACATGCAAGACACGCTGGCGCGGGATGTCAAGGCGTTGGCCCATCAGCTACGTCCGGTGTATCAGGCGGGCTTGCTGGTGTGGTACCGTGATACCGGCAATAAAGCGGCATTGCGGCGGCTATTGCAGGTGGCTGTGCAGTTGCAGCAAGTGTGTCCTGAAGAAGGCCTGTGGAGAGTAGCCGAGGCGTTGATTGAACGGTTGCTGGCTGAAACACTTGAACCCAACAATGCCATCAAGTTGCTGCTGGGACAAGTGGAGCGCCAGATCGGACGGGTCATGGCAGCGGGAGCGGAGGAGTTGCGCGATCACCCACCCGCTGACCTTATAAAAAACCTGCTCTTTTATATTGCCTATGCCGACACGCAAAGCGAGCAGACCAGAGGTATGGCTGTTTCTGCCGGTACCGATATGTTACAGAATACTCGCGATGGAGCGAACGTTGCCAACCCCGGCTTGCTGGAAATTGCCGCAGGTGCAGTCAAGGATGAACTGGCATGGGCCAAGACCAAGTTGGACAGCTTCGCGCGTGCCGGTGGACGTCATACCCCGCAAGAATTGCGTGTTATAGCCGGCGTCTTGGCCAGGGTGTCAAATACCCTGGATATGCTGGGCCGCTGGGAGCTGCGTCAGCGCGTGCGGCAGCAGACTGGCGTGCTCGATGCGATGCTGGAAGGGGGCGCTATCCTCAACGACCCCCGCCTTATGGAAGTGGCCAACGCCTTGCTATATGTGGAATCGCTGTTGCGCGATGTCCAGATGCCGGATGCGGCGGTTTCTGAAAGCGCCTCCGGCAAGCCCGCGGGCAACCCGGGAGCTGTAAAAGCCGTGACCGCGGAGTACCACGATTTGTGCCGCGCTGTTATCCGCGAGGTAATGGTTGATATGGGTAAGGTGAAGGACGACATCATTGCCCTTGCCAAAGCGTCCGATCAGCATGAGTTGATCAGTTCCGCGCCCGCCGTGCTGCATCGTATTGTTGGTAGTTTGACGATGCTGTCCCTGAAGCGCCCGGCGGACTTGTTGAAAGCAGGTTATCACTATATCCGGCGCGAGTTGATCGAGCGCAAGATCTCGCCATCCCTTGAGGCGCTAGATACCTTGGCCGACATGTTGACCGGCATCGAATTTTACCTGGATACCCTGGCCGAAAGTCAGATGAATCTTGATTCCCTGCTGGATCTGGCTGAAAACAATGCGGTTACTTTAGGTTATCCGGTTGATGAAGTGGATGACTACCCGCTGGAGGCTGCGATCAAAGTTGCGGCGCCAGCTGAACCTACTATTGTTGAAATCATTTCTTTGGCAGAAAGCGCTGATGAGGTTATCTCGCAGCAACCGGATCCAGACAGTATCGTCCTGGACATGGACAGGGCCGATCTAGCTGAAAATCCCGTTATGGCTGGTGCTATCGAGACAGTTCAACTATTACCTGTCGCGCGCACACAGGAGGAAGAAGACGCAGACGAGGTGATGGAGGTTTTTATCGAGGAAGTAGGCGAGGAGCTGACTTCTATCGCACAACATTATCCTCGGTGGAAGCAGGATACGAACAATAATGAGCCGCTCAAGAATATTCGCCGCTCATTCCATACTCTGAAAGGCAGCGGTAGGCTGGTGGGTGCGAATGTGATTGGCGAGGTTGCCTGGGCCATTGAGCATTTGTTGAATAAAGTGATTGATGGCGAAGTCCCCGTCACGCCGCCACTGTTCGATGTGGTGGAGCAAGCCCAAGCGGTTATGCCTGGGCTGCTGCAACAATTTCAGCGTATTAAAACAAAGATGGATATCGACACGGATATCCAGGCATTGATAGACCAGGCACAGGCGCTAACTTCCCCCGCTGCGAGTCTTAAAGAGCATGTTAATAGCGCTCCCGATGCGGCGATGGCAATACAGCAGGAGGCCGCTGCAGCTGCCCCTTCCGTGGAGCAGGAGGCAGTGATTGACCCTGTGCTGCTGGAGATCTTCAGGGCTGAATCCAAGGGGCGCTTGGAGGAGGTGCGGCGGTTTATTGATGTCTGCGGCCAGTCCAAAAAAGGTCAGGTGACGGAACCGCTGATGCGCAATTTGCATACCCTGCAAGGCAGCGCGCATATGGCGGGCTTTAAGGATATCGGCGATCTCGGTAGCTTGTTCGAAAAGCTGGTCAATGCGATTCACCGTAATCACGGTGAGGTGGCGGAGGCGGAGTTACTCGCTTTAGGTGATTTTAGCGAAGTGTTCCATGACATGCTGCACTTGGAGAATCCGCTCGCGGAGTCCCCGGAAAAGACAGCGGCACTGGAGAAAATTTCTTTCCTGACGCGCCGCGTACAGCACTTCCTTGATGCTGCTGTTATCGAAACCGGCACTTCTATGGACACCGATGCGCATAATGCCTTGAATGATGGTATATCGGGCAATGACAACGATGAAGTGCGCGAGATTTTTCTCGAAGAGGCGGCGGAAATTCTGGGTAATACGGAATCCCTGCTGCAAAGCTGGATTCACGCGCCCGACGTGCTCGGGCCGGTTGCGAGGCTGGAGCGCGAACTGCATACCTTTAAAGGCGGCGCACGCATGGCGGGAATCAGCGCCATGGGTGATCTTAGCCATAGCTTCGAATCTTTACTGAGCGCCATCGTGGCCGGTGATGTTGCCGCTACTGATGAGATTTTCCAGACATTCGAGCAAGCCCATGACCGGCTGCAAACGATGCTGGAACCGGCGCTGTTGCACTTGCCGGTGGCTGCGGCTCCCGATCTGATTGCCAGGATGGAAGCATTGGCCAGGCATGAAAGCATTGAGCCGGCTCAATCGCATGATTTATCGCTGGCGGGGGATGAAGACGAGAGCATTATTCTTTCCTCTGCAATGCCGGAAGCAGTTACCGGCGGTGCGCAGGCAGAGGCAGTTTTCGATCCTGCTCCAGAGGACGATGCCCCGTTGCCTGTTGCAGATTCGATAGATATCCCCGCCTCAATGGTGACAGAAGAACCCTTGGCAGATGCTACTACTGCGCCGGATGGCACCCCGGCAGAGCCGGCATGGCTGATCCCCAAGCCATCCACCGAACAAATCCGTGTGCGTGCCGATCTGCTGGACAATCTGGTGAACCAGGCAGGAGAGTTGAGCATTTCCCGTTCTCGCCTGGAGCAACAGATTAATGGCTTCCACACGGGCTTGACGGAAATGAAGCAGACGGTTGTCCGCTTGCGTGATCAACTGCGCAAGCTCGATATGGAAACCGAGGCGCAAATTCTGTTCCGTCACCAGGAAGCAGGATTTCAGGGCCAGGATTTCGATCCGCTGGAATTTGATCGTTTCTCGATGTTGCAACAGTTGTCGCGCAGCATGATGGAATCAACCGCCGACCTTGCCAGTATTCAGGATCAACTGGAAAAGCAGGCTGGCGATTCGGAAACCGTGCTGCTGCAACAGGCGCGTCTCAATACCGAGTTGCAGGAAGGCATGATGCGCACCCGCATGTTACCCTTCGCGGGCATGGCATCACGCCTGCGTCGGGTAGTGCGGCAAACGGCGCGAGAGGTGGGAAAGCCGATTGAATTGCAGGTCGTCGGTGAAGACCTTGAAATGGACCGCACCGTGCTCGATAGAATGGCGGGTCCCCTGGAGCACATGGTACGCAACGCTGTCGACCACGGTGTTGAAGATGCAGCCACCCGGCGCGCTCAGGGCAAGCCCGAGATGGGCGTGATTACCCTGCAACTTGCCAAGGAAGGCACAGAAATGGTGCTACTGCTGGCTGACGACGGGCGCGGCCTGGATCTGGCGGCAATCCGCCGCAAGGCCATTGAACGTGGTCTGCTGGGCGAAAACACGGTGATTGATGACTACAATCTGATGCAGTTCGTGCTCGAATCAGGCTTCAGCACTGCCGCGCAAGTTACGCAGATTTCCGGGCGCGGTGTGGGTATGGATGTGGTGAATAACGAGATCAAACAGCTTGGCGGCAGCCTGCAGATTGAATCCGTCGCGGGCAGTGGCAGCCGGTTCACAGTACGCCTGCCTGTGGCGTTGTCCATCACCCAGGCGCTGATCGTCGGAGCAGGCGAGCACATGTACGCCATCCCTCACTCCAGTATCGATGGTGTAATGCGCGTCAGCTACGAAATGCTCATGCAGGCACATGAGCGTGGTGCTTCCACATTTGAATACGGCGGTGCCCATTACGCACTGCAATCGTTAAGCGGGCTGTTGAGCGGTGGCGTGTCTCCCCTTCCTGAAAAAGAGGCCCGGCATCTGTTGTTGATGGTGCATGGCAGCGGCCAGCGCGCTGCGTTGTGGGTGAATTCGGTCATGGAAAATCGCGAAATCGTGGTCAAATCCTTGGGGCCGCAGTTGAGTACGGTGCGCGGTATCATGGGCGCTACCATCATGGGTGATGGTGGTGTGGTATTGATTCTGGATATCCCCGTATTGCTGCGTCTGGGTTTGATTGCCGAGCAGTCACAGGGGTTGACGCCAGAGACGAAAGTTGCGATACAAGGCGCCGCGCCGCCATCGGGAAGCGGGATTATCAACGTCATGGTGGTGGACGATTCAATTACCGTGCGCAAAGTTACCTCGCGCCTGCTGGAACGCAATCAGATGCGGGTGTTCACCGCCAAAGACGGGGTGGATGCGCTGGAATCGCTACAGCATCAGATACCCGATGTCATGCTGTTGGATATCGAAATGCCGCGCATGGATGGTTATGAGCTGGCCTCGGTGATTCGCAATGATGAACGCCTCAAACACATCCCCATTATCATGATCACCTCGCGTACCGGCGAAAAACATCGCGAGCACGCCAGGCGCATCGGCGTGAACGAGTATCTGGGCAAGCCCTACCAGGAAAATGAATTGCTCGATCATATTCGCGCACTGGCCGGCGGCCAGGCAGCGAATAACGACTTGAGCATGGCAGTCTAAAAGGAGAGGACGGATGGCTACAACATTAAATATGATTCACAGCCTGTTGCTGCCGGTACATGGAAAAATGCTGCTGCCGCACGCCACAGTTGCGGAAGTCGTTCCCTATAGTGCCGCTGAACCGGTGCCGCATGCTCCAGTCTGGCTGGCAGGCATGCTGTCCTGGCGGGGCGCGCGCATCCCTCTGGTGTTTTTTGAGGGGGCTTGCGGAGATTCCTTGCCCGTCGCCGCGCCCGCTGAGCAAAAGATCGTTGTGTTGAAAACCTTGGGTGAAGACCCTGATCTGCCATTCATCGCCCTGGTGATGCAAGGTCTGCCGCGTGCCATCAAGGTGGACGCGGATGCCTTGAGCGCCGAGGCCGATGAGTCATCCGTTCCGCTGATCCTGAAACATATTCATATCAACGGGCAAGCTGCATACCTCCCCAATCTTGATGCCCTGGAAAACGCGATTAAAGCAGCGCTGCATACGGTTAATAATTAGCGATACTGTACGAGTATGTAGTAAAATTCCGCTTTTAGCACACAAAGCAGAATATCCATGCTCGAAATCAATCCAGTCGTAAAACACATCAAAGATATGCAGGGGCGTTCCGATGCTCTGAGGGGGTATCTTTGACTATGATGTCAAAAAAGAACGCCTGACCGAGGTTGAGCGCGAGCTCGAAAATCCCGCCATCTGGAACAACCCCGAACGCGCCCAGGAGCTGGGGCGTGAGCGTGTCCAGTTGCTCCAGATCGTCGACACACTGAGTGGTCTGGGCGAGAGCCTGACGGACGCGCAGGCGCTGGTCGAGATGGCGGGCGAAGAGGACGATCAGGCCACAGTCGATGCGGTGGTCGCCGATCTAGACAAGTTGGAAAAAAAACTCGCCGAACTGGAATTTCGTCGCATGTTCTCCGGTGAGATGGATCACAACAACGCCTTCCTTGAAATCCAGTCCGGCTCCGGCGGCACAGAGGCGCAGGATTGGGCCAACATGCTGCTGCGCATGTATTTGCGCTGGGGCGAACGGCGTGGATTTGTCACCGAGCTGATTGAAGTGTCGCCTGCCGAAGTCGCGGGCATCAAGAGCGCCACGATCCGTTTTGAGGGCGAATACGCTTACGGCTGGCTGCGCACCGAGACCGGCGTGCACCGCCTGGTGCGCAAATCGCCGTTTGACTCCGGCAACCGTCGCCATACCTCGTTCTCTTCGGTGTTTGTCTCGCCCGAGGTTGATGACAGTATCGAGATCGACATCAATCCAGCCGATCTTAGGGTTGACACCTACCGTGCCAGTGGCGCGGGTGGGCAGCACGTCAACCGCACAGAATCCGCGATCCGCATCACACATATGCCTAGCGGCATTGTTGTGGCGTGTCAGAGCGACCGTTCCCAGCACAAGAACCGTTCCACCGCCATGAAGCAGTTGCAAGCCAAGCTGTATGAGATGGAGATGCAAAAGCGCCGCGCAACCCAGCAGATACTGGAGGATAGCAAGTCCGATATCGGCTGGGGCAGCCAGATTCGCTCCTATGTGCTCGACCAGTCGCGCATCAAGGATCTGCGCACCGGCGTCGAAACCGGCAATACCCAGGCAGTGCTGGATGGCGATCTGGATGATTTCATCGAGGCCAGCTTAAAAAGCGGCCTGTGAAAAAAGGTCAGTGTAGGGTGCGTTACACGCACCACATTAATTATGAGAATTGAGCGCTAAAGAAACGTCCTGAACGTGGTGCGTGAGACGCACCCTACAACTCGAACCCGGAATTACAAGAATGACTGATCAAGACCCAATACAAGACGAACACCAGCTCATCGCAAACCGCCGCGCCAAACTGGCCGTATTGCGTGAAAAAGGCATTGCCTTCCCCACCGATTTTCGGCGCAACGTCGTGGCGGGTGAACTGCACGCCAAGTATGGCGATAAGGACAATGACTTTTTTGAAGCGCAGCCGGTACGTGTGAAAGTTGCCGGGCGCATGATGGCCAAGCGGCTCATGGGCAAGGCGAGCTTTACCCAATTGCAGGACATGTCTGGCCGCATCCAATTGTTTCTGCAGCGCGACACTCTGCCCGAAGGTGTTTACGAAGAGTTCAAGGCATGGGATGTCGGCGATATCCTCGGCACCGAGGGTGTGTTGTTCCGCACCAAGACGGGCGAGCTTTCCGTAAAAGTCGAAGAGATCCGCCTACTGACCAAGGCGTTGCGCCCATTGCCGGAGAAATTCCACGGCCTGGCCGATCAGGAAACCCGTTACCGTCAGCGTTACCTCGACCTGATCGTCAACGAGGTAACACGCAACACTTTTCGCATGCGCACGGCGATTGTCGATTATATTCGCGCCTTCCTGAATCAGCGTGATTTTCTCGAAGTGGAAACGCCGATGATGCAGGTGATTCCCGGTGGAGCAACGGCGCGCCCCTTCACTACTCATCACCATGCGCTGGACATGCAGTTATTTTTGCGTATTGCGCCGGAGTTATACCTGAAACGCCTAGTGGTCGGCGGTTTCGAGAAGGTCTACGAGATCAATCGCAATTTCCGCAACGAAGGTCTGTCCACGCGCCACAATCCCGAATTCACCATGCTGGAGTTTTATGAGGCTTACGCGGATTACCGCGATCTGATGGACCTCACCGAAGAACTGCTGCGTGGTATGGCGCAAACACTGCTGGGTACAACAATAATCACTTATCAGGGCGAACAATACGAGTTCGGTAAGCCGTTTGTGCGCATGACCCTGAAGGATTCCATCCTGCATTTCAACCCGGAGATCACGCCATCGGCGCTGGAAGATCTGGGTACGGCCCGCGCCGTTGCGCAAGACCTCAAAATCCCGCTCAAGGACAGCTATGGCCTGGGCAAGGTGCAAGTGGAGATCTTTGAAAAGACCGTCGAACACCGCCTGAAAAACCCGACTTTCATCACCGCCTATCCCACCGAGGTTTCGCCGCTGGCGCGCCGTAACGATGATGACCCGTCCATCACCGATCGCTTCGAATTCTTTGTTGGCGGGCGCGAGATCGCCAATGGCTTTTCGGAGTTGAACGACGCCGAGGATCAGGCTGAACGTTTTCGCAAACAGGTGCAGGAAAAAGATGCGGGCGATGACGAAGCCATGCATTTCGACGCCGACTACATCTGCGCCCTGGAACATGGCATGCCGCCCACCGCAGGCGAGGGCATCGGTATTGATAGATTGACTATGCTGTTTGCCGACGCGCCGTCAATCCGCGACGTGCTGCTGTTTCCGCATATGCGGCCGGAGGGATAGTTTTTAAAACCGAACCACCGCCTCTACCATCGCAGCCATCGACTCCCAATTTGCCTGATTGAACTGTGTGTGACCTATTTTGCCATCAGCAAAGTAGGTCACGTCCTTGCCTGGATCGGTAGTCCATTTGCGGTGCTCCAGTGTGACATTGAGTAGAAAACTCCTGGCGATGGAATACGATCCCCCCAGTGATGCGGTATAGCCATTGCCTCGCGCATAATGGGTAAAGCTCAAGGGACGGGCGAATTCGTCCCGCAAATTCCAGTTGGCTTCGGCGGAGTAATCCACCCAGTGGTATTCGAGGCTGGCGATGACGGCCAGTTTCGGCCCCGCCTGTAGCCAGGCGTCCATACCCACCCAGGGGCCTTTCCACTCGGCGTTGTATGTGGTGTTCAGACCGGGAAAGGCGCCGGTGGGCGGCCAAGTCTGGTAACCGTCGGTCATGATCAAGTTTTGCTGGTTGAGAGAATAACCCGCCAGCGGGGTGAGATTGATAAATTTTCCGACCGTTTTATCAAAAAAACGGAAGGTATGTCCCACGCCCAAGCTTGCATCGCGCACATTACCACCCGCCTTGTTGTTGGAGCGGGAAAACTCCATGGTGCGGTTGTCGCCCAGATAATCTGAGTCCTGATTTCGGCCTGTGATGATTTCTCCGTAGCTTGCTGCCCCGCGCATGACCCAATCGTTCTTGTAGGTTATTTTGCCGCCCGCCCGTAGCTGGGCAATGTTCAGGTTGTCCCAGCTAAGTTCAGACAGGATGTTGGGGTTTGTTCCCACTGATGTGCCGGCAATACTCCAATTGAGCCTGTCTTGACGGTAGCCCGCGCTTAGCGAGCCTTCCATTTGTACGTTAGGGGATGCGTGTACGGCGGGCGGCGCGGCGGCGAGCCCTAAAAGCAGTGCATATTGCAGGTCTTGTTTCATTGGTTCCGCTTGTGCTTGGGGCAGGCTAGCTGCGAATGCGGCAATGCATGCCGCCCTACGGTAGTAAATTTTCATGGTGCGCTTCCTGACAGACCGTTTTCCTTAATCTTCCTGCTAAAAACATCGGACATTCTGCCGATAGCTTTAGTAATAGATGAAAAAAGGATGCGTTTATGGAACCCCTGGTGATACATCCAACAGCTACAGCGCAGTGGCAAGCATTGGTTCTTGAGGCTGAGTCCGCCGCAGATCGTCGACTCAATGAGGAGACGGAAAGCTATCTGGTCTTTCTGCTGATGCGTTTTATGGGTGAGGCAGGGGCGGCAAAAAAAGTTCTTGCGCTGGACTATTTGCACGCCATGAATGAGATGGGCCGCGTCCGGCAGGGAAAATTGCGAGATATTGGCGATCTGTGTCTGATCCATGCCGGTCTGTTTCCAGTGCAGGCGGAGCGCCGCCGCGTTGCAGTGAGCTATTTTGTTGATCTTGGGCGTAGTGCTTACTTGCAGCTTGCCGGGTATCTGCATAATAGCGCGGCGGACACCTATGTTCATCTTGCGCAGGATTTTATAGCATTGATGGATGTGCTGCAGAATATGCGCACTCTCGGCGGTAATAGTACCTCGTTGCTCGGCCCTTTGGCCGCCTATGACCTGTGGAATGACACCGGTGCTCGCCATATTTACAGGTCCATGTGTGATGGCGCTAGTGCATTGCCAGTGAAGACGAGCGGGGGCGGCGGAAAACAAAAGTCTCACTAATCTCACAAAAATATCATCAAAACTCTTGCCAGCGGTACTCTTCCAGCGGTAATCTTCGCCGATCCGGGAGTTCTTATGGCGACACCCCGTAATTTTTTGTTAGTCGGCAGCACACTTCAAGTCCTGATATAAATAAAGGCCGCGATAATTTGCTCTATTACGGTGCATTTTCTGTTTAAGTGTGCACATTAATGGTGCGTTCGATAGCTTGCTTATGGCTGTTGCGGCTTTCAACCTGCTGAAGTAACTAATTAATTTTTTATGGCATGCTTCGTGCTTTTGCCGACCTAGATTAGCTCATAACTAAACCCAGATTGCCCTTTGGAGGGGAGTTTAAATGTCCGCAGAAACAGTTCTCAAAATGATTACAGACAACGAAGTGAAATTCGTTGATTTCCGTTTCACCGATACTCGTGGAAAAGAGCAGCATGTATCCGTGCCGGCTTCCACGCTTGATGCCGATGCTTTTAGTGAGGGCAAGATGTTCGACGGATCTTCCATTGCTGGCTGGAAGGGCATTGAAGAGTCCGACATGATTCTGATGCCTGATGCCGATACCGCAGTGATGGATCCGTTCTTCGACGAGAGCACACTGATTCTGCGTTGCGACATTCTGGAACCCCATACCATGAAGGGTTACGACCGTGACCCACGTTCGCTGGCGAAGCGTGCTGAGGCCTATCTGCAGTCCACCGGCATTGCCGACACCGCGTTTTTTGGCCCGGAGCCTGAATTCTTTATCTTCGACGACGTGCGTTGGGGCGCGGACATGAGCGGCTCGTTCTGCAAGATCGACTCGGAAGCGGCTGCGTGGAACTCCGAGAAGGTATACCCGGATGGCAACATGGGGCATCGCCCCGGCGTGAAGGGCGGCTATTTCCCCGTGCCGCCGGTGGATCAGTTCCAGGATCTTCGTTCCGCCATGTGCCTGGCGCTGGAAGATATGGGGTTGTCCGTTGAAACCCATCACCACGAAGTGGCAACCGCCGGCCAGTGCGAAATCGGCACCCGCTTCAGCACCCTGGTTAAAAAGGCTGATGAGGTTCAGATCCTCAAATACGTCATCCAGAACGTAGCGCACGCCTATGGCAAGACAGTCACCTTCATGCCCAAGCCCATCGTCGGCGACAACGGCAGCGGTATGCACGTGCACCAGTCGCTTTCCAAGGGTGGTGATAATCTGTTCGGCGGCAATCTGTACGGTGGCCTGTCCGAGATGGCGCTTTTCTACATCGGCGGTATCTTCAAGCACGCCCGCGCGTTGAACGCCATCACCAATTCCACCACCAACAGCTACAAGCGCTTGGTGCCGGGCTTCGAGGCGCCGACCATGCTCGCCTACTCGGCCCGCAACCGCTCCGCTTCGGTGCGTATTCCGTACGTGCCCAGCCCGAAAGCACGTCGTATTGAGCTGCGCTTCCCGGACGCCAGCAGCAATCCTTACCTGGCCTTTGCTGCAATGATGATGGCGGGTCTTGATGGTATTCAAAACAAGATCCATCCCGGTGAGGCTATGGACAAGGATTTGTACGATCTGCCGGCAGAAGAGGCGAAGAAGATCCCCACCGTGTGCCATTCGCTGGACATGGCCCTGGACGCGCTCGACAACGACCGTGCCTTCCTCACCGCAGGTGGCGTGTTCTCTAACGAGATGATCGACGCCTATATTGACCTGAAGATGAAGGAAGTCACACGCTTCCGCATGACCACCCATCCGGTTGAGTACGACATGTATTACAGCCTGTAATACGTTTTTTTTACCTCATCTGTCTTTTCGCCCCTGTATGCTTTGGCATTCAGGGGTTTTTTATATGTAATTCCAGCCCTAATGTGTTTTTTACAAACGTCCCAGCGGTTCCCCGGTAACCCGCATCGCCCGAGAACGCCGTTATGGCATCATATTTTTCCGAAACCCGCTCGAATGCCGTGGGCGCTGCTTTCGTGCCATGCGTGTTGGCGTCATGGGCCATGACGTGCAGTAAATTCCCCAGCGTATCAACGATGATGTGGCGCTTGCGCTCTTTTATTAAAAATATCAAATTGTTACGTTTATGGGTGAGATCTGGTTAATGCACAGGCGCAAGGCCCACCCTTACTTCAATTTCTCTATCCCCAGCGATTTAAGAATATATTTTTCATAAATCGGTTCTGTTGATCCTTTCTTCATTTTGCCGATGAAGTACTTTTCGAATGCGACCTTGGCCAGATGCACCCACTTGCCCTTCTTCATCCATGCCACGTTACGGGGCGGGATCTGTGGCATGGCGACGAAGGCGGCGCCGGTGTCGCCCATGTCGGCAAGGCAGATGGCGTTCCAGGTGGCCTCGTGGCTGGGTTCGATGCCCGCAATAGCGTCCCTGATGTTGTGGGTTGTGGCGGTGACCATGGATTCGATCATGTAGCCGGTCTTGGGTGCGCCGGTCGGTACGGGGGTGGCCTCCACCGGCGGGATGGCGATGCACACGCCTACGGAATAGATGTTGGGCCAGGCGGGGCTGCGCTGGTATTTATCGACCTTGACGAAGCCGCGTGGATTCACCATCTGCTCACCCAGTGCCGCCACGGCATCGACGCCCTTGAAGGCGGGGAGCATCATCGAGAACTTGAAGGGCAACTGATGTTCCTTGATCGGTTCGCCCTTGTCGTTGTGTTCAGTTACAAACATTACGCCATCTTCCACTTTGGTGGTTTTGGCATTGGTGATCCATTTGATGTCATGCTGGCGCAGCTCGTGTTCCAGCAGGCCTTTGGAGTCGCCTACACCACCCAGGCCAAGATGGCCGATGTAGGGCTCTGAGGTGACAAAGGTCATGGGCACGCGGTTGCGCAATTTTTTGCGCCGCAGGTCGGTGTCCATGATAAAGGCAAATTCGTAGGCTGGGCCGAAGCATGATGCACCCTGTGCCGCACCCACAACAATCGGCCCGGGGTCTGCCAGGAAATGCTTCCAGCGTTCATAGGCCTCCTCGGCATGACCGATGGTACATACCGAGTGTGTAAAGCCGTTGGGCCCCAGCCCCGGCACCTCATCGAAGGCCAGCTTCGGCCCAGTGGCGATCACCAGGTAGTCGTAATCGACAATCTGTCCATCAGCGAGCACGATCTTGTTGTCGGCGGGTTTGATCTCCTGTGCACCCACGGCAATGAATTCAATGCCCTTTTTGCGGAGTGGGGGCGCCAGTGCGAAGGCAGTGTCCTTGCGTGAGCGCCAGCCGACGGCGACCCAGGGATTGGAGGGTACGAAGTGGAAGGTGTCGGTATTGGAGATGACCGTGACGCGGTGTTGTGGCCCCACGGCTTCCTTGATCTCATAGGCGGCGGGTAGCCCGCCGGTACTGGCGCCGATGATAACGATGTGTGCCATGATAGTACTCCTCCATGTTTGATCAGAGTGAAAAAGCTACGCCTTAAATATTAGAAAATATTAATATAATTATCGACGGTCATGCAAACAGATACCTTTACGGAGATCCTACGATATACCAATAGTACGGTGGCGGATATCCTGCCGGGGTGTGCAGTGTTAAAATGTGCCATTATTCAAACTCACCTGAGAGACACCCATGCTCCGACTGCGCGGCACCGTTGCCCTTTCCCCGTTCCGCCTCGAAAAATTGATGGCCGCTGCACGTGAGTGCGTACCCGAAATTGCCAATATTCAGACCGAATATGTCCATTTCGCCGATCTGGAAAGGACGCTGACACCTGTTGAACTCGATCTGCTGGCGAAGATCCTCGATTATGACGCGCAACGCGAGGCGACACTGCCGCAGGGGGAGCTGATGCTGGTTGTGCCTCGGATGGGTACACTCTCACCCTGGTCGAGCAAGGCCACTGATATTGTCCATAATTGCGGACTGCAATCGGTGGGGCGTGTGGAGCGCGGCGTTGCCTATTATTTTGCCAAGGCCAATGGCGCGGCTTTGACCTTCGATGAGCGTGCGGGGCTGGCGGCCTTGATTTATGACCGTATGACCGAGACCGTGCTGACCAGTATGGACGATGCCGAGGGCCTGTTTTTGCAGGCCCAGCCTGCGCCGCTGGTTATGGTGGACGTGCTGGGAGGCGGCAGGGAGGCATTGGTTGCGGCGGATCGCACGATGGGCTTGGCACTGAGCGCTGACGAGATTGATTACCTGCTGGAGAGCTTTACGGCGCTGCGGCGCAACCCTAGCGATGTCGATCTGATGATGTTTGCGCAGGCCAACTCCGAGCACTGCCGCCACAAGATTTTCAACGCGGACTGGGCCATCGACGGTCACCCGCAGGCGCATAGCCTGTTCGCCATGATCCGCAACACCGCCAAGCAAAGCCCTGAAGGTTTGCTGTCAGTCTACAAGGACAACTCCTCGGTCATTGAGGGCCACGCCACCACCCGTTTCTTCCCCGATCATGTGACACGCGAATACACATCCCTGCATGAAGATGCCCACATCCTCATGAAGGTTGAAACGCACAACCACCCCACTGCGATTTCTCCTTTCCCCGGCGCGGCCACCGGCTCGGGCGGGGAGATCCGTGACGAGGGTGCGACCGGGCGCGGCTCCAAGCCCAAGGCTGGCTTGAGCGGCTTCTCGGTTTCGAATCTGCGCTTGCCGGGTGCGGTGCAGCCTTGGGAAGCTGATCACGGCAAACCTGCGCGCATCGCTTCGGCGCTGGATATCATGATCGAAGGTCCGCTCGGGGCGGCGGCATTCAACAATGAATTCGGCCGCCCCGTGCTGTGCGGTTATTTCCGCACCTATGAAGAGCGTGTGCCCGGCCCGCAGGGGAAGGAATTGCGCGGATATCACAAGCCGATCATGATCGCCGGTGGCGTTGGCTCGATCCGCCCCGGCCATGTCGAGAAAAATGTGATCCCGGTGGGTGCGCAACTCGTTGTGCTGGGCGGGCCGGCGATGCTGATCGGTCTGGGTGGTAGCGCAGCTTCCTCAGTAGCCAGTGGAGAGAGCACGGAAGCGCTGGATTTTGCCTCTGTGCAGCGTGGCAATCCTGAAATGGAGCGGCGCTGCCAGGAAGTTATTGACTGTTGCTGGCAGATGGGCGATGCAAACCCCATCGTTTCGATCCACGATGTCGGCGCGGGCGGGCTGTCCAACGCCCTGCCGGAACTGGTGAACGAGAGTGGCCGTGGCGCACGTGTCGAGCTGCGCGCCATCCCCAATGACGACCCCGGCATGTCGCCGATGCAGATCTGGTGCAACGAGGCGCAGGAGCGTTATGTGCTGGCGATACAGCCCGAGCATCTCGATTTGTTCCAGGCGATCTGTGAGCGCGAACGCTGCCCCTATGCCGTAATTGGTGAGGCCACCAACGAAGATCCGCAACTGATCGTGGGGGACGCCCACTTCGATAACACGCCGGTCGATATGCCCATGGCGCTGCTGCTCGGTAAGCCGCCCAAAATGTTCCGCGATGTCCGGCATCATCCCTTCAGTAAGCCGGAGTTCGACACGCACGGCATTGATCTGCACGAGGCCGCGCTACGCATCCTGCGCCTGCCCGCCGTGGCGGACAAAACCTTTCTTATCACCATTGGCGACCGCAGTGTCACTGGACTGGTGACGCGCGATCAGATGGTCGGCCCATGGCAGGTGCCGGTGGCCGATGTAGCCGTCACCACCAGCGGCTTTGTTGGCTACACCGGTGAAGCAATGGCGATGGGAGAGCGTTCCCCTGTCGCGCTGATAGACCACGCCGCATCGGGGCGCTTGGCCATCGGCGAGGCGCTCACCAATATCGCCGCCGCACGCATTGATGATATCAGTGAGATCAAGTTGTCGGCCAACTGGATGGCCGCCTCCGGCCACCCCGGTGAGGATGCCGGGCTGTACGATACCGTCAAGGCGGTGGGCATGGAGCTGTGCCCGGCGTTGGGTATCGCCATTCCGGTGGGCAAGGATTCTTTGTCCATGAAGACCGTGTGGCGAGACGAACAGGGGCAGGAGCAGCGCATGACTGCGCCGCTGTCCCTCATCATTAGCGCCTTTGCGCGTGTATCGGACTGCCGCAAGACGCTTACCCCGCAACTGCGCACGGATCAGGGCGATACCGACCTGATCCTTATCGACCTCGGCAAGGGGCGCAACCGCCTCGGTGGCTCGGCGCTGACGCAGGTCTACAAGCAAGTGGGTCACCATGCCCCGGATCTTGACGATCCGCAGGCATTCAAGGCATTTTTCGCGGCAGTGCAAGCGTTCAACGAGGAAGGGCTGATCCTGGCTTACCACGATCGCTCCGACGGTGGCCTGTTTGCCACCGTGTGCGAGATGGCGTTTGCCGGGCATACAGGCGTCACCATAGCCTTGGACGACTTGGGGGATGACATTGCAGCCGCCCTGTTCTGCGAAGAGCTGGGCGCTGTGCTGCAAGTCCGGCACAGCGATACGGATACCGTGCTCGACTGGCTGCACGGCGCAGGTCTGGGCAAACACAGCCACGTCATCGGCGAGTTGCGCGACGATGACCGCATCGTCTTCACCCATGACCGCCGCGAGGTGCTGGTCGGGCGTCGTGTCGATTTCCAGCGCGCCTGGTCCGAGACCACCTGGCGCATGCAGACGCTACGTGACAATCCCCGCTGCGCGCAGCAGGAATACGACCGCCTTCTGGATGAAAACGACCCCGGCCTGAATGCGGTGCTTACCTTTGACCCCGAGGAGAATATTGCCGCCCCTTATATAAAGCGTGGCGCCAGACCGCGTGTGGCGATCCTGCGTGAGCAGGGCGTCAACGGCCAGGTAGAGATGGCTGCCGCTTTCGATCATGCCGGTTTCGCTGCCTTCGATGTACACATGAGCGACATCATCAGCGGCGATGTCAGTCTGCGCGATTTTCAGGGCATCGCGGCGTGCGGCGGATTTTCCTACGGCGACGTGCTGGGCGCGGGCGCGGGTTGGGCGAAGTCCATCCTTTATAATGCGCGCGCCCGCGACGAATTCGCCGCCTTTTTTGGAAGGATGGACAGCTTCGGATTGGGGGTGTGCAACGGCTGCCAGATGATGTCCCACCTTCACGATCTCATCACCGGCGCCGCACTGTGGCCGCGTTTTGAGCGTAACACTTCGGAACAGTTCGAGGCGCGCTTCGCGCTGGTGGAGGTGCCCGAGTCGCCTTCGCTGTTCTTCCAGGGCATGGCCGGTTCGCGTCTGCCCATCACCGTTGCCCACGGCGAGGGCCGCACCGAATTCCGCGACGGCGCCAGTCCTCAGCAGGCCCTCGATCTGGGTCTGGTAGCGCTGCGCTATGTCGATAATTATGGCCGACCTGCCGAAACCTACCCCGCCAATCCCAACGGCTCCCCTTTGGGCATCACGGGCCTAACCACCCCTGATGGCCGCTTCACTATCTTGATGCCCCATCCGGAACGTGTATTCCGTACTGTTCAAAATTCCTGGCATCCCGAGGCGTGGGGCGAGGAGGGCGCCTGGTTGCGGTTGTTCCGTAATGCGCGCAAGTGGGTGGGATAGTTTTGAGAGCCATCTCGGCCGGCCATGCGCATCAGGTTGTGGGCCAGCGCAAATAGTGTGGCGCTCAATTGCACTTTATGATCAGACGTTGGGGTGGTATGTGGTGTTCATCAGCACATCGACATCTTTCTAGGTTGTATTAACCCGAATATTTCATAAATTACACGTGCCCTCGCTGGTCTTTTGATCGCTATGATAATTTTGCTCAGTCGACCGTATGAATCACTACGGCGCTCCTTCACAAAATTCCCCTATCAATCAAAATCCGGCGCGATCATCACGCAAATTTATGAAACATTCGGGTTAAGCGTTATCCGCGTCCACGGCCATTTTTAGCATCTCAAAAATATCCGGAATGGCTGAGGTCACTCGGTTCCAGTTCGGGATGAGTGGCGTGGTCATTGGATTTTCTATAAACGCCTGGGTTGCCATGGCAATGGCTCTGGTAAATGCTTCTACCGCCATTGCCTCCTCGTGTCTGTCAAATTTGAGCCCGTTGATTGCAGCATCAGCCTCGTATTTCATGATGGTGTCTTCGGCTTGCCGCAAATAGGATACGAGCAGGGACTTGAATAAGCTGTCAGAAAGTATGACTCCCTCCGATGCCAAAGTTCTGAAGATGGATTTGCAGATATCAACAGTCATCCGCATTAATCCTTTCCCCGCGTCATCGGCAGAGAGAGCTTGGTGCTTGTGTTCGTAATTGGCGGCGATATCCACCTGACAAACACGCCGTGGCGAATAGTTCCGGTACACCTCGGCAAGGGAGCCAACCTCTAGCCCCCAGTCCCATGGAATTCTGTTCACCCGTGCCAAGTCCGTGGTCATGCAGAACTCCCCTGCCAGGGGGTAACGGAAGCTGTCGAGGAAAGTGAGAAACCCATGCGGCCCAACGAGCTGCTGGAGAGATCGAATCAGGGGTGTGACCAATAGCCGGGTGACCCGTCCGTGAATTTTGTTTGAGACTCGGCTGTAATAGCCCTTGCAGAACACATAGTCCAGGTTGGGATTAACCACGGGGTAGCACAATCGTGCAAGTAGTTCGCGGCTGTATGTGACGATATCGCAATCATGCAGGGCAATGACATCAGACCTCCCGCGGGCGAGCACATATCCATAGGCCAACCAGGCGGAACGCCCCTTGCCGCGCTCCCCCACGTCAAACCCGTTCCTGGCGAATGTCTTATATATTTCGCTTATCTTATTGCCGTCATTGTGGATGATCTTGACTTCCGTTGATATCGGCGACATGAACTCACGGACTCGCTGAAAATCTTTCACTGAGGCTTTATCCAAGATAAGCACAATTTCATTCAAATATTTTACCTTGGTAAGTTCCTGGACTATCCCGGGCATGGCCGGCCCTTCAAACTCCGAATAAAGCGACGGCAAGACCAGGGCCACAGGCCTAGTTTTCGAAAATCCATACAGTTCAGACTCCAGCCTCTCTAAGGAGGGTTTTCCAAGCTGATGGAGTGTTGTAATGATGCCTGACTGGTAAAAATCAGACATAGTTGATCCTCTCGTTAAATATGTTCGATACCAGAAGTGTCCGGTAATTTAATTGAATAGATTCAATTGGTTATTGTCTTTCTGCATGCTCATTTGCGTCTCCGCATTTTTAAGTAATTGATCGAGTGGCGTTTTCTCGAAAAGAGTCAGGCTCAAAATCTGTAGGATTGTGTAAAGCGAAGCCTCGGTATTGAGCCGCTTTTTCACGATGGCGACCAAGACGTAAACCGCGATGGCGATCCATATTTGCGTCTTGACTGCATTCTCGGTGGTGCCATAGAACCGCTTGATTCGAAGATGCTGTTTGATCCACTTGAAGAATAGCTCGACCTGCCAGCGGCAACGATAAAGCTGAGCGATGGTCAGCGCAGGCAGGTCGAAGTTGTTGGTCAGAAAGACCAGAAACCTGTCGTGTTCGGCATCGTAGAACTTGATGCGTCGCAGGTGCTGCGGGTAATCCTTGCTGGCCTTGCGAGCAGTCAATGCAATGGTCTGGTCGCAGCGCAGTCCAGTGGACTTGTCCACGGTGCGAGAGTAGACGCGACGAAAGAGCAGATTGGATTTGCCACGGATGACAAAGAACGCCTGTGCTTGATGCAGGGTGAACCAGCGAGCGAAGTCGGTGAAGCCACGATCCATGATGTAAAAGCTGCCGGCTTCGGGTATCAGGATATCGAGCACATTGACCTCGTGCATCTTGCCATCGCTGATGTGGATGAAGGTTGGAATGTTGCCGCGCAGGTCGAGCAGCGTATGCATCTTGACGGCAGCTTTGGTGGAGCGGAAGCGTGCCCACGGAAAGACGCTCAAGCACAGGTCGATGGTCGTGGTATCGAGTGCGTAGACCGTCTGTTCCAGTTCGACCGCAAAGCTGTCGCTGGCGTAAAGCTTTCTGGCGGTCTGGATTAAGCTCATCGCGAAATCCGCGTAGATGCGACGGTCGCGTTGCTCGTTGGCATCGGCCAGCGTGCTCTTGGCGATGTTGCCTCGTATGCCCAAGTGATAGAGCTTGGCTTGGTGGGCGCGCAGACAGGTTTCGATGTCGCGCAGGCTTTCGCGGTAAGTCAGCTGCGCGAACGCCATGCAGAGAAATTGATCGAGATGCGAAAAAGTCTTGGTGGGATATTTGGAAGGGTAGCGCTGCACGCAGCGACGGAATGTGTGAAGGGGCAAATGCTCCATGAGTTGTGCGAACACCAACTGGCCTGAATACATGACGGAAACTCCTGGGGGGAAAGCCCCAGTTTCCCAAAAAATTCACGTTCAAGTCGGTGACACCCCTAAACACACACTTTCCTATTCAACATCATCATGTTATATAGCCGTCTTTGCGAAATTGCCGGACACTTCTGGTTCGATACCATTCTTTTTTTCCTCAGCCCGCTTTTCTGTGGACTCCCTTTCTATCATCCGTCTTGCCGCATCAATGCCACCTACACCGAAAGAAATCGCGAGAGCGATCACAATGCCGCCGAAGATGATCGAAAAGGCGGCGTGCACGATACTGGGTGCAATCTGGAGCTGTTCCATGGGCATGGCCAGAATCAAAACAATCAGCAAGGTGCGTATGGCCTGAGCAAGGAGTTTGGCATAGTGATAACCACTATTTACAGCGGCAATCAATATCCCTTGGCTGATGAATCCGGCAAGTACATAGCCGAAAATCAGGATCATGGCAGCAGAAAAAACGCGAGGCATATAACCGAAGAACTGCTCAACCAGATTGTCGATTGTCCGTGTATTGAGGGCGCTCAGGCCAATCATCAGCGTGATGATTATCAGCAACCAGAAAATGATCGTGCCGAGTGTGGCCGAAGGTTTGGCCCAGATGCCCCCTTTGCGCATAAGCGTGGTAAAGCCCGTCCGGTCAGACCACCTGTCGAAGTTGATGGCTGTAAGGGATTTTACGACCATGAACCTGACGACCCGGGCCAGAACAATTCCCGATATCAGGATCACAAGCATGGCGAGAAGGTTGGGCAAAAAAACCTCGAACTTTGAAAAAACATCTTGCAAGGGGTCGCGTATCAGACTCAAAAAATCTGTCATGGCTTATCTCCTTAGTATTGTTTCCAGCGAGTTACGAGGTAATCCTTGTTGTTTTCAAATTCGATGCAAAGTTTTTCTATCTCGGTCTCCACTTCAGTTCCATCCATGTGTTCCGCTGCCAGGATGAACGATGCGGTTTTCCCTACGTAAAGTGGTGTGAGGGACTTTATCAGGTGCTCTGCGGGCAGTTTCTTTTTGTGGAAAGCGATGGTGTAATCGTATATGACCCGTGTCCACAATCCTATGGGGAAGCAAAACTCGTTATCGGCCAAGGCGCCCAATCGTTCTACTTCCATGAAGTCACCGGCACCAAGGATGTTGAGCCAAATCTCACGCAGGTTTTTAAGGCCTTCCCGAAACAGGTTCAACATCCTTGCGGCATTGACGTTGACGTGTTCTAGTCCGACTGTATATTCGAAGCCGAAGGTTGTTACGGCCTCTGACCCTCGGATGGGATTCCATACGTCAGCATAGCCCTCCGTCAGGTCGAAGGTGGCGCTCACTACCTGGTAGAGCATACTGCTCAGATCTGCGCCAGGATCCTTGGCGTCATGGATTTTTGCGCCAAGAAAAGATTGGGCGATTTTGAATCCATTCGCGATCGCTGTTGTGGTCATCCAGATGTCGATGCCGAAGCGCGCAACATCCGATTGCCAGACGTCCTTGCTTAGATAGAACTGTGCGAGTTTTCCGGAAAAGCCGAAATCCCCGCCTATGGGCTGCCGCACGCGCTTACCATAGAGCGTCCGGGTCAGAGGGTAGACGATGCTGTTGGTGATCGTCCCGTCGAACTTGTGCCGGTGGTAGAGCGGGGCAACATAGTCAAAGCCACCGTGTAATACCGGCTTCACGAGAAGCTCGATCCACTCTGGAGTGATGCTTCTAAGATCCGAATCAACGACTACGCAGGCCTTCGCATCCAGCGCCTGGGCAATTTCGAATATGCTTCGAAGGGCGCTCCCCTTGCCGGGGATTCCTGAATAGGGGAACACTATCTTGGATATGGGTTCCACACGGTGGTGAAGAAGAATGGTGTTAAAATCTACTGCAGAAATATTCAGTACCGCATCACTGGCGCCGTCGTTTGAGCCGCCATCGGAATTCACGATCACTGCACGGTGAGAGGGGAAGTATTTTGCCAACCCCGCCTGTGCCGCACGAACGACATGACCGATAGTTCGGGCATTATTGAAGCTTGGGATGCCAACAATTATGTCGGCAGCTCCAATCTTCTTGATCTGCTCGTCTACGTCGCCTCTAAAAGAAAAGACATTCATGGGCCGGAAAGTCCCCCTCGTTTTTTTGCATTGTTTACGGTCGGGGCGCGTATGTCGTTTTTTCCAATAGAATGATCTGGATGTCCATGACGTTCGTTCCCGTCGGCCCTGTCATGAAATGGCTGCGTTCTCCTGATAAGACATCAAGTAGCTGAAAAAATCCATAGGAATCGTTGTTGCCAAGGTATGCGGCAGGCTCTATTCCAAGCCGGCGTGCCCGCCCAACCGTGTTGCCGTCGACAAGCGCGCCAGCGGCATCGGTCGGCCCATCGTTTCCGTCTGTGCCAGCGGAAAGTAGGGATATCCCTTCCTGCCCGTCAATCTCCAGGGCAAAAGCCAAGGCAAGCTCCTGGTTTCTGCCCCCTTTTCCCGTTCCTCTGACGGTGACTGTAGTTTCGCCGCCAAAGAGCAGGCAGCAACGTTCACCTGCTTTCAAACCTGATTGTGTCATTTGTGCGGTATGCGCCAGGAAGCTTGCGGCATCACGCGCTTCACCCTGAAGTTCTGTGGTTATGAGCTTTGCGGCAAATCCGAGATGTTGGCATGCCTCAGCCGCTGCCACCAGAGCCCTGCTGATTCCGCCAATAACCACGTTTAGGGTTCCGAGCAAGCAGGGCTCCCTGTCTTTGACTGTTTCGGGCTCTAGTCCAGCGATACCTCGTTGCAGATAATTCGCGACGCGTAAGGGTATCAGCTCCTTCAGCCCGTATTTTTCGATTACATCCCAGGCATCGGCAAAGTTTGTTTTATCTGGTGCGGTTGGCCCAGACGCTATGACATCGAGCCGGTCACCGATAACGTCGGAAAGGATCATCGTCACCATCCTCGCCGGGTATGCTGCCTGCGCCAGTCTGCCGCCCTTAACGGCGGAAAGATGCTTGCGTACGGCATTCAGTTCGCCGATGGTCGCGCCCGCTTTCAGCAGCAAGGATGTCACACCTTGCTTGTCTTGCAGAGTCACACCAGCGACAGGCGCGACCAATAGAGCTGATGCTCCGCCCGAAAGCAGACAGATAATCAACGTCCTCTCGTCAGAGACCCGCACCATTTCCAATATTTTCTGTGCACCCATTACCCCGGACTCGTTTGGTACAGGGTGGGAAGCCTCTATCTGTTCAATCATACCAAGTTTTTCTGTATGAGCTTCTTTTACGATAATCAGCCCGGCGGAAATTCGGTCCCGGAGTAATTCTTCCATGGCCAATGCCATGCGCGCCGTGGCCTTTCCTGCGCCGACCACGACAATGCGGCTAAAATCTTCCAGCTTATACGTGGTATCCGCAACACTCAGGCAGTCATTTTCAAGTTTTGCGGCGCTGAGTACTGCATCATATGGGTCGACTGCGGCAAGGGCGGCGCTAAAAATACTGGCTAGAATAGATGGTAGTGCTTGTTCTCTGACGTTCCCGGCTGATAGCAGTTGAATCACCGCTTCGTTCCAGCCCTGGGGGCCGGGGTGTTGCGTCTTCATTAGCCCGGCTATGGCTATGCGGGAATCAAAACTTCCGTCCTCGTGCCGGATCAGCACCGGACGGTCCACGGCCTGGAGCAATGGCAGGTCGTTAAGGCTGTCACCTAGCCCGATACTTGCGACAGCACCATATTCGCGCTCGTAGAGAGCTTTTAGGGTTTTTACTGCAAGGCCCTTATCGTGTTCGCCCATAATGTGAAAAATCCGCCCCTGGGTCCAGTGCAGGCCGGCATCTTTTATGGCTTGCAGAAAACGCGCGTCAGGTGCGCCATCGAATACGAAAGGTTCGTCGAAATCACGCTGCATGGCCAGAATCGCGTCATCGCAAGAGAGGCCGGTCAACTCGGCGACCTCTTCTGTCGTCATGTCAGCAAAGCCGCGTACGCTTGCCCCAAGCTGTTCACGGAGAGCAACGAAGTGGCGCCTGATCTCAGCATAGGGCGTGCCGAGCGTTATGCGCTGATAGCTGTCCACTTGGTCAATCGGCGCGGAGAAGTAGCCCTGGGGAATGAAGATTCCGCCACCGTTTTCAGTAATGAAAGGGTGGAAATTGTGCATTCGCTGGCGACAAGCTTCGATTTCAGCGCGCGTTTTGCTGGAACAGAGAACCAGCGGAACGTCGAGAGTCTGGATCAGGCTTAAGGCAGGTAGCGCGTCATTGAAGGAATACCCCGTTGGATCGAGCAAGGTTCCGTCCAGGTCACTAAATACGAGTGTTTTCTTCATTTTCCTCCCTGATATTTTCCACCGGCTTAAACTCGCTTGCTGACGACATAAACATACTCCAGTTTGAAGCGGGCTTTAAGCCAATCGCGAATACGATTTTGAGTTGTGTGAGAGATGGTCTCTCGTGCTTCCAGATAAACAATTAAAGTGTCATCAGGCACTGCTTCTGCTGTGGCGGAAGCTTCATTTCCCACCGGCATCTTTTTTCCGTGAGTGATAAGCGCATTTATAAATTCCGGGTATTGAGCGCGCAACTCTTCACGTACCTGATCGTACTCGCTCAGTCGTTCTGTTTGTTTGTTCTGTTGATCCTTTTCTTTGCGGATGATGTCTTCCAGTTGCTGAATTTTTGCATTCTTGCTTTCCAGCAAAAGCAGGCTGTTGCGGTAAAGATCTTGCTGCATTTCAGTTTTTATCAGGCTTAAATCCACTACATCGTTTTTCTGTTGAAAGGTATGTACTTTCAATTTCGCGGAGCCCAGAGAATATTGCCCAAGCTTGGCATTGAGACGCTCCAGCGTACCCTTGTCCAACGCTGTTCCGGCGAGTGTCAGGGTGATTTCCTGGCTGACTGGATTGATGTTTTTTTCTATAACGAACAGATTTCTTTCTGTGTGTCTTATTGCTTCCAGATAATGGTTTGCCTCGGTTTTGAATACTTCATGCTGCACTAGCTGGTAGGCCAGATAAACGCTGGGAATGATAGTGATCATGATGGCTGCGGTGATAATCAGCCGCGCCTGTTTCTGGCTGGCAGACGAAGGAAAACTGTGCTGCGGCAATCGCAGCAACTTTGTAAAAATCAGCGCCGACAGTGCAATATAGACGGCATTGATGGTGAACAGATAAAATGCCCCCAGAAAGAACATGGGCTGGCCTGTGGCAATGCCATAGCCGGCGGTGCATAGCGGCGGCATCAGGGCCGTCGCGATGGCCACGCCGGGAATGACGGTACTTTTTTCCCGGCGGGTCACGGCGATAATTCCGGCCATACCGCCAAACAGCGCAATTAATACATCCCACAGGTTGGGCGCGGTGCGGGCAAGTAATTCTGATTGCGCCTGAGTCAGGGGGGTAAGCAGAAAATAGAGGGTAGAGGTCAGCAGGCTGAGGAAAATGAATATCCCCAAGCTGCGAACCGACTGTCGAATCAGTTGGAAATCATGCACACCGGCTCCATATCCTATCCCCATGATGGGACCCATCAGGGGGGAGATGAGCATGGCGCCAATGATGACAGCTGTGGAGTTAACGTTAAGTCCTATGGATGCTATCAGGATGGCGAACATAAGAATCCACAGGTTGGTTCCACGAGTTTTGACACCCTGACGGATGCTGGCCTCGATGTCGCCCGGCTCATCCATGTCCTCGCGCAGATCAAAGAGCTTACGGAATTCGAGTAAAAAAAGGTGTTCTCGGGTCACGGCGGGTTTTCGTATGCCTCAGAATGGTATATCAGGGTATGTCGTGGCAGCTTGCGGCATGCTGTCAATGCTTTGCATATCAATGTCGTCAGATAGGCAGAAAATTCCTCGCGAAAATCTTCATGTTTTAGGCCAAATGCCGTCTGTAATCAATCATATCATCCTTGGCAATCACCGCGAACGCCTGGCGCACGTGCTTGATCAAGACCGTCCGACAGCATGGTCGATATTGCTTGATGCGGCCATGTCCGATATTGAGAGAACCCTAAGTTCCGGAAATAGAGGGTTTGGTCTCGTCCATTACTACTATTTCTGAATAACTGTAGATCGCTGCAAATAATGTAAATTAGCCGAAATTGATGGAAATTAGCATCAGTTATGATGTGCCACCCACCCCTTTTCAGGCGCTGGGGTTCCTGTCGCCCCCCTTTTCCGGTACAATACGCCCTTATAGCCTGCAAGGAGGCCCCATAGGTCTGATATGGTTTTATCCGGGGAACCTCTGAAGAACCGCATTAGTAAGGTTCTTCAGAACGAAAAGACAAAACGCGATTTTGTCTTTTCTCCGAAAATCGACGTGCCTTTTGCACACGATTTTTTTGCGGTACACCCTATGCCGCATCCGAAGGGTTTTTTGAGAGGTAAACAGTATGAAGCGGGATACTCGTCCGTTTTTCAGCACTGGTTCAATGTTTTTTCCGGCCGTTACCGCAGCCATGCTGATTGCAACTGCGATCTGGCTCGCACAGTGGAATGATTCAGGCGCTAAATATCCTGTCCAGGCCACCCAGTCCGCTGGATCAACTACAGCAGTAGTTCCCCAAATGGCTCAGCCATCACGGATTGAGCTGCAGAAGGTCAAGGTTTCCAGCGCCGCTGAGCTGGAGCGCCTGTTCGATTCGCTCGATTATACTTGGCCGCCGCAGGCGGGCAAGACCGTGCCGCGCATCGCTGTTGAGGCGTTTCCCGCCGATTTGGATCGTGTTGGCGATTCACGCCAGAAAAAGTCGCTTTTCTTCCGTGCTCTTTTGCCGATTGTGCTGGCGGAAAACGATCATGTCCGCCAGGAGCGCGATTACGCCCTACACTTGCTGGAGAATGGCGTGCCCGAGGCTGGCACACCCCGACGGGAATGGCTGGATGAGCGTCTAACGCGTTACCGTATCCGTGGTTCGCTTGAACACAAGGCGGTGCGCGATCAGCTGCTGCAACGGCTCGATGTTGTGCCAACCTCGCTGGCATTGGCCCAGGCCGCCAGCGAAAGCGGCTGGGGCATGTCGCGCTTCGCGCAGCAGGGGAATAACCTGTTTGGCCATGTCACCTCGAATGCAAGCAAGGGCATGGTGCCAACGGCGCGCCCTGAGGGGTTGACCCATGCGATGCGCACCTTTCCCACAGTGAGAGAGTCGGTGCGTGCCTACGTGAGCAATCTCAACACCAGCCGCGTCTACAGCGAGCTGTGGCGTTTGCGTGAGCGCATGCGGGTTACCGCTTCATTCCTCGACCCGATGCCGCTCGCGGCAGGGCTAATGAGTTATTCGGTGCGTGGGCAGGATTATATCGATGATATCCGCACTATTATCCGCAACAACCGGTTAACTACTTTGTTGCGCCATGTTGATCTGCGCCCTGAGCTGAAGTTGGCCGATGCCGCTGAGCTGGTGGCTGCTTCAGGGAAGCGCCACCAATCCAAAGATGGCTGAACCAGTAGTGCCGGCCAGCTTCCATGGCCGGCGCCGAGCAGTTGTAGCGGTTGCGCCCTGCGCCTAATGGGCGTGCCGCGCGCACCGCAAAGCGCCGCGCGCTTTTATCTATCCATTCTATCTTTGCTTCGCCCTGTCCACTGACAAAACAGGCGAGTTTCTCCAAGCGCGCATCGCTTGGCGCGAGCGTCGCCACCATGCGGGGCCGGTCATCCGTGCCTAATACCGGATCCCACGGTTCCACCTCGCTTACCGGTAATGCCAGGCTCGCCGCCTTGGTGCGGAATTCCTCGATGTCTGCATGGGTCTCGGAGACCGGATAGCGCGGCAGCACGCGCAGATCGGAATATGTCCCCACCGGCCCTGACTGTTCCCCGATGCCCGCATAGCTGAGGTCTTTTACGATCTCTGCAAGGGCCGTGTTGTACTCACCATAGGGATAGGAAAAGAGCATGGGTGCCGCGCCCAGTTCCTTTTCGATGCGCCGCTGCGCATGAACGATATCCGCGCGCATACGCGCCTCCCAAGCCCCTGCGTTTTCTCCCTTGTGTTTGCGGATCATGTGATCGTGCCGGGTCGATTGATTGGCGAAGCTGCCGCCGTGCTTTTGCATTTCGCGCATTTGATTCCAGCTGATATAGGCGGGCAGGCGCTGGTCTATTGCGTTGGTGTAAATAAACACGGTAAACGGCCAGCCACGCTTGCGCAGGCGCGGATAGGCCTGCGTGTAGGTGGAAATGGGGCCGTCGTCTATAGTGATGGCCACCGTTTTATCCGGGATAGGCTTGGCGGTGCGCAGATGCTCGACAATCCGCTCCAGCGGCCACACTTGATACCCGGCCCGCGCCAGAAAATCCAGGTGCGCATCGAATTGCTCCAGGCGCACGTTGGTGTCGGGGTACTTTGATACACCGAAATGATTGTACATAAAAACCGCCGCGTGGGATTCCGAGGGTAACGGCGCAGCGGCCGTTTCTGCGCGTCCCTGCGCGGCGAGTGTGGCGGAGGCACATAGCAACAGCAGAGAGCTTGTCAGCCACCGTTTCATTGAAGTTGTCTTGTTCCTATCGGACAGGGTGCTTTCTTTCCAGTACCACAAAGCTGTAATGATAGGGGTTTGCCTCATCCGGTTCACAATCGGTATGTTCGACTTCGCTCCATTCTGCGTGGTTAAACGCCGGAAACCAGGCGTCTCCGGCAAAGTCTTCATGAATCAGTGTTAGATAGAGCCGTTGCGCCCTTGGCAGCAGTTGCTCATAGAATGACGCGCCGCCGATCACCATGATTTCCTCGCCGTTCGTCGCAGTTGTTCCTGCGCGCCCTTGCGCGGCGGCGAGGGCCTCGTCGACGGTGTGGGTGACGACACAGCCCGGTGCCTGATAATCGCGGTCATTGGTGACGATGATGTTAGTACGCCCAGGCAGCGGTTTGCCGATGGACTCATAGGTTTTGCGGCCCATGAGAATCGGTTTGCCCATCGTGATCTTCTTGAAATGTTTTAGGTCGGCGGGCAGGCGCCACGGCAGGGTGTTGTTGATACCGATGACACGGTTGTTGCCCATCGCGGCAATGAGAGAAATGATCATCCGCTCAGACCGCCACGGGTGCCTTGATGGCGGCGTGCGACTGGTAGCCCACTAATTCGAAGTCCTCATACTTGAAATCGAAAATCGAGGTGACCTCGGGATTGAGCTTCATCTGCGGCAGGGGATAAGGTTCGCGTGCGAGTTGCAGGTCCACCTGTTCGAGGTGGTTCGAGTAGAGATGGCAGTCCCCGCCCGTCCAGATGAATTCACCGGGTTGCAAGCCGGTGACCTGCGCGACCATCAGGGTGAGCAGGGCATAGGAGGCGATGTTGAACGGCACGCCCAAAAAGATATCGGCGCTACGTTGATAAAGTTGGCACGACAAGCGGCCTTCGGCGACGTAAAACTGGAAAAAGGCGTGGCAGGGCGGTAGGGCCATGTTGTCGATCTCGCCTACGTTCCAGGCGCTGACGATGAGGCGGCGCGAATCCGGCTTGGCCTTGATCTGTTCGATGACCTGGCTGATCTGGTCGATATGGCGGCCATCGGGCGTGGGCCAGGATCGCCATTGATAACCATAGATGGGGCCTAGCTCGCCATTTTCATCAGCCCACTCATTCCAGATGCTCACACCATTTTCTTTGAGATAGTGGATGTTGGTCTCGCCGCGCAGAAACCACAGCAGTTCGTGGATGATGGATTTCAGGTGGAGCTTTTTGGTGGTTACCACCGGGAAATCGTGGCTCAGGTCGAAGCGCATTTGATGGCCGAAAACACTCAGTGTGCCGGTGCCGGTGCGGTCTTCCTTGCGTACCCCGTATGTTTTTACATGGCGCATGAGGTCCAGGTATTGCCGCATGTCACAAGCCCTTGCTTTGAAGTTTCAGGTTTTTGGTATAGGCCCACCACAGCAGGCCGATGCCCGCCAGAATCATGGGGGTGGATAGCACTTGCCCCATCGTCAACCAGCCGAAGGCGAGGTAGCCCAGTTGCGCGTCGGGTTCGCGCACGAATTCTGCTAGAAAGCGGAACAGGCCGTAAAAGACCAGAAACATCCCGGAGACAGCCATTGCCGGACGGGGCTTTCGGGAGAAAAACCATAAAATCAGGAATAGCACTATGCCTTCGAGGAAGGCCTGATAAAGCTGGGAAGGATGGCGCGGCAGCGGCCCGCCAAAGGGGAAGACCATGGCCCACGGCGCATCGCTGACCTTGCCCCACAGCTCGCCGTTGATGAAGTTGCCAATGCGCCCTGCGCCCAGGCCGATGGGCACCAGCGGCGCGAGAAAATCGGTCACCTGGAAAAAGGTTTTGCCGGTTTTGCGGCCCAATAGCCACATCGCCACAAATACGCCTAGCATCCCGCCGTGAAACGACATGCCGCCTTCCCAAACCTTGAGCATTTTCAGCGGGGCATCAAGATAGACGGGTAGATCATAAAACAGGATATAGCCGATACGCCCGCCCAGCACCGCGCCCAGCGCCCCATAAAACACCATGTCGCTGACCTGTTCGGCAGTCCATCCCGAGCCGGGGCGGCTGGCGCGCAACCGGCCCAGCCACCAGGCCGCGCCGAAACCCAGCAGATACATCAGGCCATACCAGTGGACCTTGAGCGGGCCGAGCTGGATGGCGATGGGGTCGATGTTTGGATACGTTAGCATAGGGAACAATTATACCATTCTGAGAGCGGCGGTTGACCGCGAATGATCTTCTTCACGCGCTCGGCAATACCCGCCCAATAAACATCTTGAGGTAATTGGTTTCCGGGATTGCCGGATGCACGGGATGATCTGGTCCCTGATGCCCTTGTTCGATGATTTGCAGGTTACGGTCGATATGACGCGAGGCACGTAACATGGCGTCCATCAAGGCAGGGCGCGGCAGGTGAAATGAGCAGGAGGCCGAGATGATGATGCCATCCTTGCCGAGCACTTGCATCGCTTGCTGGTTGATGCGCTGATAGGCCTCAAGGCCGGCACGCATGTCCTTTTTTCGTTTGATGAACGCGGGTGGGTCGAGAATAACGACATCGAATTTCTCACGCTCAGCACGCAGGGCTTTAAGTACCTCGAAGGCGTCGCCATGCATACCTTTGACACGTTCGGCGGCACCGTTGAGTGCGGCATTGTGCTGCGCGGCAGCAAGTGCTGCCTCGGAGCTGTCGACGCATGTCACCTCGCTGGCGCCCGCTGCCGCGGCTTGCACGCCCCAGCCACCGATATAGCTAAATACGTCAAGCACGCGCTTGCCGCGCACATACTGCTGCATGCGCGCGCGGTTGAGGCGGTGATCGTAGAACCAGCCTGTCTTTTGCCCCGCGAGCAGCGGTGCAACGAATTGCACGCCATTTTCCTCCAATGTCACCGTTTCGGGAGCGGTGCCCAGGACCGTTTCCACATAGCTGTCCAATCCCTCCATGGCGCGGCTGCTGGTGTCGTTGCGCAGCACGATGCACGAAGGTTTGATCACCTGATCCAACGCCGCCACGATTTCGTCTTTGCACCGCTCCATGCCCGCCGTGGTGATCTGCGCTACCAGTACGTCGCCAAAGCGATCCACCACCAAGCCGGGGAGGCCATCGCTGTCACCGAATGCCAGGCGATAATAGGGTTTGTCGAACAACGCCTCGCGCAGTGATAGCGCCATATTGAGGCGATGCACCAGCAGTGACTTGTTCAATACCCGTTCCGGATCACGGCTAACCAGTCGCGCGCAGATCAGTGAATGCGGATTCACATAACCGTTGCCGATCACCTCGCCCCGGTAATCCTGGATTTCAATTTTGTGGCCTGCTTCGAAGGCGGTGAGCGGTGTTTTAGCGGTGTCCACCTCGTTGCTAAATACCCATAAATGACCGGCGCGCAGGCGACGGTCTTCGTTTTTTTTGAGGCGGAGAGGGGGGAGAGTCATGATGAAAGGCCTGGTTATGATTAGGGTGAAATCAGCGTTAACTTTGGAAAATAGCTGCTGTAACGCTGCGTGTCGCGTGTTATGAGCGGAATGCTGCGTATCGCCGCATGGGCGCCAATGTAAAAGTCCGGCAAGGGTGAGCGTCGCGTACCGCCAGATTTACGATATTTGATAAAACATTTACCCGCCAGAAAGCCCGCTTCCCACGGTAAATCCTCACGGCGAAAAAATTCCGTGGGCAACGCCTCATCCAGATCTTCAATCCGGTCAAAACCGATAGAGACTTCGCAGTAGATGATCGGGTTAATGATCATGATGTGATCCTCGGTCAAGGTTTCTAATTGACCAGCAGACCAATCGTACCATTGTACGTCATGGGTCACGATATCAAGAATAATATTGCTGTCTACCAGCACCTCATGAGTGTTGCTCGTGTGTTGCTTAGCGTTCACGCGTCAGCGCCATGATCTCATCTGTGCTCATGCGCGTGGTGGCTTTGCCGCGCAGGCCTGAATCAATCGTTTGCCGCGTACGGAGGTTTTGCCCGCCTTGCGCAGCACCACCGCATTGTTTTCAATGCTGAATTCTACTTCAGTGTCAGGCAATAGACCTAATTTATTGCGAATTTCAATGGGAATGGTGACCTGGCCTTTGCTGGTGATGTGCATGGTTGCATCTAAGAGTAGGAGTTGATGGGCGTGGCGTCAAGACTCCTTACCTTTACTGGCGCGGGTGTTTGTCAGCGTGCCGAATAACCACCCGATCTGGAGGCGACGCCGTGTAGCCTCGATGAAGCATGGCGTAATCGAGGACAGCGCCGGTTCAGGCAACAGACAATCTCGGATTTCACTTCACTCCATCCCGTCCAGGCTATCTCGCTGGGTAAGGCCCAATAACCGTTGCACAGCGCGCGCATCCGGTGATTTGCAGGCTTGGATGGATAGTTCATGAAGAGTGCTGATATCCGTATTGGCTATTATTTGTGCCAGATGCGGAATCGCAAGGGGTTCTACCGAAAAAATGCGGAAACCCAAGCCGAGCAGCACGGGAAGCATCCCCGGGTAAAGGGGCATCTGACCGCAGAATTGGGTGGGGAGGGTATAGGCATCAAGATCATCAGCCAGCTGCCGGAGGAAGCGCAACAGGGCGGGTGAGCAAGGGTCAAGCCAGTCGGCCATCTCAGGCAAGCGCCGGTCGGCGGCACAGAGGGTCTGCATCAGGTCGTTGCTCCCTATGGCTGCGAAATCCGCCAGTGCTCGCCACTCGCTTACGCACAGGGCGCTGGCGGGCGTCTCCAGCATGACGCCTACCGGTAAGCGTCCGCCGGTGATCGCGTCGATTTCACCCCGCCAGTGGGCGAATTCCCAGGGATGTGTAACATAGGGAAGCAGCAGGGCCAGCTCATATTCCGCTGCAAGTTCCGAAATTGCCGCTACCTGGGCGCGAAAGACGCTTTTTACCGGCTCACGGTCATAAAGGCGGCAGCCTTGCAGCCCTAATGGGGTGGCAGGCCCATTGTGCAGCCAGGCGGGACATTTGTCGGGTGCGATATCCAGCAGCCGGACGGTGACACCCAGAGGCCGAGCCGCCTCAAAAACCTCGCGTAGCGCGGCCAGATAGAATTGTTGGTCTGGGATACGCCCCCCCAGCGGTTCCAGGAACTCCGAGCGCAGCAGGCCAATGCGGCTGGCGCCTTGTCTAACCGCCTGTAGTGCCGCATTGGCGCTTGGTACACCGGCGCGAAGCTCTACTGGAATGCCATCCATGCTGCGCACCATCCCGTTTATTACGGCTGGTGGAATTTGCTCTTGCCATATTTCTGTAAGAGGTGGGTTGAGGGTGATCAATCCGGTGTTCCCGTCTATCAGCGCCGCCATTCCTTCCGGCAGCAGCGCAAGCTGATCAGGTCTTATCAGCACGGCAGGAGTGCCCAAGGTGAAAAGGCGCGCCAGCGCATGGGAGAAGCGCGCCGCACCTGCAACGACCAGCCCTGCGGCAGATTTCACCCGCTCCAGGTTGTTCGAGACGAGCGCCTCCTGATTGAGTACCAGGATGCAGCCGGGGGTGCAATCCTCCAGGCGATAGCGCAGCATGCCGCGGGCGCGGCCTGGGATGTAAGGAACGGTCTGGATTTGCCTCATTTCAGCTTTGTCTCATTCCTGAAAAAGCCTCTTCAAGCTCCTGCCGCAAACATTCTTCTTGCTCGGCATATTTGGGTGAAAAGTGAAATGGAATCACTCTTTTGACGCCCGCCTCACGGGCGATCACGCCGGCCTGATAAGCCGTGAGATGAAACTTTTCCGCTGCACGTCGGGCATCCGCATGAAGAAAGGTGGACTCGATGAACAGCAAATCCGATTCGCGCGCCAGCTCGATGATCTTGCGCGCATTCTCCTCATGGTAAACCACATCGGTCACATAGGTGATCTTCTGGCCGGGCACGATGTGCAGAATTCCGGCCTTCAGCACTCCCAATGGGACGTATTTTTCGTGGATCATCCCTTCCTCGCGCCACCACACGCGAAAGGGGCTATCCTCTTCTTCTCCGCGCAGCACCGCCTGCTTTAATTCCCGCAGCCAGGGTCCGATGGGGAACCCCATCTCCGCCAGCCGGTTTTTCCAGACATTGACATGGATTTTCTCCTCCAGTGTGAACGCAAGGCAGGGAATCTTATGGTCAAGGAAGACGCTGCGCACCCTGAAAGTCTCTTCGTTGAGGAGCACCCCATCGGGGAAAGAAATGGTTTTCTCGCCCTCGCGCCGGAAAGCCTTCTGGCAGCGGAAACGGGCTTTTGTGGCCGCGCCACCGGGATGTATCTCGATGGCTTCGATGGTGAAGTCGGTGGGGTAGTTCCGCACCAGGTTCCAGGTGTACGCCGCCAGTTTGTGTTCCACCTGGGCGACAAACTCCGGCGGCCCGAACAGGCGCAGGTTTTTCTCCCTGCCCAGGCTGATCCGCAATAATTGGTCGAATCCCACGAAATGGTCCATATGGGTGTGGGAGACAAAGATATCGCTGATGCGCAGAATCTTGCGCGATGCAAGCGCTTGCAGGTCTCCCAGGTCAAAGAGAAAAGACCGCTTCTCGAACAGATATTCCACGTAAAGCCCTGGGTCTCCGAAAGGATTATTGACCAACTGGGGAAGGAAGAGAGGTTTCATGGCTGTTGTGAGTACCCGTCGGATTTCAGCAGATTACCATTCTTAAGATGCGGCGAGCCCTATGTCAACGGCAAGCCCCTTGGATTTGTTTGATCATCAATCGGGGCGCGGTATTTTATTGCTGTAAATAGGGGTTGCCGCGCCTTGACACCACTCCAGCGCGAGGCGTAATGTGAATTTGCAAGGGCAGCATTTCACTCAGGACAAGGACAGCAAGACCATGAGCGGCCTCACTTCCTCGTACATCCTCGCCAAGCTCGCGGCCACAGGCACCACCGCTGCGACCAAGGCCATCATCCTCGACTTCCTCAACACCGTGCCGGATGCCACTGCACTCGCCGGGGTAGAGCCGGTGGAAGGGCCGATCGTCGATGACCCCGCCTACGGCTGGGGTGATCAGATCCGCGACTACGACATCGGCATCACGGTCGCGCAGCGCATCCTCACCAAGCGCGCCAGCATCGGCAGTTACACCAGCCTCACCCAGCTCGGCCATATCACCGGCCTCGGCCCGGACAAGTTCAACGACCTGCTGTACGCGTTCACCACCACGGTCCATGAGATATCGAGCATCGATTTCAATTACCACCACGCATCAATCAGCAACGACGCCCTCAACCTCCGCAAGAACGCTACCACCGCCGCGCCATCACCCTCCTGGCGCAAGGGCCTGTCCCATACCTATACCGATTCGCCCGCTGCCTACGCCATCAAAGAGACGCAAGGCAACCCACTTGGCATCCGTGTGCGCCTCAAGGCCAATGGCCTGAGCGGCGCCTATGTGCGCGCCATCGGCGGCGGGCGCCTGGGCGGGGTAGGGGAGAAGTGGGTCAGCTTCGACAGCGCCGGCCTCTCTGGCCTGGAGACCTTCCCCCTCACCAACCCCAGCTTCCATGCCCACGGCGTCAATGCCTATAACATCCTGTGGCGCTGGCAGTGGCGACGCCAGAGCACTGATCCCTGGCGAGAACTCATGCTCACCCGCCATCGCCTGTTCGTGATCCTGCGCGCCCCCACCTTGCCGTGGGTGCAGACGACGGGCAGCACCTCTCTGCCCTGGACCGATGCCCTCGAGATCGCCTGCACCTGGGCGAACGGCGCCACCGATAAAGATACCGCCGCCGCCAAGATCACCGAACACTACAACGGCTGCGGCCGGGTCTCCTACGACATCGTGTCGGGCGCCACCTTCTATGGCTTTGTCAGCTATCAACTCACCCAGATGCTCAACCGTCTCAATGGCGGCCCCGGTCTGGGCGGCAAGGTCAATTGCACCGACAGCGCCAACACCGTCTCGACGCTGGCCAATCTCGTCGGCTGCGACCTGTGGCAGTCGCGGATGGGTTGGTACTTCGATCTCAACCCCCTCATCGCCATCGGCTACACCACCTGGGCCGTGCCCTTCAATGGCGGCTTCAGCTACCACGAGGTGGCGTGGAAGGGGGCGTGCACCGCCAACGACAACGTGTTCGACGGCTGCCTCAAGGTCGACGGCGACGTCGACCCCACCGCCGCCGATGCGCAGCACACCCCTCTGCTGCCGACCAACATGCTGTTCGGCGACTGCACCACCCTGAACTACCGGCTGCGGCTCTGTCCGCCTACCGCCAGCGGCTGCGCCGCCTGCCAACCGCAACCGGCCACGACGCGTCAGCGCCGGCCCATCCTCTAGGACGCGCGCCATGGACACCCCCTACGATCTCCAAGCCTGGGCCGACGCCACCACCCGCGGGCGCCGCCTCTACAACTACAACTACCGCATGAGCGGCGACGAACTGCGCGGCTGGGAACTCATCAACGTCGTCCCGATGGAGAACACACCGAGACACCACGAAACCGTCTACCTCTGGGAAAAGAAGGGCAGCGACGGCCAGGAGCTGGTGCGCATCGGCATCGCCGAGGCCGACGACTGGCGCGCCGCCCAATCTCAACTGCACGAGCAACTGCGCCACAGCATGCGCCCCGATATCCCCCGTGGCGCCGGCAAGCTCGCCGCGGTCGGCGACGTCAACTACGCTGGCCAGGAGCCGGGCGGCACGCGCGTCGCCAGCCTCGTCTTCAGTCTGGGCAATGTCTCGATCACCATCAGCAGCGTGGGCGACAAGACCGTGGATGTCAGTGCCATCGCGCAACGCCTCGACCATACCCTCGGCGAACCGCCCGCCAAAGAGGAGATCAAGGCCGGCAAGGCCGAACGCCTCACCACACCCGTACTCAAGGTGAAAAAGGGCCAGACGACCACGCTCATCGAGTGCCTGCCGGAACGCGAGTCCACCGGCTGGCACAAGCTCATCGTCCCCGACGGCGAACTCAAGCGCGAGGATGATGCCATCGTCTATGTCTCGCCCAGTGCGGGGGAGAAGAAGATTGAACGGTATCAGGTCGGGCAGTAGGCAGGAGTGAGGGCTGATCGTAAGTAGGAGTAAGGCTATGTTTGGTGCGTTACTGAAGATTATTCGCACATGGATAAGGTGTAATGTGATGGAGCGACAAGGGACAAGCTTGTGCGCTAAATCGTATCTGACCTCATTAATCGTTACGGCTCGTTGCTACTTACGCCAACCTGCTCCAGGTGGGGCCTTGAATCTGCCAGCCGGTCTTAAGCAGGTCCACGGGCAGGCCTATGAATGAGGAAGATCTCTACGATTTGTTGACTCGATGTAACCCTTCTCAGTTGGACTACATCACGGTCAAGTTGCAACTGAATGACGCGTTTTTGCCTGGATCCGGCGAGTCGGTGGCCACGCGGGCGAGCGCCATGCTAAAGTTGATCAAGCCGCGAGGTGTGAGAGGCTTCACCGCTTTGGAAAAAACCCTTACCGCGGCATTAGGCCTAAAACCGGCGCCGAAGACCAAACAGAAGCGCGACACGGACAAAGTCTCGAAGCCGGCCAAGTCGCACCTCCAGACCGTGTTGTCCGCCAAGCCGAACGCCGTTCCACCCTCGAGCGCCGAACGAACGATGGATCCGTGGTTAGTCCCCGGAGGGCACACGACCCAGCTCCGGACCATCCGGATCTTTCTGGCATCGTCAGAGGAGCTGCGCCAAGAACGTGACGAATTCGAGCTGTACTTCCGGCAGCAGAACGATCAGTTCCGCAAGAGAGGCTTCTATCTGGAAATCAATCGCTGGGAGAACTTTCTCGACGCGATGTCCGGAACGCGCTCGCAGGACGAGTACAACAAGGCAGTGCGCGACTGCGATGTGTTTGTCAGCCTATTTTTCACCAAAACCGGCAAGTTCACCGAGGAAGAGTTTGATACCGCGCACCGCCAGTTCAAGGAGACCGGTCGCCCGCTCATTTACACATTCTTCAAGAATGCAGAGATCAAAACCGGCAGCACGCGAGAGGAAGACATGCAATCGCTATGGGTATTCCAGAAAAAACTCGCGACCCTCGGGCATTTTTTTACCCGTTACGACAACGTCGAGCATCTGAAACGTCAGTTCCGCGATCAGCTCGACAAGTTGCTGGCGTAACACGAATGCCGGTCCGTGACATGGCAAGTCACATGAACAATCTGATCACGGGTCGCGCCCCGCCCGAGGCTCGCATAGGGGGCACCCTCACCAGGACGTCGGACGGCGATCCTCATTCGCAAGTAGGAGCATGACAGTGGCCGTGACATGGGAAGAGCTGTATGAGCGGTTGTGCGATTGTAACGAGGGCCAGCTCAGCTATATCGAACAGCACCTGCACTTGCCGGCTGAATTTATTAGCCAAAAAATGATCGCCACACGCGCCCATGAGGTGGTCAAGCTATTACAGCAGCGCAGAGACGAGAAGTTGATGAGCGCGCTCAAGCAACTGCTCGACAAAGTGCAAAGCGGCACGAAAGACTACCTCGGCGGCAGATTGGAGCATCTGAAGAAGTTCCTGATTACATCGACTCACACCGAGAACACATCACCGGAGTCGGTAGGAACCATCAAAGAGCTTCGAGAGAAGCTCAAGGAGGGGGCGACATTAGAGAAGCCGGTGCTCATAAAGGTGCGAGGAACGCTTTTTCCTGCGGCACTGCTCACGGAAGGATGGTGGGAGCGAAAGCAACAGGAAACGGCGTCGCTCAAGATCGAATGGAAAAATCCCCTCCAGGAATGGCTGTTCAGAGGTTTCGATCTCTGGGCACCATCCTGGGACATCTGCTGGGGCGCCGCGGACCCGAAACACGATGAGAAGCGCTACTACATTGCACAACTTACCGAAGGCGATGAAGCCGATTCATTGCCGGTAATCATCGGGACTGAAAAGGCGCAAAAACTGAGAGACGAATTTCAGGATAGCTGGGGCGGGTTCGAGGCCGTAATTGTTGGACGGCTGGGTCACCGATACCAATTCGATAAGAAGCTGCCGAAAAACGTTAAGCGAGATTCTCACGACTATTACATCTCAGTTGAGGACGCCAAACCGCAACACAAGATTTCGCGACCGAAAGGCGCGAAGACTGACCTATATTCCGGGTACCTATGGAAATTGCTTGCGCCCGAGGAGTGGCTCAAAGGCGAGGATATACTGGGTCTGAATGAAGTGTATTTCGTGTGGGAGCATACCAACTTTGTGGCGAAGGACGCAGTCGCTTACAACCTCGAGGGCCTGGAGCACAAGGAGCGTTTCATCGCTAAGCTGCACCCGAGCAGTAACCTGATCTTGCTGCAAAAATCGCATGGGATCGTTCCGGGCAAACCAAAGTGGTCAGTGGAAAAGTTCTACAATTTTTACTTGGGGCAAGGTAAAGAAATTTAGGCGAGAATATGGCCCCCTCCCGATGGGTGCGCGGCTCCTATCTAAAAGAGCTGCTCGTGCTTGGTATCCGCGAATATCGCCAGGCGCACTTCAAACCTTACCGGATCATCTATCGGGTGATTGGGCAATTAGCGCTTATCTACATGATTGCAGACGGCAGGCGCGATATGCAGGCGCTGTTATCGCGCAGAATGCTTGGCGTGTAGCGTATCGGCTTCCGGGAGTGAACGCGAAAACGGGGGCAAGGCTTTCGTAATTACGTTATTTGTCAAACACCATAGAAAACAGGGCCTCGATTTGTTGCCTGGTGGGATACCCAGCCTCGGCGGAATCGCAAACTTTGCGGCAGAACCATATTCTCAGCGTGCTGAATAACCGCCCAATCTGGGTGTGACACGGCATTTGAGCAAGGTATTCTTCAGATCCCATTGCTCGTTTGCATTTACAGTATCCATGAAACGCACTTCACCCGCAATTTGAATGGCGACCGGCACGCCGTCACGGTACAGCACGCGGTTGGCGGCGAGTGCGGGGATCTTGGGGCCGGGGGTGATGATGCCGGCGAGATTCAGCGGGTCGGCGCCGCACAGGGCGATGGTGGCGCCATCCTTGGCCTGGCGGCGGATGTCGCGCAGCGAACCCACCGCTTCGGGCAGTGCATATTGTTCGCCGGAGAATCCGGCCACGAAGCGTCCGCCGCGGATCTCGCCGCGCGCCTCCAGGCGCCGGTATACCCACAGCAGTTCACGCCAGGGTGGTAGCCAGCCAGCCTCGCGCTCGATCACGCGCCGGAACACGATACCGTAGCGGCGCAACAGGGTGTGTGCGATGAATTCGACGGTTTCGGGATCGTGCTGGCCGCCGCTCCATGGACGTGGTTGCGCCCCTGCCGGTTCGGGCACGCGTGCCGTGCCGTTGCGTTTGAGCAAGCCCCAGCGCCCGGCCTCAGCAAGACCAAAGGGAGTGCCGCGATGATGGCGTCTGCCTCCCGCGAGCGGGCGGCGGCGATCGGCGGGTGTGAGCAGGGCGCGCAGTCCGCTGAAGCTGTCGGCGCTCACCTGACCTGCCGCCACTAGTTCGCCAAGGGCTTCTTCCAGTTGCGATTGCAGCAGCCCCGCGTGGCCCGCAAGGTCATCGAAGAACGATGCGCCATGCGCGGTAAGATAATCCGCCACCTTGTGCGCCGATGCCGAGAGGTTGGTTGGTTTATCCGGTGACTCTGACGCCAGCGCATTCCAGACTGCAAGATTGTGGCGGCTGAGCAGGGCGATGGGTGTGGTGCGCACCGGCCCACTTCCTGCGGTTTTGTCTGTCATGGTGCGCGGCGGGGTGAGCCTTGCCCAGACGATACGGCCAGACAGGCATAAGCTGTCTATGAATGATGATTCATAGCTGTTTATGCGGGCTGGCAGGATGTCGCCTTCCCACGCTGCCGCTTGCGCCTCGAATCCTTCCAGTTGTTCGATGATGGCCGACAAGGCCTCGCCCCCTTCGCCGCGCAGTTCGGGAATGACGCGCTGCCAGTGGAACAGAAAGCGCATGAAATCCGCGCTGCTGACCGGCTCGATTTCCTGACGCAGACGCTTGAGGGTGTAGCGATGGATGCGCGCGAGCAGACGGCGTTCGCACCATTCAGTATCATTCGCAGTATCGCCTATTCTGGACGTGAAGCTTCCGCGTAATACAAAACCCTCGCCTTCGAGGGCCAGCAGTGCGGCTTCAATATCGCGGACAGGCAACCCCAGCGGCTGTGCGAGTTGGGCCACGGTGACCGGCCCAAGTCCTTCGAGCCGCCCGCGCACAATCTCAACCAGCGCGGATTCGCGGCTCCAGGTGTGCGTGAGGTATTCAGATGGCGGGGTGATCTCCAGTGTCAGGCGCGGTTCGTTATAGATGGCCTGGAACTGGGGCAGCCGCTCAACCGCGATCCACAGCGCGGGTTGATCCGGCGCTGTATGGACCACGGTGGCCCGCCCGGCTTTGGACAAGTCTGCGAGATACGGCCGCCAGTCCGCGCTGCCGCTCATGCCTTCTTGTGCGGTCACAAAGCCCAATGTCACCAGCGCGTCATGCAGTTCATCGGCGCTTGCCGCTTCTGGCCATACCTCATCGCGCACCCGCTGGATAGCCTCGGGGTCGAGACGGCCCAGATCGGAAGCGGTTTCGGGATCGAGCCAGCGGCGCGCCATGACGGCCTGAGTGCGCCGCTCTTCCAGAGGTGCATCGTCGAGATAGGCGTAAGGGCGTGCGGTGAGGATTTCCTGTGCCAGGGGTGAAGGCCCAGCGAGGTCACGCGCCACGGCGCGGATATCGCCGCGTTCCAGCGCGGCGAGCAGCCGCTCCAGCCCTTCAATGTCCATGGCCTCGTGCAGGCAGTCGTGGATGGTCTGACGCACCAGCGGGTGATCGGGGATCTCGCGGTCGCCGACGATGTTCTCCAAGCAGGCGCGCTGATCGGGGAACACCAGCGCGATCAGATCTTCGGCGATCATGCGCTGCAACTGCGGTGGTGTTTTCTTTCCGCCGCGAAAGCGCGGCAGGGCCAGGGCGATGGAGGCGTCCCAGCGCCAGCGCGTGGTGAACATCGGGGCATCGAGCAGCGCCTGCACCAGCAGCGGCCGCACTGTCTTGGCGTTCAGGTGTCGGGCCACCTCGTCGAGCGCAAAGCTGTGGGTGGCGGTCAGCGAAAGCACAATGGCGTCTTCGGTGGCGGCGGCCTGCAGTTCGAAATTGAAGGTACGGCAAAAGCGCTTGCGCAAAGCGAGCCCCCAGGCGCGATTGATGCGGCTGCCGAACGGCGAATGCACAATCAGCTGCATGCCGCCGGATTCATCGAAAAAGCGCTCCAGCACTACAGTATCCTGGCTCGGTAACACGCCCAGCGCCGCCTGGGCGGAGGCGAGGTATTCGACGAGTTGCGCGGCGGCCGCACCCGTAATCTCCACTTCTTGCGCCAGCCAGCGTAGGGCGTCATCCGTAGATATCGTGAGCCGCTGTGCCATCTCGTTGCGCAGGCGCGAAACGGCAAGCGACAGCTGATCGCTGCGGCTCGGCGCCTCGCCGATCCAGAACGGGATGGTGGGCGGCTGCCCGTGGGCATCCTCCACCCGCACTCGTCCGGCCTCGATGCGCAGGATGCGGTAGGAATGATTGCCGAGCTGGAAGATGTCGCCCGCCATGCTCTCCACGGCGAAGTCTTCATTGAGCGTGCCGATGAAATGACCCTCCGGCTCGAGGATCACCTGATAATCGGCGTTATCAGGAATCGTGCCGCCCGAGGTGAGGGCCGTCAGCCGTGCGCCGCGCCGGGCGCGCAGTTGCCGGTTTACACTGTCACGGTGCAGGTAGGCGGATCTGCGTCCGTGGCGGGTGCTGAATCCCTCCGCCAGCATGTGGATCAGGGCATCGAAGTCCGCGCGCGACAGATCGTGGTAGGGCCATGCGCGACGCAGGCATTCATAGAGTTCATCTTCCTGCCATTCGCGGCTGGCAACCTCGGCAACGATCTGCTGCGCCAGCACGTCGAGCGGTTTTTCCGGCATGATCAGACTGTCCAGTTCGCCGCGCCGTACCGAATCGAGCAGTGCCGCGCACTCCACTAGATCATCGCGGCTCAGCGGAAACAGCCTGCCCTTGGGGATGGCGTCCAGACTGTGGCCGGAGCGTCCCACGCGCTGTAAAAAGGCCGCGATGGAGCGTGGCGAGGCGAGCTGGCAGACCAGGTCCACATCGCCGATGTCGATTCCCAGCTCCAGCGATGCGGTGGCCACCAGCACGCGCAACGCCCCCTGCTTGAGGCGCTGTTCGGCGTCCAGGCGTTGCTCACGCGACAGGCTGCCGTGGTGAGAGGCGACATGCTCCTCGCCCAACCGTTCGGACAGATGCCGGGTGACGCGTTCCGCCATGCGCCGGGTATTAACAAAAATCAGCGTGGTACGGTGCGCCTGGCTCAACGCGGCGAGCCGGTCATAGACTTGCTGCCACACCTCGCCGGACATCACCGCCTCCAGCGGAGATCCCGGCACTTCCAGTGCAAGATCGCGCTGCCGGATATGGCCGGAATCGATGATCGCGCAGTCGGGCGCGTCATCGGCCGCAATACCGCTTGCGCCGGTCAGAAAACGCGCCACTTCCTCGATGGGCCGCTGAGTCGCGGATAATCCAATGCGGGTGAGCCGCCTGGCCGTAAGCGCCTCGAGACGCTCCAGCGACAGGGCGAGGTGCGCGCCACGTTTATTGGCCGCCAGGGCGTGGATCTCGTCCACGATCACAGTGTGCACGCTCTTCAGCATGTCGCGCCCACTCTCGCTGGTGAGCAGGACATACAGCGATTCCGGCGTGGTCACCGCGATATGCGGCGGACGGCGCCGCATCGCCAGGCGTTCGCTCGTCGGGGTGTCACCGGTGCGCACCAGCGTGCGGATCTCAACGTCCGGCAAGCCAAGGGCTTCGAGTTCGGCGCGGATGCCGCTGAGCGGGATCTCCAAATTCTTGTGGATGTCGTTGCTGAGCGCCTTGAGCGGCGAAACATACACCACCTGCGTCTGGTCCGTGAGCTGCCCCGCCAGACCTTGTCGCAATAGCGCATCAATCGCGGCGAGAAACGCCGCCAGCGTCTTGCCCGAACCGGTGGGTGCCGCAATCAGGGTATGCCGCCCCGCCAGGATCTCCGGCCAGGCCTGCACCTGTGGCGCAGTGGGGGCGGGGAAGGTCTTGCGGAACCAGTTTGCAACGGCGGGGTGGAAGCGGTTGAGGGTCATGAGATTATCTGGCAATTGCCATTTTGAATGCATGAGTGCTTTTTGCACAAAGCTAAGCCTTCAAATGGAGGTTTCTGCCCTATATTTATCTTTGAGTCTCTGGAGATTGCCCTGTGACCAAATTCAGCTCTGGACCTTTATTGAATTCGTCGATTAGCTTGGCTATTTCTTTGTTTTTTTCATGTAGGAGGCGATTAATGGCTATTTTTCTTTCTTGGTTACTTTTTGATTCATCGTCCAGCATTTTTTCCATATTCAATTTTAAATTAATGCGAAATTCCCATAGCTTATTGGCATAGGTTTTTGCAAAGGCGAATCTTTTAGAAGGTTGAACTGCCGAGTTTACTACCGAAAAAATGGCGACGGTGCCGCCTATCAAGAACGACAAAAGTTCAAGTGTATTATTAGGTATGATTTTTTGGCTGGGAAGTATTCCAAGCGTTGCCGAAAGGATAGGGATTAACCATTGAAGGCCCACGGACAAAGCCCAGTAGACTCTGCATTGTCTACGCGTTATTTTGATATGATATTCTATGCGGTCGAATATTTCTTTGTAGATGTCGTGCTCGGTGCATTTGAGGATTTCTTCATAGGAAGCTTCCATTGTATCATCTCCTGTAATGCGGTAGCGATGCTATATATTCACTCGCTTTTATGTGAAATCTTATCCATGGCGGAAGCTCATAGTTGAAAATAGAATTCCTCATTGTCGCCAAGGGATTCTTTCGGCTCAGATGTAAACCCACTCCATAGTCAGAATACATAAATTTAATAATATCATTTTGATCTATATCAAAATGTGCATATTTTTTAAGAAAATATAAAACACCATGAAAGGCCATATTTATTATGCCATGTCATTCTTTGTGCTTGTTATCCAAGCCAAACAGCCGCTCAAGCTGTTCCCTCGCAGCTTCTGCCTCCGAGCGTTGTCCAACCTTACTCATGGAGGGTTCTCCACTATCCAGCGAGGCCGATCCGAATATCGCTTCAAGCTGCGCCTTGGCAGTTGAGGCCTTCTCATCCGCGCGTGGGTTATATGCGCCGGACTGGGCCTGAAAATAGCCACAAAAATTTGCCCGCTCTTTGTCTTTCACGGCGTCTGCAACAGGTTCGCGGCAGCTGTTGCTTACACGCGGGTCGTAAAATGCGCAGAGACGACAGACGTGCAGATCGGCACGGCACGCCGGGCATTCCGCAAGGCGACTCAAGGGTATAGGTAGCTCCATAACCGAAGCGCCACATTTCCAGCAGACCCGTTCTTTTGTCACGTTCATATATCTGGGTAAAGGGTAATCTTTACTATGACTATGACGACTTAGTGCCTGACATTCAGCATAGGTTCAATTGGCGGCAATTGCAGATAGTATCCCTGCGCCTGCAATTGTTGGCGGACCTCTTCGGGATTCGCCTGTGCCAGGTTCCGCTCAGGTGTTAATTCAATATTCATCACAAGCTGTAGTTGCCCCAGCAATTTCAATAGTGTCTCTGGAACGCGGGAAAAGTCGTCTTCCCGTTCCATGTACAAATACGTGTCCATTTTTTTCAGCGACTTGTAGATGGCGCATTTCATAGGTGGCAGATCTCATTGAGGGTTGTGGAAAGAAGCTTGGCCGCTGCAAATGAGCGATGGGCAACGCCACATGATAGGTTTGGATCTCCTGAGTGTAAACTAAAACGTGGCCTGCATAAGCGGTTATTTTGTATTCATCACTTTGTTATTACAGGAAAAAAAGGATTAATCATGTTTCCAGCTCATCGCCCATCCATAGAGCGCAACGCACGCCAATGTGAGCAACATTATCCCGAAGATCAAATACAGGAGGGGCAAGAACAGCAGCGAGAATTTAACCAGCTTCATTGGGTAAGTGCGCCACTTGTCACGTTGCCCGATGGTTTATAATCGGGTCACGTATTGAGCGTACAGGTGAACACAAGCCATGAATGAACATGAACGCAAGAAGATGATTAAAGAGACGTTCAATACCGTTGCTGCGGGTTACGATAATCATGCGCTGCGCTATTTTTCGGAGAGCGCAAAGATTATGGCTGCATGTTTGAATCTCAAGGGCGACGAACATGTGCTTGATGTTGCTACAGGCACAGGATATGTCGCGCTTGCGGTTTGCCAAGAGGTGCCTCGTGGCCGAGTTACCGGCGTTGATTTTTCAACAGGCATGCTTGTTCAGGCCAGGGCCAAAGCAGCAGCTAATAATATCAGCAATGTCCATTTTCTTGAATGTGATATGCAGGTGCTGGAATTCCCTGATAATCACTTCGACACTGCTGTTTGTGGCTTTGGCATTTTCTTTGTTGAAAACATGGGGCAGCAGCTCAAGCATATCTCGGACAAGGTAAAACCTGGTGGTAAGGTCGCCATTTGCGGGTTTTGTGACAGTGCCTTTTTGCCGGTCATTGAAATCTTTTTTGATCGCATTCAGCAGTATGGTATTGAGAGGCCTCCGCTATCATGGAAACGCATCGGCACGGAAGAGAAGGTCACCTCACTTTATCAAAGCGCGGGGCTTCAAGATATTTGTGTTGACCGCAAAAACATCGGCTACTACCTGAAAAATGCGGATGAATGGTGGGATGTTATATGGTTTGCGGGTTTTCGTGGCCTGGTTAACCTGCTTTCTCCTTCCGACATGGAAAGATTCAAGAAAGAGCATTTGACAGAAGTCCAGGAGCTGGCGTCAGGCGAGGGGATTTGGTTGAATGTGGACGTGTTGTATACCGTTGGCGTCAAGCAATAGGGCTGGGGCGCGTGGATGGGGGACGTCACCCCAAGCTCGAGCGGCTGGATGCCGTACCCATCTTTTGGCCCTGATCTGGCGACGTAGATTTTTCGCAGCCGCTGCCCACCACGGAACCGCCATAGTAGGCCACCAGGCCAGGGGTCCAGTTTTTTCAACCCAGATTGTCCATTAGCCCCAAAACCGTTCGCCCTGAGCCTGTCGAAGGGCCGTTCATGGTTTGACAAGCTCACCACGAGCGGCGTTGTGCGCTCTATTTCGCCTAATGGACAATCTGAGTTCAATCCTGGTTTCTTGCCCTGTAAATTCCGTTACTGCCTGAGCCGATTAAATGCTATATTTGGCTCATAATGTGAGCCGAATATGATTGATAATCGGCTCAGGAGTGTTATGTATATCTGGCAACAAACAGATTGGCCAAGGTTTCGGTGGGACGGTGCGGCGTTACAGCCGAGGCTGGATGCTGTACGCCTGTTGCAAAGGCGGTTGCTTGGTAAGAGCGAGGGTCAGCCAGAGGATACGGATCGCCAGGCTCAAATGGATGCCTTGGTCCAGAGCGCTATTCGTACCAGTGAGATCGAAGGCGAGAATCTCGATGTGGAATCGGTACGCTCATCGGTAGCACGCCACCTTGGGCTTGAAAAGGCGGGCATGGGACCGCCTACCCGGCAGGCTGATGCCCTGGTGGAGTTATTGCTGGAGGCGACACGAGATTACAGTGAGGTGTTGACATTGCGGACACTGCTCAACTGGCAGTCAGCACTCTTCACAGAACCATCAGTGCTCAATCAGGTGAACCCTGGCCAGCTGCGTGGCGATACGCCAATGCAGGTGGTGTCTGGGCGTATCGACCGCCCCGTGATCCACTTTGAAGCACCACCAAGGGCAGGGCTCGAAGAGGAAGTTGAACAGTTTCTTCATTGGTTCAATCATTCCCCCAAGAATCTTAATGCCCTGTTGCGTGCCGGTATCGCCCATCTATGGCTGGTGACTCTCCATCCGTTCGAAGACGGCAATGGCCGTGTCGCTCGTGCCGTGACAGATCGTGCCCTTGCTCAGGCGGAGCAGCAGAGCGTTCGCTTCTATTCTCTCAGTGCGGCAATCATGGCCAGGCGCAAAGAGTATTACCTGCAACTGGAGCGGGCACAGAAAGGTGGGCTGGATATCACACCCTGGCTGGAATGGTTCCTGAGTGTCCTGGAAGATGCGCTTCAACAGGGTTTGATACGCCTTGTCAGGGTAATGCAGAAAACACGTTTCTGGCGGAGTCATGCTCAGACTGTGTTGAGTGAGCGCCAGATCAAAGTTCTCAATCGACTGTTGGATTCCGCCGCAGCAGAAGGGGGCGAGGCGGAAGAATTTCCTGATGGCATCAATGCACGTAAGTACATGAGCATGGCCAAGGTGAGTAAAGCAACGGCCACAAGGGAATTAGCCGATTTATTGGAGAAGAGTTGTCTTAGAAAATTGCCTGGTGGTGGGCGTAGTACTCGCTATGAGCTGGACCTGTGAAGGTATTCTGCTCTTTAGGTCAGTTGAGATAAAAGTGAATGGTCCAAAGCGACCCATAGCGAACCTTGCAAATGGTGATGGAAATCGGCTTAGGAATGAGGTGAAACTGATGGTTGCGCGCGCTCTACCCACGCTTCGAGCAGGCAATCTCAGGCGGCTGGAGACTATCAATAAAGCTTGAAAATTTCGCGAATTTCATTGAAAATCAATGTATAATTCGGTCTTTAGGTGGTCTGGAACGATTTCTTGAGATGGTGCCGAAGAGAGGACTTGAACCTCCACGGGGTTGCCCCCACTGATACCTGAAACCAGCGCGTCTACCAATTCCGCCACCCCGGCAAGGGTTTCCGGTTAACGATTAACCAAGAGGTGCGCACTGTACCGGGAGCAGGTTTTGTTGTCAACCGGACAGGCGATTTTTTTATCGGTACAATGAGCGATTAAGTGTTCGGGCGACTCACGGGAAGATCGGAAGTCCTCGTATATGATATGATTTTTGAAACTCCAAAGACACTTTGGATGTTCTTGTTTTTAATAAAGGGTTTTTAGTTGGAAAATATCTCGTTGATTCATGTGTTCTCACAGGCTGTACTCGCGCCGGTTAAACAGGGGGCGGTAATCTAATGGTCAAACGTCCATCCCACCCCGACCAAGATCCTCACGCTGACCGCGAGGCGGAAAAATACGAAAACCCCATCCCCAGCCGCGAATTCATCATGCAGCTCCTGGAGACGCAGGGTGAGCCGCTCACCTATAAGCAGCTTGTCGACATGTTGGACTTGCACGACGAGGAAAGTCTGGAGGCGCTGCGCCGCCGCTTGAACGCCATGGAGCGTGACGGCCAGTTGGTGCGCAACCGCCGCGATGGCTATGGCCTGATAGAAAAGATGGATCTGGTGCGTGGGCGGGTCATCGGCCATCCCGACGGGTTCGGTTTTCTGGTGCCGGATGAGGGGGGGGAGGATCTTTTTCTTACGCCGCGCCAGATGGGATTCTGTATGCACGGTGACCGGGCTGTGGCGCGTATCGCCGGGGTTGACCGCCGTGGCCGCCGCGAAGGCGTGCTGATTGAAATCCTGGAGCGCAACACGCAACACGTGGTAGGGCGTTTCTACCAGCAGGAAGGGCGTGTCGGCTTCGTCACCCCCGACAATAAACGCATTACCCATGACATCCTGGTGCCTGCGGATTACCAGGGCGGCGCGCGGCGCGATCAAATCGTGGTGGTGGAGCTTATCGAGCAGCCGAGCAAACACGCCAAGCCGCTGGGACGGGTCGTTGAAATATTGGGGGATCACATGGCCCCCGGCCTGGAAATCGAGGTTGCCATCCGCGCCCACGAGATCCCCCTGGCATGGCCGGTGGCGGTGCAAAGCGAGATTGCCCATCTCACCCCGGAGGTGCCCGAGGTGGCCAAGGAGGGCCGCGAGGATTTGCGTGATGTGCCTCTGGTGACTATTGACGGCGCCGACGCGCGTGATTTTGATGATGCAGTGTATTGCGAGCGCAAAAAGTCAGGTGGCTGGCGGTTGCTGGTGGCCATCGCCGATGTCTCATCATATGTGAGTCCTCGCACCGCATTGGATGAAGAGGCGCAGGAACGTGGCACTTCTGTCTATTTCCCGCAGCGCGTAATTCCCATGCTGCCCGAAATTTTGTCCAACGGATTATGCTCTCTGAATCCCCACGTCGACCGCCTGTGCATGGTGTGCGAAATGTCTATCGATACCGATGGCGAGATCACGCGTCATCGCTTTTTTGAAGGGGTGATGCGTTCCGCCGCACGACTGACCTATGACGAAGTGGCGGCGATGCTAGCAGAGCAAGAGCCGGCACTAAGCGCAAAACATGCCGTGATACTGCCGCATCTTGTGGAGTTGCACGCGCTGTACAAAGCGTTGCTTGTCGCGCGTCAGCGGCGCGGCGCGATTGATTTTGACACCACCGAGACACGCATCGTGTTCGGTGAGGGGCGCAAGATAGAGCGCATCGAGCCACTGGTACGCAACGATGCCCACAAGATAATCGAAGAGTGCATGATCGCTGCCAATGTCGCGGCGGCGCGTTTTCTGCTCAAGCGCAAGATTCCCGCGGTATACCGTGTGCATGAATCACCAAAAGTGGAGAAGATCACTGACCTGCGAACATTCCTGGGCGAGTTTGGATTGCAGTTGCGCGGCGGCGAAGACCCCGAGGCGCAGCACTATGCCGAGCTACTCAATATCGTGCGCGGACGCCCTGACTTTCGCCTCATCCAGACGGTTATGCTGCGCTCTCTCAATCAGGCCAAGTACACCCCGGATAACGTCGGGCATTTCGGCTTGGCCCACGAGGCATACACGCATTTCACCTCACCCATTCGACGCTATCCCGATCTGCTGGTGCATCGCGCCATCCGTCATGCTCTCAAAGAAGGCAAGGTCAAAGGATTTGCCTACACTGTTGAAGACATGGAAGCCCTGGGCGAGCACTGCTCCACTGCGGAACGGCGTGCCGACGATGCCACGCGCGACGCCGTCGACTGGCTGAAGTGCGAATTCATGATGAACAAGGTGGGCGAGGAGTTCGACGGTCTCATCACTAGCGTGACGTCGTTTGGTATCTTCGTCGAGCTGAGCGATATCTATGTTGAAGGGCTGGTGCATATTACCGCGCTGAGCAATGACTACTACCACCATGACAGCGCCGGACATCGGCTGCGCGGCGAGCGCACCGGCAAGGTGTACCGGCTGGGAGATCCGGTGCGCGTGAAGGTCATGCGCGCTGATCTCGATACTAGGCGCATCGACTTTGATCTAGTTGACCAGAGCCCCGCAAAGGAAAAGGTCAAAGATAAGGACAAGGACCAGGAAGATGTAAAGCCGAAACCAAAACGCAAGAGCAGAAGGAAATCCTCGGCGAAGAAGCGGAGTTCGTAATGGCGGGCGATCAGTTGATCTACGGTCTCCATGCCGTTCAGGCAGCGTTACAACGTGACGCGGAGCATGTAACCGTTATTTTGCTGGACGCCAGCCGCAAGGATGCGCGCATGCAGGCCATCGTCGATGCGGCGGCCACGCACCACGTTGAGATTCAGCGTGTAGTGCGCAAGGAGCTTGATGCACTGGCACCAGAGGCGCGCCATCAAGGCGTGGTGGCGCGCTGCCGGGTCCGGGCAGCGTGGAAGGAGGACGATCTTGAGCGCATTCTGGATGGCCTCACCGAACCACCCTTCCTGCTGGTGCTCGATGGCGTGCAGGATCCCCACAATCTGGGCGCATGCCTGCGCACCGCCGACGCCGCTGGCGTGCATGCGGTGATCGCCCCACGTGATCGCGCCGTGGGCCTCACCCCCGTGGTGCGCAAAGTCGCCAGCGGCGCGGCGGAAGCCGTGCCCTTCATCCAAGTCACCAATCTGGCGCGCACCCTACGCATGCTTCAGGAGCGGGGCGTGTGGACGGTGGGCGCGGATGCTGCGACCGATAAAGATCTTTTTGATGTCGATCTGCGCGGTCCGCTGGCCTTGATCATGGGCGCAGAGGGGCAGGGCATGCGTCGCCTTACCAGAGAGCACTGCGATGTGCTGATCCGCATTCCCATGTGCGGCGCGGTCGAGAGTCTGAACGTCTCGGTAGCGACGGGTATTTGCCTGTTCGAGGCGCTGCGCAGACGGGCTTAGGGTTCTGAGGTGATTCCATTTCACAATATACGTAGGGTGCGTTCCACGCACCAATGATAATGGTGCGTGGAACGCACCCTACAAATAATTCTCAGCCGTCAGCAATAAATAATACGACGCGCACATTCCACGCCGCTGCGTACCGCGCCTTCCAGTGTGGCGGGATAGCCAGTATCCGTGTGGTCGCCCGCCAGCCAGCAGCCGCGCACTGATGTTGCGGCACCGGGACGCAGGATATTGATGCCGGGGCGGCAGGCGAAAGTGGCGTATTTTTCGCGGATGACCAGGCTGTGTTTCGGCCCATGTTCCGGTGTGGCCCAGTGCGGAAAGATCCGCGCCAGTTCCGATGCTACGTGCGCGCTCAATTCACTCTTACTCATCTCCATATGCGGCCCAGGGCCGCTGATGACGACCGCCATCAGGCCGGGCTGTCCGTATAGCGCGCGGTCGAAGACCCATTGTGTGGTCGAATCCAACAGGCCGATCATCGGCATATCAAGGCGTGTCTGTGGTGGATACTGTAGGTAGACAGTGCAGATTGGCTCATGGCTTATCTCTGCCAACCGCTGTGCTATGCCGTGCAGCGTGGGATGGGGTTCCATCAGCCGCTGGCAGGCATTGGGCGGGATGGCGAGTATCACATGGTCGGCGGCTATTTCATGATCATTCACGGATACGTTGCGGACAGCGTTATTCTGAACGGTTAGTTCTTTTACGCGATGGTTGAGTTTGACCGTGCCGCCATGTTGTTCGATAAAACGCCGCGCGGGCTCGGGAAATGTGTTTCCCAAATCAACGCGACTCAAGAGAAGATCGGAATCGCTGCGGCTGCGGGTAAACGCATCCTGAAGCACGCGTAAAAACACCTGCACCGATGCGTTATGCAGCGGAGTATTCAACACCGCCAGACACAGTGGTTCCCATAGGGCGCGGATCAAGGCGGGGGATTGTTTATTGTGCGACAACCATGCCGCCACGCTGATATCGTCGTTGATTTTGAATCCGCTCCGCAGCAGGCCACGGCATATTGATAGCGCATTCAGGCGTTCCGCCAGGGCTAATCCTTCGGCATTCAATAAGGCGGTTACGAGATGGAGCGGTGCGGGCAACGATGGGCAGGTAATGCGAATGTCAGAGCGGCCAACAGCTTTGTAGATGAGTTGCAGAGGGCGGCGCTCGAAGACACTGGCTTCCGGTATGCCCAATATATTCAGCAGTCTTAGCGTTTCACGGTAGGCGCCGAGCAGTAGGTGCTGGCCGTTGTCGATGCGTTGACCGTTCAAGGTATAGTCCAGTCCACGCGCACGCCCGCCGAGTTGCGGTGCCGCTTCCAGGACAGTCACACGGGTACCGTGCCGACACAGCTCCACCGCTGCTGCCAGACCCGCCCAACCGCCGCCGACTATGACAACGTGCATTATGCTTTTTGCATGTCGCGTTTGCGCTGTTTTTTGTAGATGCTTTTTTCGTGGCGCGCGGTTTGCCAGGCGATCCAGAGCTTGCGCAACGGCGTTAATGAAACGCGTCGTTCGAGAACGTTGTAACCATCATCCTCTATTTCCTTGAGCGTGGCCTGATAAATGGCTGACATGATGAGTCCGCTACGTTGCGGATAGCGGTCGCCCTCAGGTAGATGGGCATAGGCCTGGGTGTAGTATTGGTGTGCGCGTTGCGCCTGGAATTTAAACAGTTCGCGCATGTTGTCGGACGTGCGGTGTGCCATGATGTCCTCCGGAGTGACGCCGAACCGTTCCAGCTCGTCGAGGGGCAGATAAATTCGCCCCAGCAGGCTGTCTTCACGGACATCGCGCAGGATATTGGTGAGCTGGAAGGCCATGCCGAGTTCATGGGCGTATTTCAGGGTGCGGCGGTCTTGATAGCCAAAAATCTCCGCTGCCATCAATCCCACGATGCTCGCCACGCGGTGGCAGTAGAGGGCGAGATCCTTGAATGAGGCATAGCCCTGGTGATCGAGATCCATCTCCATGCCGTCGATGATTTCCAGGAAGTGTTCTTGCGGCAGATTATAGGTGGTCACTGGCCCGCGCAATGCCTGGCCCACCGGATGGCGCGACGTGCCGTCAAAAACCCTGCCGATCTCCTCGCGCCACCATTGGAGCTTGATGCGCGCCACGTTGACATCTTCGCACTCATCGACTACATCATCCACCTCACGGCAGAAGGCGTATAGGGCGGTGATGGCTTGGCGCTGCTGTGGCGGAAGGAATAAAAAACTGTAATAAAAACTCGATCCGCTCTTTGCGGCCTTGTCCTGGCAATATTCGTCGGGGGTCATACGCTGGCTTGAAAATGTAAGAGACAGGCTCTAAATGTACGGGAAGTACGATGATAACAGATTCAAGCTACTGTTTCCGCGTCAGCGCTCCCCACATCATCGCCAGCCAATCATGCGCCTTGAGCCGCGGCCGAGTAAAGGCGTCGTCGCGTTGTGCCTCCAGCGCTTGCAAGACGCGCAATCCGCCGTGGTAGGTGAGGCGCAGCTCAAAGCCCATGCGACCCGGCAGTACATTGCCCAGGGGTGTGCCCGATAACATCAGGTGCCGCGTGCGCTCGATTTGCATGGTCATCAGGCTGCGCATGGCGGCATCAGTTCGGCTTTGCCGGAGATGGTCTTCGGTTACGCCATAGTGAGCCATTTCATCTTGCGGCAGATAAATGCGATTGCTTTCGTGATAATCCTGGCCGATATCCTGCCAGAAGTTGATGAGCTGCAAGGCGCTGCATATTGCATCCGAGTGGGCAAGATTGACGGGTGTGGCAAGGTCATAAAGATGCAGCAGTAATCGTCCCACCGGGTTGGCTGAATGGCGACAGTAGTAGAGAACCTCGTCGTAGTTCGCATAGCGTTCTTTGGTTACGTCCATGCGAAATGCCGTCAGCAAGTCATAAAAGAGTTGCAGAGGCAGGGCGTGTTTGCTTATCACATCCTTTAGCGCGATGAACACCGGGTCATCAATCGTGCTGCCGTTCTTGATGGTGTCAAGTCCCGCCACGTAGGCGTCGAGTTTCGCAAGGCGCTCATCAGGTGCAAGGTCACCCTCATCGGCAAAGTCATCCGCAGTGCGCGCGAAGGCATAGATCACGCTAATCGGCTCGCGCAGACGTTTGGGCAGGAAGACCGAGGCGACAGGGAAATTTTCGTAGTGGGAGCGCGCCAGACGCAGGCAGTGTGCGTAAGCGTCGGGGAGGGTGAATGTCACAATGTGCAGGAGCGAGCGTGCCCGCTATGGTAATTAATAATGGTTCCAAGTATAGAAGATAACTGGATGAAAATGAATCGTGGGCATGCATGCTCCAGGGCAATTTCATCTAATTTCTCTATCGTAACCATGCACGCAGCCGGGGCGGTAGCTACTGATGAGCTTCGCCGCGAGCCATACGCCGTTTACAACGCCCTGTTTTCCGTATTCCGAGCAGGTGGGCAGGTAGCGGCACTGCCGATCCAGTCAGGGCGAGAGCACGAGTTGGTACACGCGGATCGTCCCCGATGGGAATGCGTTGAGCAAGATTCATGATGGATTCTCCAGTCAGGCTTACAGCATTTTGCCGCCCTTGCGCGTGTTGGCCGCGCCGCTGAAATCGGCTAGCAGTTTGGCGACGAATTCGGGTTCGAGATCGCGCACGATGAAGACAAAACGGCTGCGATGATCGTCGTCCGGCCAGGCGTCGAGTTTGACCTCGGGATACAGCACATGCTGCACGGCGTGCAGCACGATGGGCTGCGTTTCATCTTGCAGATTGACCATTGACTTGAAGCGCAGCAGGTTTTCAGCGCGAAATGAAGTCAGTATCGAGAGTGCGGCGTGGAGACCGTGGCGGTCGAGCGGTGTGTCGAGCACCACGGAAAACGCCTGGATGCGCGTGTCGTGTGATTCAGGCCGCGTGTTTTTGATTATGGAAGCAGCGCGGTCAAGCACACCGGCCTGCGCCGGGCGGTAGTGTGTGGTTTTGAGCCAACGCGCAACCTCGGGCGATGTGGTGTTGGCATTCCACAGGCCGAGATTCTGAATGTGCGCGAGATCGATCTCGCCGTTTGTTACGCTGACAATGTCCGCCGCCGGGTTCAGCGTGGCGAGCCGCTCGCGCAACACAGCTACGGTATCGGCAGGTGCGAGGTCGGTTTTGGTCAGAAGAATCTTGTCGGCAACGGTCACCTGCTTGGCTGCTTCGAAGTGCTGGTCGAGTTGATTCATGCTGAACACCGAATCGACCGTGGTGACTACTCCATCCAGCCGGAAACGCACACGTATCCAATTGTCGCGCAGCAGATTGTCGAGTACGGGAGCCGGGTCGGCAATGCCAGTGGTCTCAATAATGGCGCGCTCGAACGGCGGGATGTCGCCATTTTTCCGTGCCATCCACAGATTCTTCAGCGTTGGCGAGAGACTGCCCGAGATCGTGCAGCACACGCAGCCGCCCGACAGCAGCACCATAGGGCCTTCCATTTTTCGCAGTAGTTGATGGTCGAGCGCGACTTCGCCGAACTCATTCATCAAAATTGCAGTGCGCGGCAGGGTGTGCATGAGGTGATTGAGGACCGTGGTTTTGCCGCTGCCGAGAAAGCCAGTCAAGAGGGTGATGGGTATGGGTTGGTCGCTCATGAAAAGAAGATCGCCGCCCAAGGTTTTTCCATGGCTGGCGCCAGGGCATATTTCATGATGTTCTTAAAGTGTGTGGCGTCAACCCGTCGGCTAGCAACAGGCGGTACGCGCGCCGATTTTTTCAGGTTCGCCCGCTGCCATCAACTGTGACGGACAGGATGGCCTGACCGTGGGCTTCGGTGACCAGTGCCGGGGTGGTGATCGTGTAAAGCGTCAGCAGGACGGTTGCAAGTTGGGTGTGAGGGCGCATGGCGGTTGCGGGTCAAGCCAGTTCAGTTTCGATTTCTTCCGGCGCACTCTGTTCCCAAGCCGGGAACGGGTCGGGAAGGTTCATCCAGCCCGCGTGTCCGAGCGCCATTTCGGCATCGCTGAGCAGACTGGTATCGAGGTTGGTGCGAATTTCTGTCTCGTCCATTTCCATGCCGATGAACACCAGTTCCTGCCGTCGGTCGCCCCATTCGCCTTGCGATTTGGCTTCGATTTGCGTGCGGTAGGCGGCGTCTTTCGGCCAGTTTTCCTGCGGGATTGCGTCCCACCAATAGCCCGCTGCACCGTGACGGCAGGCGCCACCGGCTTGCGACCACGAACCCGCAAATTCGGGGCGCGAGGCGAGCCAGAAATAGCCTTTGCTGCGCACCACGCCTGCCCATTCGCTGTGGATCAAGTTCCAGAATCGCTGCGGATGAAACGGTCGCCGCGCTTGATAGACAAAGCTGGAAATACCGTATTCCTCGGTCTCGGGAATATGTTCGCCACGCATTTCTCTCAACCAGCCCGGTGCTTCGCTGGCGGCGTCAAAGTCAAACAGGCCGGTATCGAGCACGCTGGCGAGCGCGACTTTGCCAAATTGCGTGAACTCGATTTTTGCGCGCGGATTGAGCGCGTTGAGGATGGCAGTCAGGCGAGTGAGATCGGCTTCGCTGACCAGATCAGCCTTGTTGACGACGATTACGTCGCAGAATTCGATTTGCTCGATCAGCAGATCGACGATACTACGAGTATCTTCCTCGCCCAGCGATTCACCGCGTTCATCGAGCAAATCAGACGACGCGTAATCGCGCAAAAAATTATATGCATCAACCACCGTCACCATCGTGTCGAGCCGCGCAACCTTGACCAGAGACGCACCATCCTCGTCTTCAAACGTGAAGGTTTCAGCGACCGGCAGCGGTTCTGAAATTCCTGTGGACTCGATCACCAACTGGTCGAAACGGCCTTCTTTGGCGAGTGCGGCGACTTCCTTCAACAGGTCTTCGCGCAGCGTGCAGCAAATGCAGCCGTTGGACATTTCAACCAGTTTTTCTTCGGTACGCGAGAGCGCTGCACCACCTTCGCGCACCAGGTTGGCATCGATATTGACCTCGCTCATGTCGTTGACTATCACTGCCACGCGGCGGCCTTCGCGGTTGTTCAGAATATGGTTCAAGAGCGTGGTTTTGCCTGCGCCAAGAAAGCCGGACAGGACGGTGACGGGGAGGCGCTGATCGGGTGACAAGGTCGGATGGCTCATAGTGTGTTGCAGGCCTTTTGGTTTGGTAAGTGAGGGTTGGTAAAGTCAAACAGGCAGTTCAGGCCACGCAGGTTTCAAACACCCGGCGGATTTGATTTTCGGGTAAATTGCGACCGATAAACACCATGACGCTCTCGCGGGTCTCGTCTTGCCGCCATGGTCGCAGCTCGGTGCCGCCCATGATCATATGCACGCCCTGGAAGGCGATCTTGTGCGGATTGCCAGCCAGGTTCAGCATCCCCTTGTAGCGCAGCATGTCATCGCCCAGTGTCGTGGCCAGCACATCCAGGGCGGCGTTCAGGCGATCAGAGTTGTAGGGCTGAGTCTCGCGGATAACGAAGGATTTCACCTCGTCGTCGTGTGTGTGGTGATCCTCGCCAAGGAAACCCGGCTCGATCTCCAGGATATCGTTCAGATTGAAGCCGCGCACATCCAGGAGTTCGGCCAGATCTGTCTGGCCGGGATGCACGCGCTGGATCGTGGCGCGACGGTTCATGCCGCGCAGCCGCTCCAGCAGCCGGATATACTCGTCCTCACCAATCAGGTCAGTCTTGGAAACCAGAATGCGATCAGCGAAGCCCACCTGTTCCTGTGCTTCATGATTTTCATCCATCTGTCGCATGGCATGTTTGGCGTCCACGACCGTAACCACGGCATCCAGGCGATAGGCCTCACGCACGGCGTCGTCCACGAAAAAAGTCTGCGCCACGGGCGCGGGGTCGGCAAGGCCGGTGGTTTCGATCATGACGTGCTCGAAGTCGAGCTTGCCCGCCGCACGTTGCTCCCCGATCTCGCCGAGGATGCGCACCAGGTCGCCGCGCACGGTGCAGCAGATGCAGCCGTTGTTCATCACCACCACCTGCTCAGTGGATTCCACCAGCAGATCGTTGTCGATGCCCACTTCACCGAATTCATTTTCGATGACGGCGATCTTGCGACCGTGGTTTTCCGACAGGATACGATTGAGTAGCGTGGTCTTGCCAGCGCCGAGAAAGCCGGTGAGTACGGTCACAGGGATAAGTTCATTCATGGTCGGTTCCTCCATAAGCAGTTTGCGGGTTGTAGATTTTTTTCGTTTCCAGAAAACCGAGGAAGGAGCACAGGGAAGCGAAGCGTGTGCGACGACCCCTGTGTAGCCGTAGGCTCTCCTGTTTTGTCGGAGTCTGTGCGGAAGCACGGGCGTAGAGAAAATGGGAGAGCAACGACACGGCGTCAAGTCATTGTGGAAGCTATGGCGCCCCGCGCAGTGGGGTGTCGTAGCGTACGCAGGACGAACACAGGCCGCCGAAGGCATACTTGTCGCCAATTTTTTGCTCCTTTTGGGGACTTGGATGTCCCAAAAGGTTTTGCAAAAAATGGCGACACTATCGAGAAAAGTTCGTTTCGCCCGGCTTCCATTCCAGCGTATGGATAAAACACGAACGGTAGCCCACATGACGGGAGGGTTCCACCGGTCAGTTCCACAGTTTTCATTATCTGTGTCCCCATGCCACTAGGCCCACGCCACCACCGATCAGGGTGAACTGCACGGCGAAGTCCCAAGGTTTGCGGTGTTTTTGCAGTGTCGGCACCAGGTCGGCCACAGCGATGTAAATGAAGCTCGCTGCTGCCAGCGCGAGCAGATAGGGAATCGCTCCCTGCACGTTTTGCAGGACGAAATAGCCCAGCAAGCCACCCACCACCGCCATCGAACTTGACACGGCATTGAGCAGCAATACACGTTGGCGGCTATAGCCAGAGGCGAGTAGCACCATAAAGTCGCCTACCTCCTGCGGGATTTCGTGGGCGATCACCGCCGTGGCGGTGGCGACTCCCAAGGCGGGATCCTGGAGAAAAGCAGCGGCGATTAAGGCGCCATCCACGAAGTTGTGCAGCCCGTCGCCCAGCACGATCATGAGGCCGGTGCCAGGATGGGGTGCGTCCGTTGTGCCTTGGTGCGAGTGGTCGTGCCGCCACAGGGCGGTTTTTTCGAGGGCGAAGAACAGGAAGATGCCCGCCAGTACCGTCGCTCCCACCTCATGAAAAGGCAGTTGCTGCGCGGCTTCGGGTAGGATGCTCAGGAAGGCGGCCGCGAGCAGCACTCCCACCGAGAAACTCACCAGACGCGGCGCCCAGCGTGCCAGCACTGTCAATGATAACAAGGCGGCTGCAGCGACACTCAGCACACCACCCGCCAGGGTGGCAAGAAAAATATAGGCGAGCGTCACGATGCCTTCCTGCAACCAAGTTGCATTTCGATGCGAAAAGAAAGATGAAGTGTGGACATGACGCGGGTGGCTCCGGGTTGGTGGGTCAGCGGGAAGCCTGTGTGCAGTCCGCGCAGTTGCCATGCACGGTGACATCGACGTGGTGCGCCTCGAAACCATCCGGCGCATCGGGCATCGGCAGGGTTGCTCGGTCGGGCAGGCAAAAAAGCTGCCCGCAGGCATCGCATTCGAAATGCGCGTGGCCGTGGTGGACATGCGCCGCACCAAAGCGGCGTACACGATCCTGCCCGGTCACGCTGTGCGCTAAGCCTCGCGCGACCAGCCAGTCGAGCACGCGGTAGAGCGTGACCTTGTCGAGCGGGTGGCTTTCGTCAGAGGCGGTCTGGCTCAATTGCTGGTGCGACACTGTGGCGTCTACCGCGAGCAGCAGCCGTAACACCTGTACGCGGGCCGCAGTGGCGCCGGCACCGCGCGCCTGGATCAGGCGAACGGCGTTGTCGTGGAGTGAGTCATGAGTATACATAGAGGAAATTATAGGCGACGACAAGGATAAATGCAACAGAGTTGCATTTTGTGAGTAGGTCAATGATTGGGTTGGGGAAATTCAGGCCGTTGCGACCGTGGCGGGATAAATCCCGGGGTTCCTACTGGAGTGGCGTTGTCCGCTCTTCATGTTCATCATCAACGCCTCTTACCCCAATCTCGATCTGCTCCAGTGTATCCAGTGGTTTTGGGGGGTTGATGCCCATTTCGGTGAATTTGCGGGCGCCGGGGATGACCTGGCGCTCGAAGGAGCCGACGGCCTTGTTGTAGTGATCCAGGCTATGGCTGAGGTTTTTACCGAGACGGGACAGGTGTCCGGTAAAGACGCATAGCCGTTTATAGAGGTCCACGCCGAGATCGCGCACCTGTTCGGCGTTTTTGGCCAGTACCTGCTGTTGCCAGCCGTAGCCGACAGCGCGCAGCAGGGCGACGAAGCTGGTGGGGGTGGCGAGGATGACTTTCTGGCGTAGTGCGTCCTCAAGCAGATCACGATCGACATCGAGCGCCGCACTCAGGAATTGGTCGCCGGGTATGAACATCACTACAAAATCGGGGCTGTTTTTAAACTGGCTCCAATAACTGCGTGCAGCCAGTTCTCGCACACGATCGCGCACCTTGCGCGCGTGACGTTCCAGATGCCAGCCGCGCACAGTGTCGTCTGGAGCCTCCATGGCGCTGAGATAGGCGTCTAGCGGTGTTTTTACATCCACGATGATCTCGCGCCCGCCGGGCATGCGCACGATCATGTCGGGGCGCATTGCTCCATCCGGGGTGGGGGTGTGCTCCTGTTCATAAAAATCGCAATGCTCGACCATGCCGGCGAGCTCAACGAGGCGCTTTAGTGTCATCTCACCCCATTGCCCACGCACCTCGGGACGGCGCAATGCTTGCACCAGATTGCGCGTTTCGGTGTGAAGTATGTGTTGGGTTTGGGCCATGACTTCGAGATGTTTGGTGATGGAGCCATAGGCCTCTTTGCGCTCATTTTCGATCTGGCGGACCTGTTGTTCGGTTTTTAGCAGGGTGTCCTTGATCGGCTTGAGCATGTTTTCGATGGATTTTTCCTTCTGCTCTAAATCGTTTTGCGCCAGGATATGGAATTGCTGGAGATTTTCCTTGGCCAGCTTCAGAAATTCCTCTGAGTTGCTTTTTAATGCCTGGCTGGAGGCGACAGAGAAAGTTTGCACAAGCTGTTCCCGCGCCTTTTCGATAGTCGCGATCTTTTCCTGCGTCGACTGCCGCTCCATCTCCAGCGTGGTGCTGAGTTCGACATTCTTTTTGATGTTATCTATGAGTTGCCGTTGTGAACGGTGCTGGCCGATAAACCAGCCCAGCGTGGCGGCAAGCGCGGCGACAATTATTAGTGCAATAAGGGATAGGGGTTCGGTCATGGTCGTGAGCTAGTTGTTGATCCTCAATGGTGGCAGAGAGGATTGGGTTTCCCCCCCCCGTGCCCACCGTAAATCCCCGTGATCACCGTAAAGGTGGCAATGAGGGGGCAATGGAGGGCATAGGGAGTAATGTCGTTAACCGACGGCCAAGGTGCTATTCCGTATAGATCGGCATTTCCCCCAAAGAGTTTAGGCTGGCGTAGCGATGATCCAGTCGAGTATTTCCAATGGATGCTGAATCATGGCATCGGCATCCCACATCCGTGGCTCATCGGCTGCTCCAATGTAACCGAACAGCGCGGCAAGAGTTTTCATGCCGGCGCGTCTGCCCGCCTCGATGTCGCGCTGGGCATCGCCGACATAAAGACATTGCCAGGCATGGCTACCTGCCTGGTGACAGGCATGCAGCATCGGGGCGGGGTGGGGCTTGCGTTCGGCGGTAGTGTCGCCGCTTACGATGCAGGCTGCGCGCTGCGTTAATCCCAGTTGTTCCATGAGGGGGTTTGTCAGCCAAGCCGGTTTGTTTGTCACCACGCCCCAGTTCATGCCGCGCTCCTCTATGGTGCGCAACACCTCATCCATGCCGGGAAACAGGCGGGTCCCCAGGGTCAGATGTTCGCGGTAGATGTCCAAGAACCGCTGACGTAGTGGTGCAAAACGTGAGTCTTCCGGAGTAATCTCAAGACCGAGTTTGACCATGGCGGCGGCACCGTGCGACACCACGGGCCGGATGGCGGAGAAAGGCAGGGCGGGCATGCCCTGTTCCTCGCGCACCTTGTTTAATGCAAAGGCCATGTCAGGCGCGGTGTCGGCCAGGGTGCCGTCCAGATCGAACAGCACGGTACGTATGGTACTGCTCACGTCCTATTCCTCATCCTTTACGCACCAGGCAAGATAGTTCACGTCGATGTCGGTTTCCAGGGCGTAATGCCGGTTGAGCGGGTTGTAGGTCATGCCGGTCAACTCACGCAGGTGCAAGCCGGCGGGTCGCATCCATTCAGCCAGTTCCGAAGGACGGATGAATTTACTGTAATCGTGCGTACCTGTGGGCAGCAGTTTCAGCAGATATTCCGCGCCAATGATGGCGAACAAATAGGCCTTGGGGGTGCGGTTGAGGGTGGAGAAAAACACATGGCCGCCGGGCTTGACCAGCCGGGCGCAGGCAGAAACCACAGAGGCCGGGTCCGGCACGTGCTCCAACATTTCCATGCAGGTTACGACATCGAAGCTCGCTGGTTGCTCCTGCGCCAGTTGCTCAGCGGTCATTTGCCGGTAATCCACCTCGGCGCCGGACTCCAGGAGGTGCAGCCGGGCGACAGAGAGTGGCGCGGCGCCAGCATCAATGCCCACCACGGATGCGCCTCGTAATGCCATGCTCTCGGATAATATGCCTCCGCCACACCCGACATCAACGACGCGCTTGCCTGCCAGATGCGCCCGTCTATCGATGTAGTCCAGGCGTAGCGGGTTGATGTCATGCAACGGCTTGAATTCGCTGCGCGGATCCCACCAGCGTGAAGCCGGTTCCTCGAATTTGGCAATCTCGCGTGGATCGATGTTTTGTGTAGTCTGGATCATGTCGTTTAGGATAGCATGTATGATACTTGCAAGTAATGTGGCACGCCTTGTGACGGGCCCCCCTATAAATTCGCTGAAGCCGTGCTGGCGGCGTTGAAAACAGGCTCAAAATGCTCATTTACTAGGTGTAAACTCCGCTTTTTCGCCTGTTTTCGCCTTGCCATTACAACTTGATCGAAGTTATAGAGGTGCCCTGCTGTGATTTCAAGAATAATTTTCAGAGTTGTTTGAATAAGGAAGAAATATGAGTCTGTGGCGCACAAAATCCATTGAAAAGGCGCTTGAAGCCGCAAACAATAATGCGGGCCTGCACCGTGTTTTGAGCAGTATGGATTTAACGCTGCTGGGGATCGGTGCCGTCATCGGGGCGGGAATATTTGTGTTGACGGGAGTGGCAGCCGCTACCCAGGCCGGTCCCGCTCTCATGCTGTCTTTCGTGGTCTCCGGGCTGGCATGTATCTTCGCTGCGCTGGTATATGCGGAGCTGGCCTCCGCCGTGCCCATATCAGGGAGCGCGTATACCTATTCTTATGTCGCACTGGGTGAATTTGTTGCATGGATTGTGGGTTGGAACCTGGTGCTGGAATATGGCGTGTCGAGCGCCGCAGTGGCCATAGGCTGGTCAGGGTATTTCAACAGAGCGCTGGAGGGGCTGGGGCTGGGATTGCCTGAAACCCTCATGAAAGCCCCCCATGAGGGCGGTTTGGTCAATCTCCCCGCTTTGCTGATCATCGTGCTTGTAAGCGTTATTCTGACGGTAGGCGTCAAGCAGAGCAGTCGCTTCAATAATCTGATTGTGATGGTGAAGCTGGCCGTCATTGCGCTGTTTATCGTCGTGGCTGCCGGACATGTGGAACCTGCCAACTGGAAACCTTTTATGCCGTTTGGCTGGGAAGGGGTGATGGGCGGAGCGGCGCTGATCTTTTTCGCATATATTGGTTTTGATGCGGTATCCACCGCAGGTGAAGAGGCGCGCAATCCCCAGCGCGATTTGCCGCGCGGCATCATCGGCTCGCTGGTGATTTGCACGATTATCTACATCATCGTGGCGGCGTTGCTGACGGGCATAGTGCCGTACACCCTGCTCAACGTCAAAGATCCCGTCGCCTTTGCCTTGGCGCAAGTGGGCGAACGCCTCGCATCGAACCTTATTTCGGTAGGCGCCATCGCCGGACTCACCTCCGTGTTACTGGTGCTTCTTTATGGGCAGAGCCGCATCTTCTTCGCCATGTCACGCGACGGGTTGCTGCCCTCGGTATTCAGTCAGGTTCATGCCAGATTCCGCACCCCGGTGCCGGTGATTATGGTGACGGGTGCGGTGGCCGCACTGGTGGCGGGCTTTATGCCAATAGGTCAGGTGGCCGAACTGGCCAATATCGGCACGCTTTCCGCTTTCGCCGTGGTGTCGGTGGGCGTGCTGGTGCTGCGCCGCACCCACCCCAATCTGAACCGCCCCTTCAAAACCCCTTTCATGCCCTGGACGCCTATTTTGGCGATCCTTTTTTGCAGCTACCTCATCGCCAGCCTGGGTGCGGTAACGCTGTGGCGTTTTGTGATCTGGACGGCGATCGGCGTGGCGATTTATTTTGCCTATTCGCGTAAACGGAGCCTTTTAGCTGCAAGGGCGCCCCTGTAAATTCGATCGAGGCTCAGCTCCTGGGACCGACCGGGGCCGTCATGTTCACCTTGGTCAGGAGTAGTAGTACACGATATAGATATGGTAGGCGGACAGGATCAGCGTCACGGTCGCGCACAGGACGTGCATCAGTATCCAGGTCAGTTGCTGAGGGCGGCGTTTGATGCGGGTGATTTCGATGTTGAAAAGACCCAGTGCACAACAGCTCAGGAAGGCGATCGCCAGAGCGCTTTGATAGGCGTAGCCGAGTGTGGTTGAGTGCAAGAAAAACAATAGCGGCGCGACAGCACCGCTGTATTTATGCAGCATGAGTTGTCGAGGCACGCCCTCGACCTGGGCGCCTGCGGCGCGTCGACGGGCGAGATACCACTGAAACAACATGTACGCAATCAGCCCATAGCCAGAGATCTGTTTGTATACTGCGTCGGCTTGCAAGCGCTCGAGCATCGGCCAGTGTACGTCGAACGCATACTGCAATAAGAAGAAGGCGAGCAGCGTGCACCCGATGACAAAATAGGGACGCCGGTAGCTGAGCATCGAGATGGGGGATAATGAGGCGGGCGCTACTAACTCGGTGGCATTGCTAGACATGACGTTCCTTCTCCGGCTCTGGTTGGCGCGTCGCATCGGGAAAGGCTGACTTGACAAAACGCGCCATGGCGGCGAAGGTGTCGTGAGTGGCGCGGCGCTCCACCTCTGCCATGAACTCGTCGGCGGAGGGCAGGAAAAGGCCCTCGCGTGGCCATTGTGCGCCGATATGCGGCGGATTGGGGAGCTGACTCTGCTTTTTCAGTACCAATTCGTAGGACTCGCGCACGCTCGCACGCAGAATGTTGATCATCCCCACCAATTGCTCCAGGGTGATGGTCTTGCGATCGAACACCCAGGTGGTCGCACCCATCACGTCATCGAGTTTCCAATCGGTCTTGGGTGTGTCTTTGTGGTCGTTGTGGCATTTCACGCATGGCTCAGCGATGGCGATGTCCGGGAACATGTAGGCGTATACTTGCGCGTCATCGACGTAGAAAAAACGTGGCGTGCGGTCTTCGCGCATGCGACGGAACATCTCCAGCTGCTTGCCGGTGAATTGATTGGCCTTGTTGATGGCGAAATCCGAGCCGAGGTACAGGCCGAGGCGGATACGGTGTTTCTCAATGCCGGCGGCTGTCTCGCGCAAGAATTGCGCGGGCAAGGGGCCGGCGATCACATCCTTGTCGCGCCAGTGTTCATCGAATTTCAGTCCGGCCTGTTTGCCGGCCCCGACGATCTCCTTGGTGTACAACTGGCGCACCGCTGCATTCTCGGCGTTCAGGATGGCCAAGGCGGCCTCCACCGGAATGGAGGCGGTCTCCTGGCGCTTATCCGTCAGCGGTTGTGGGGCCGTGACGAACAGGTAGACGCTCAACGTGGTCAACGCGAGCGCCGTGAGTACGAAACGCTTATGTGTTCGAGTCAACATCGCGTTTTGCCTTGTTGAGTTTGTTATTTCCGTAGGGGGATGGACCACCATCGAAGTAGCGTTGCAGGGTCTCTGCACTCCAAGTCTCACTCACTTCCGTCTTCAGTTTGTACCGGTGATTGCTATGATAGTCGTGGCAACCCAGGCACGTTCGCCAGCGCCGTTCCTTGATAAGAGTCTCGTGGTTGATGGAGATCGGATCTTTGCGGATCTTCAGATTCTGGTGACAGTAGGAACAGTAGTCGATGGTCGTCGCCACACGCGTGCCGGTGTGTTCATGGTGACATGAAACACAGAATTGCGGCCGGATCTCTTGGCGGGCCTTGGTGTAACGCGGCTCGAAGAAACGAAACACCGCATGCTCGTCCTGAGGAGGGCGGTGGCAGCGCAAGCAGGCATCGTTATTAATGGGGTCGTGGCCGAGGGACACCAGCTCAGCGCGCTTCCCCAGGAGGTATTGTACGTTGGCCTGCAAATTCTGGCGCAAGCTGCCGGCGGTGACGATATGGCAAGCCTCGCACTTGATGTCTTCATGGCCGTTTGTCATCCGGCCGGAAGAGTGCCAGGCGGCGTTGGCGGGGAGCAGTAACACAATGAACGCGAGCACCCCGATCAGTGTGCCGCAAGCGTAGGCGAGGCGATGGCGGTGCTGCCACAGAATGCGCATCATGTCGGCGACGCCTCACTAATTGCTTGCGTGAACATCCGTCGATCCCTCGTGCAGCGTCCAAAATCAACCAGCTCCCGTACCGCCCTGATTTGGCTCCGCCCACAGCGATTAGCCTGGGTGGAGTGTTTTTTGCGAAACCCGGAGTCGTTTCGTATGAGCCTGGAATGATCATGCCGGGTTCCTTATTTTGTTCAATATTAAAATAGCAGCCACGAACGTACAGATAGGTTACAGAATCGTCATAAAATCGCTGTTTCCCCCGATGATGACGTCATCGTGCGAGAAACAGCCGTGGTCGGTCGAAGAACACGGCCAAGGCGATGTCCGGATCGCCGTCGTGATCCACGTCGCCGACAGCGCTCGCCACCCCGCGCAAGTCCGACGACTCAGGTAAGGACGCCCACGGTTGGAAGTTGCCGGCGCCGTCATTACGATAAAGCCGGTCGGGTCCGAAGAAATTGACCTCCAGTACGTCTAGGTCGCCATCCCTGTCCAAGTCCACAAACGTTACTTCGGCTGTGCCATATAGCAAGGTTGGCCACTGGCTGGCGGTAACATCGACGAACTGTCCGCCGTCATTGCGCCATAGGCGGTTCAGGCCGGTGGCGCCGCCCACGGCGACGAGGATGTCGGGATCGCCGTCGCCATCAATGTCACCCATGTCTGCCGAGAATGAGACGAAGGCGGGGTCGTCCGGCAAGCGGGAGGAGGCGTCCTGGAATCCGCCTGCGCCGTCACCCAGCAACAACCCGTCGTGCATGCCGATGCGTACCAGCAAGAGATCCAGCTTGTTGTCGCTATTCACATCGGCGACGCGGACATCGAGCGTAGAGCCTGGCGTAATCGGTAAAGCCTGGGAGGTGTAAGTGCCCACGCCGCTGAGCAGCACGGTGTCGGGCCGGCTGTCGCGTCCGACGAGTACGTCGGGGATGGTGTCGGAGTTGAAGTCGCCGAAAGCGATGCCCTGTGCTTCATCGAGGGTATCGCCGGCCCAGGCCTGCGGCGTGTATACGCCGCTGCCGTCGTTGATGAGCAGACGCACACCTTGTGTGCGGGCGAACACCAGATCAAGATCGCCGTCCCGGTCGATATCGATGGCGCCGACTGCATTGCTTTCTTCGGCGCTGAATGGCAGGCTCCCGCTCGCATCATTGAAGTGGCCGTCACCCGTCCCCAGCAACAAACGATCCCCACCCGCCTGGCGCGCCAGCACCATGTCCAGGTTTCCGTCCAGGTTCACGTCTACCAGCAGCATATCGGTATAGGGACCAAAGTCCGCAGGCAGATGTGTGGCCGTGACATCCTCGTATAACGCACCCACGGGTGGGAGTACATAAGTGAACGCGCCAGGCAAGGTGGCGGTGGCGCCGGAACTCAGTGTCACCGTGACATCCACCGGGCCGGCGGGGCCGGGCGGCAGCACACCGCGTATCCAGGTCGCATCGACCAGCGTGACGTCTTGCAGGGGTTGTCCGCCTACCGTAACGATGGGGTTCGCGGTCAGGCCGTAGCCGCGCACGTTGACGGGCGTGCCGCCGGTGGTGGGGCCCTGTACCTGACTGATGCGCAACACGCGGAAGGTTGCAGTGTCGGTCGTGCCGTTGAGATACAGCAGGGTCTGATCACCAGCCCATGAGGTGAATATCAGATCCAGCGCACCGTCCCTGTTGAAATCGCCGACCCCTACGGCGTAAGAACGGTCGTCATCGCTGGGAAAGCCCGCGCGCGGCGTGTACTGTCCACTGCCATCGTTGATGAGCACAGCATTGGGCGCGCCGCTACGCGCCACGGCCACATCCAGGTCGCCGTCGCCGTCCAGATCGGCGAATTGGGCGTCGTAGCTGGCGTTCGTGTTCTGCGGAATACGCGTGGACACATCACTGTAACGACCCCTGCCATCGTTCAGCAGCAGGCGATCGGCCCCGATGAAGCGGGCCTCGTAGAGGTCGAGATCGCCGTCGCCGTCGACATCACCCGGCGTCAAGGCAGTGACGTAACCCACCGGGCCGGGTATGGCGTCGGCCAGCTCGTTATAGCGGCCCCGGCCGTCATTCAGCATCACGCGGCTCGGCGTACCGTAGTTGCCGACAACCATATCGAGATCTCTATCGCCGTCCACATCGGCGAGCTTGGCGGTATACGAAGGCTCCGCCTGTCGCGGCAGGCGGGTGGCGCTCTCGTCCGTAAATCGGCCCCTGTTATTGATCAGGAGGCGGTTGGGTTCACCCGCACCCAGGTTGGCGATCACAACGTCAAGATCGCCATCGGCGTCGACGTCGCCGAAATCGGCGTCCTCGCTATTGTCATTGTCCGGCGGCAGCCGCGCAGCGCTCTGGTCATTGAAGTGGCCTGCGCCATCATTGATGAGCAGGCGGTCCGGGCCTTCGGCGGCGATATAGAGATCCAGATCGCCATCGCCATCCACATCACCCAACTCCGCGTGAACATCATTGCCTATGTCGGTGGGCAGGGAGGCGGTGGTATCGTCCACCAGGCGCCTGCCGGTGTTACGCAGTAAACGGTCTTGGGTACCGAAGAAACCGGGCAGCACCACATCCAAATCGCCATCACCGTCCACATCCCCCACCGCCGGATCCTGCGTGGTCCAGGCCTCGCGCGGCATCCAGGTTGCGGTGACATCATGGAAAGTGCCCGAGCCACCTCCACCTCCATCTCCATCTCCGCATGCGGTCAGCAGCATCGTTGCCATGACCAATGCTAATGCACAAAACAATTTCGATTTCATGGTAGTTGTCCTTTTTCCCTTTTAATCTCTTCGGGTTTGGCCCCCTCGCTACGTTCTCCCCGCAGCGAGTAGGCTGGGTCGAGTGTTTTTTGCGAAACCCGCTGCCGTTTCGCACGTGCTGTGAATCCTGGGTTTCGCTCTCGCTTAACCTAGGCTCTGTTGAACAGGTACAAATTGTGGCGACACCCTATACCTTCAGCACCCGGTCCGGCCTGCGTCCGCCACGACACCCCACTGCGCAGGGCACCATGGCTTTCATAATGCTACTACGGCTATCGTTGGCGTCCCATTTTCACCCCTTTTTCCGTCATCGGAGTTTTATTGCTTTAATGCCATGCCCAGTTTTTCACGAAACTGACGATGATTTGTGGGGCGTTCTCGTGCGGAAAAATAATCTTGCGGAAACCACACGAGTTTAAAGCTAGCGTTTTTATTTTTCGCATCAACCTCATTGATAACAAGAGAAAAGCGGGTGCCATCGGCAAGAAGTGTATTATCGGTAAATGGAAAATCAAACCATGTCAGCAGAAAGTCATTGTCTGCAGTAGCCTTCGTAGTCGTAGTCGTAGTCGTAGACTTATTGTTCTGGATTTGCATTTGAACTGGAAAGCTCTCGTCTTCCCAGCTTTTACTTTTGGGGGGCTGAATCTGTAAATATAGGGTGTAAGCTCCGTTAGGGGACTTTATCTCTAGGGGCTCCTTAAATTTTTTGACTAACAGGGAGCAAGGCTGAGAAGATGCACCTTTTTCTGTACCTCCTTCTTTCGATGCTTCCTTCAAGTCTATTCGATAGATGCAGGATTTCTGCCCCGGTGACGAGTCACCCTCCACTTTGGTGATCGCCGCAAGTTGTCTCTGTAGAACCCTGCGTGCAATCGACCTCAGCGATTCCTGTGGTGTTTCCCCCGTATAATTTATCTTTTTTATTTTCTCCTGCACCAGACGGTTTTCAACATGCAACATAATCGGTTTCAACTCAAAGTTCTCATGAAAATTGAGCGCGAGAAGTTCTACCATGAGTTGCTCCCGATCTAGGGGGATATCGTGATTTTTTTGGAACCCCAAAATAGGATCAATAAGGCCCTGAAACATGTTGGCTCGCAGAGTGCTATCGGCCTGTTCTCGCTGGCTAAGCAAGTTGGTCGTGCTCATTGCAGATTGAAAATTATTCGCGATCAGGGCTGTGGCCACAACGGCGGCGGCAGGGACGAGCTTGACCACTACGTCAATTATTTCTGTTAATTTCCGTTTCCAGCCGCTTTTTTCCGGGCTGCCGTCCGCTGGGTGAGCCGAACTTGACGGCTGTTTGGGTTCCATGGTTGCTCTCCTCCATAGTGATCCTGCACGCTGGTAAAATCATCCTTGCGCAGTATTATTGCTTTTGAAGCAGGCTGAAGTTTTCCCTGTTTATACTTTCTTCCATGTACCATCTGCGGTGCAGACGAAAGGACCGATTGCTGTGCCTGTAGGATATGCCTTGCCATCTTTGATACATTCGGCATAGGCCGTTGAGAACGTTCCTATGAGCAGGGTCAGGATAAAGGGAATCATATAGGCTTTGTTCATGGTGTTAACCTCCTTCTTGTTTACGTTTGAGCTACGGTCAAAACAGCAAAAAAAGGATACCCTCCTGTGACTCATCATGTGCCGATCGCATCCACCTACATGCCGTGCCACTTTTTTGCATAGCCTTGAAAGCCGTGCAGGGACAGGCTAGCTCGGGACAGCTTACAGATCGCTTACGGATTTTAAAAAAGAGCCGATGACGCCGGATATATAGAGGCCTTTCGATCCGACCATCACTTCCTAGGCGTTAGCCATGGAAGCGACGCGTAAGCAAGTAGCTTGGGTTGAGCGAGAGCGAAGCCCGGGACTTCACACCGCTGGATGATTGGTTTGTCACACTCAATACGTTGCAACGCCGTCATTCCGTCATGCCCTCAGTGCAGGTTGAGACCATCGTGATCTGTGCGGTGTTCGGAGCACTGATGTGGTGGGCGGAGCATATTGATCTGGACTATTGGCGGGACTGCGCCGCGCGGATCATCTATAGCTGCAGCCAACCGCTTTCGCAGCGGATTTTATTGTGTGTCCACTTATCCATCTACGCTGTATGTGCGGCGAGAACCGGAGAAGCCGATATACTTGCCGACATGCTGCGTCCGCTCGTGGCATCACCCGACGCCGCGCCCATCCAGCGTGTTCTCGGGTACAACGTGCTGGGCATCGTGGCGTATCAACGCGGCGCCCGCGAGGAATGGATGGCGGCCATCATGGCAGCGCGGACCCTCTCCAGTGAGCGCGCGGTCCATCATGTCGATAATGCAGTGTTTCATACCGCGGTGTATGGCGCGCTGATGACAAATGATTTTCCGGCCGCCCAAGGGTTTTTACGTGAAATGGATCGTACGACAGCCGGTGACAGCCGCCTTTCTGATGTTGCTGTCTACCATCATTGCGCGGCGATGGTGGCCCTGTATCAAGTCGATCTGGGCACGGCGCAAGAACACAGCCGCCGGAGTTTGGAGATCGCCATTGCCAATTGCGCCAACTTGTCCCAAATCTTTGCTCACGTCTGTATGGCACAAATCCTGTTCGCGGGCGGCGTTCGAATATATGTGCCTGGCCGATCGGATTGCGACGCGCACTTCCCATTCGAGCTCGGGCACACGGCGCAAGGACTGGAACATCTGCGCCGTGCCTTGGTCATGAGCCGGCGCGCGGAGGGGTGTTTTCCCGTTCTGGACCCGCCCCACGCTCGTCAAACTGTTTAGCACCGCGCTGCGGCATGACATCGAGGTGGAGCACTGGCCCTGGGCCGTGAAAATTTACACCCTGGACCGCTTCACGATGCTGCTGCAAGACGGCCAGCCGCTCTCGTTCACCGGCAAGACGCAAAAACGTCCCCTGGAACTGCTCAAGGCGCTGATCGCCCACGGCGGACGCGAGGTGGGCGTGCAGGTGCTCATTGACGCGTTGTGGGGAGATGCGCACGGTGACGCGGGGCAGGGCGCGTTCGATAGCACATTGCACCGTTTGCGCAAGCTGCTAGGCGAGGGACGCGCGCTGGTGTTGCGAGACGGACGCCTCACGCTAAGCTCGCATCATGTGTGGGTGGATGCCTGGGCGTTCAATCGTGCGCTGGGGAAATTCGATGAGGCGGTACAGGCGGGAGATGGTGTGCGTATTGAGGAATTAACAAATAAAGTTTTTGCCTTGTACCGCGCGCCTTTCCTTGGGGATATCGACATGCCTTGGGTAGTCCCCCTGCGTGAACGCCTGCGCAGCCGCTTTCTGCAGCACATACTGCACGTCGGCGATCACTATGAGCACGCACAGCGCTGGCGCGATGCCGTATGTCTCTACGACCGCGCGCTGGAAATCGACCCTCTGGCGGAGGATCTGTATCGCCGTCTCATGACGGCGTACCGTCATCTTGATCGCCATGCTGACGCGCTGATGATCTATCAGCGTTGCGAACGGGCGCTAACTACCTCCCTCGGTGTTCCGCCCTCGCGGGAAACCCGGTTGCTGCGTGATGGCTTGCGGGCAGGATAATAACCTGCAAATCGGCAACAGCCCTAATAACCGATCATCTTGAGCGGTTGCGGCTTGCCCACATAGTATCCTTGCGCATAATCAACCCCATACTCCTTGAGCAGTATCAAGGTTTCGTTGTTTTCCACAAACTCTGCGACGGTACGTTTTCCGAGGGTGCGGGCAACTTCGGTCATGGATTTGACCAGTGTCTGGTCTATAGGGTCGTTGACAAGGTTGGTGATGAATGCGCCGTCTATTTTCAGATAGTCGACGGGAAACTGCTTGAGATAGCTGAATGAATTGAATCCCGCGCCGAAGTCGTCAAGTGCGAACCGGCAACCCAGCGTGCGCAACTGGGTGATCATGTTGCGTGTCTGCGAAAAATTGGCGATGGCGGCGGTTTCGGTAATCTCGAAGGTGATGCGTTTGCCGTCTACCCCGGTTGTGGCGAGCTTTTCCCTGATCAGGGGCGGCAAGGCGGGATCCTGGAAGGCGTGACTGGACAGGTTGATGTTAAGCGACAAATGCGCGGGTAAGGTGCGCAAAACATCAATGGCGTGCTCCACTACCCACAGGTCGATATCGTGAATCAGTCCCATGCGTTCCGCCACCGGGATGAAATTGTCCGGGCTGATCAGTTCCTGATTATTCCCGATCATGCGTATCAATGCTTCGTAATGAGTGGTCTCATGGCTAGGCAGGCTGATCACGGGCTGGAAGACCAGGCAAAATTTGTTGTTAAGCAGTGCATCCCTGATCCGCGGTACCCATTGCGCGGCGTGGCGCAAGGGCAGCATTTCCGTGTCTTCATGGTTAAACACATGAACCATGTTGCGGCCGCGCGTCTTGGCGACGTAGCATGCCTGATCGGCGCGGGTCAGCGCATCACCCGCCGTTATGTTTTCGTCGGGATGGATTAAAGCTATGCCGATGCTGACGCCGATGTGGTAAGTCCGGCTGTCTGTCTTGAAATAGAATTCATCCATCAGGCAGCGCAGTGACTCGGCAGTCCGCACGGCGTCATCCAGGGTGATGTTTTCGATCAGCACGGCATATTCATCAGAGCTGATGCGTGCCAGTGTGCCGGTCGCGCCTACCTGGCGCCTGAGTTTGTTGGCGACGTTGACCAGCAGGCGGTCGCCTGCGGTATGGCCTTCGGTATCGTTGACTACTTTGAATTGATCGAGATCAAGGTAGAGCAGGGCGCTGGTGGTGTTGTTGTAATGAGCATTCAGTACGGCCAGCTCCAGCTCCTGTTCCAGCCGACGGCGGTTGCTTAATCCTGTCAGGTCATCATGGCCTACCAGATATTGCAGCCGCGCTTCCATCACTTTGCGTTCGGCGAGTTCGGTTTCCAGTTCATGTTCGCGGGATTTACGCAAATCGCGCTCCTCTTTGAGGGACAGCGCCGCGATAACACGCGGTATCAGCTCCATGCCGCGAATGGGTTTGAAGAGGATATCCGTTGCGCCTGTGTCAAAAGGCATTTGACCGGATTCATCGTGGAGGGAAGGATTGAGGGCGATTATGATGACGGGAATCGCATGCCAGTCGTTGTGGGCGTGCAGCATGCGGCATATTTCATAGCCATTCATGCTGGGAACACTGATATCCATCAATATTGCATCAATGTCGCTGACGCCACTTGCAAGGCTGTTTCTCAGGTGCTCGAAAGTTGCTTCACTGTTTTCAGCCACTATCAGCTTGGTGAATCCGTTTTGTTCGAGCGTGGATCTCATGAGGGCCACATCGTCAGACTGGTCGCTGACGATGAGAAGACGCATTTGGCTCGCGTCGCGCAGTGTTTGCGGTAGCGTTTGCTGGCTTCGCCCGGAGGGCGGTTTGTTTGTTGGGGTGTTGTTAACCACAAAAGTCTCAGGCTTTTCGCGAAAAGGCGTCATTCTTCAATTTCTTTGGTTCTTGCCGATTATGTTTGTTATGGAGTATGGATGATCGGCACAATACACAGTTATCTTTAGTCTTGGTTTAACAGCATAGGACGAATTGTAACTAAAGTAAATTTTTTGCCGCCAGGGACCACCGCGCTTCCCTTGCATGTACATGGTTCATGTTTTTTCTTGCTCCTCTCGTGTCATATGCGGGGGAAGTTTGCCCGATAACAGATAAACGAACGAAAGCACTTCCGCAACCGCAGCATACAGCGAGGCTGGGATTTCCTCTCCCAGTTCCAGTTGGGAAAGTAACTGTACAAGGTTGGCGTCCTTGTGTAACGGAACGTTATGTTCATCCGCCAGTGCCAGAATCTGTTCGGCAATATAGCCCTCACCCTGCGCGGTGACACGGGGCGCGCCCGTGCCGTCATAGCGTAGCGCAACGGCACTCTTTGAGGGTGAAGGTTTTTTGGCGGTCATGCCGTGAGGTCCACCAAGGCCATTTCATTGGTGAGCGCCGACTCAGTTGTTGCACGAGGCGGCGCTCCCAGTTGGCAGCGGATAGTGTCTGTTTTGAGTCCCGCGCGCGTGAGGCCATTGTGAAGTTCATTGATATGCTTGTCCAGTAATGCCACCGTCTCGCCGCGTTCTGCCCATAGCGTGGTGGAAATACGTTCACCGGCCAGTGTGATGCGGGCGTGCATGGGACCCAGGCCATCAAGGTCGAGTCCCAGTGAAACCGTCCACGATGCGTTCTGTGCGCCCGGCTTTTTTGCGGTTTGATCCTGTTCAATGCGCATATGGAGCAGATCGGCGCGGCCATTGTGGCGTAGCGGCAATTCAAGTGTCCAGAGTGGCGCGGGATGCTCGGCAGTGGGTAGCGAAGCCAACTGGTTGAGTTGCAATCGCGCCAGTGTGCCTTCTGTTTGATGCGTCAATTCCGCAATCGCGCCAGAGGAAGATTGTGCAGGAAGCGATGCGGACACTGCCGGTTGGGCCTGCAAGGGGGAGCCCGGCAAGGGTGGCGGCTGCGTTGCGGAGGGCTGGCCCAGTGAGTTTTGGCTCCGGGCACCCTCTGCATGCAGTCCTTCCAGGAGCCGCAACAGGCCCCCCTTAAAGTCATTTTTCAAGCCTTGTTGTTCTTGTCCAGGAGCCGCATGTGCCAGCTTGTTTTCCAGGAACAGGCCCGAATTGTAAAGGGCGTCCTTGAAGCCTTGGGCCGTGGCGGTGCTGGCGGCGCTGGCAAGGTTGTTGAATAGCTGGCTGGCGAGCTGCGTCACCGCCGGGGATAACGGGGAGGCTTGCGCCTTTTCGGACGGTGCAGAGAGCCACGCGAGATTGGCCAGTAGCGGTGGCAACGCTGTTTGGCGCGGCAAGGCCACACGCAATGCCTGAGTCACTGGGTCGGTAGACGCAGTGGGTTCGATCACCTTCAAAACGGTTTGTTTCCCGGCGTTGGCAACCTGTAAACTGAGCTGCTGGCCGGGGGAAACGGGTAACTGGCTTTGTGCCTGGATCAAGGTATTATTGATGCGCAACGTTATGGCGCCCTGGGCTGCCGTTTCAATGACCGTTGCATTGAGAACCTGCCCCACACGCCACGCGTCCAACGCCTTGGGGCTGCCTGGGGTGATGGCTGGAGACGCCTGTTCCGGGGCGTTTATTCGCATGTTACGAACATGTTACGAATCTGTTTGCCATCGCAAATACACCTCCAATTGTCGGGCAGCGGCTACAAAGTCAGTATAGACTAAACCTGGAATAATTCCATACACTTGTTTCAACAGGATGAAACGTGACATGCAGAATCAGCATTTGTGGTATATCCGCCGTGGCGGCGAAATCAGGGGTCCCTTTTCCGCGGGCCTGGTTTCGCGCTATATCTTGCTGGGGCGCATCTGTCTGGATGATGAGTTGAGCCAAGATCGGGAGATGTGGGCGCCAGTAAGCGCCATGCCCGAATTGATCCCCGAAGCGATGCGGGCCGACCCTAATGATCCGCTCGCGCAGGAACGCCTTCACGCGGCACGGCGTTGGGCTGATGAGCGGCTGCGTGAGCGGCGTGGCCCGAATGATGTAGTGCCTGAGGGGGTGAGCCGGCGTAGCGGTGATCGCAGGCAGCAGGAACCGCTCGAGGTGGTCCGGCATCGTACCGCCAAAGCCGGCAGGGATGCGGGACAGGCGGCCCGGTTTAACGGTAAATGGGCCGCCATCGTGATCGGCGGCATAGTCTTGTTTGTCTCGGGGTTGCTGTTTTTGTCGCAGCCGGCGTCGGAGAACGCGGCATGGGATTGCACGGTCTCGGCGCACCCGGGTGTTAATTGGAGCGATTGCCGGATGGAAGGCGTACACTTGGATAAGGCCGACCTGACCGGCGCCAAGTTGCGTAATGTGAATCTGAGTGGGGCGTCGCTGCGCGAGGGCAAGCTTAAAGGCAGCGACCTGTCCTTTGCCACCTTGAGCATCACTGATCTGCGTGCGGCGGATCTGCAAGGGGCGGTGATGCTTGGCGTCAGCCTGCGCAACGCCGATTTGCGCAATGCCAAGTTGCAAGGGGCGGATCTTTCATATGCGGATCTCTCGGGCGCCAGGCTGGAGGGGGCGAATCTTGAGGGCGCGCGGCTCGATCACGCCATTTGGATAGATAAAAGCGCCTGCGCCAAAGGATCATTAGGCCGTTGTATTCACTAGTTAATGCGCCATGCCGCCGTCTTCAGGGTTTGACTTGAGCGCATATTTTCAGTAGCTTTCCCGCCCATTGCAGTGTTTTCCGCTTACTTTTCGAGATATTCAAAAACATGAGTACTGTATATAACGCCGCCGCTATCGAGGTCTTGAGTGGTCTCGACCCGGTGCGCAAGCGCCCCGGCATGTATACCGACACCACGCGCCCCAATCATCTTGCCCAGGAGGTGATCGACAACAGTGTTGATGAGGCCCTCGCCGGGTTTGCCAAATCCATCGAGGTGATCCTCTATAAGGACGGTTCGCTGGAGGTGAAGGACGATGGCCGCGGTATGCCGGTCGACATCCATCCCGAGGAAGGCGTGCCAGGTGTGGAGGTGATCCTCACGCGACTGCACGCGGGTGGCAAGTTTTCCAACAAAAGTTACACCTTCTCCGGAGGTCTGCACGGCGTCGGCGTGTCGGTGGTCAACGCTCTGTCACAGCGGCTTGATGTATGGGTGCGGCGCGGCGGCAAGGAATATCACATGGCTTTTGCCAATGGCGACAAGGCATCCGATCTTGTGGTCATTGGCCAGGTGGGCAAGCAGAGTACCGGCAGCACAGTGCGTTTCTGGCCAGACCCCAAATATTTTGACACGCCGAAATTCCTGGTGTCGAAGCTGCAACATATCCTGCGTGCCAAAGCGGTGCTGTGCCCAGGTCTGCGGGTGAGTTTTTTTGATGAAGCCAGCAGTGAGAAGGCCGAGTGGCAATATCAGGACGGCCTCAAGGATTATCTGCTCGATGAACTGAAAGATGCGCTGCTGCTGCCTGATGAGCCGTTTATCGGGCGCATGGAAGGCAACAAGGAAGCCGCCGAGTGGGCGGTGGTGTGGCTGCCGGAAGGCGGCGAGGTGGTCGCCGAAAGCTATGTAAACCTGATTCCGACTGCGCAGGGCGGTACGCATGTGAATGGATTGCGCACAGGCCTCACCGAGGCTGTTCGCGAATTCTGCGAATTCCGTAACCTGTTGCCACGCGGGGTGCGCCTGGCCCCGGAAGATGTGTGGGATCGGTGCAGCTACATCCTTTCGGCGAAGCTCCAGGATCCACAATTTAGCGGCCAGACCAAGGAGCGGCTGTCATCGCGCGAGTGTGCCGCATTCGTCTCTGGCGTAGTGAAAGATGCCTTCAGCCTGTGGCTCAACCAGCACACCGAAATGGGCGAGCGCATTGCGCAATATGCCATTGGCAATGCCCAGGTCCGCTTGCGCGCCGGCAAGCTGGTGGTGCGCAAGAAGGTCACCAGCGGTCCTGCGTTGCCCGGCAAGCTAGCCGATTGCACCTCTCAGGATCTTAAACGTACCGAACTGTTTCTGGTTGAGGGAGATTCTGCGGGCGGTTCCGCCAAACAAGCGCGTGACCGCGAGTTTCAGGCGATCATGCCGTTGCGCGGCAAAATCCTCAACACCTGGGAGGTCGGTTCCGACGAGGTGCTGGCCTCGCAGGAGGTACACGATATTTCCGTGGCCATCGGCGCGACACCCGGTGTCGATAAAATCGATGGTTTGCGTTATGGCAAGATCTGCATTCTTGCCGATGCCGATTCCGATGGCGCGCACATCGCCACGTTGCTGTGCGCCTTGTTCCTGCGCCATTTCCGGCCGCTGGTCGAGGCGGGGCACGTGTTTGTCGCCATGCCACCGCTGTACCGCATCGATGTCGGCAAGGAAATTTTCTACGCGCTGGATGACGCCGAGAAACAGGGCGTACTTGATCGCCTCGCGGCAGAGAAGGTTAAAGGCAAGGTCAGCATACAGCGCTTCAAAGGACTGGGTGAGATGAACCCGCTGCAACTGCGTGAAACCACCATAGCCCCCGACACCCGCCGTCTGGTGCAACTCACCATCGAGGCGGATGACGACACCAACAGTCTCATAGACATGCTGCTGGCCAAAAAACGCGCGGGTGATCGCAAGGCGTGGCTGGAGCTGAAGGGTGATCTGGCGGAGGTTGTGTGATCCTTAAAACCGCTTTTTGTCCACGAAAAACACGTTGTCACGAAATAAAACAAAAGCATGGATTGTTTCGGCAATTCACTGGATGAGTGGCAAGTAAAATCGCTATATGTATGTATTTGAATATTTTCGTGTTTTTTTGTGACTTTCGTGGACAACTGAGTTTTTAGGATGATTCTAAAAACGGCTTCATGTGGTGTGTGAAACGTACTCTATCCCTGATTTGGTAAACCATGACGAATACTCCTGAAACAAGCTACGAAGGCATCGAACGCCTTCCACTCAAGGCATTCACCGAAAAGGCGTATCTGGATTATTCCATGTACGTGATTCTCGATCGCGCTCTGCCGCATATCGGCGATGGGCTCAAGCCGGTGCAGCGGCGTATCGTCTATGCCATGTCCGAACTGGGTCTGTCCGCTGCCGCCAAGCACAAGAAATCGGCGCGTACCGTGGGTGATGTGCTGGGTAAATTTCATCCGCATGGCGATACCGCCTGTTACGAGGCGATGGTGCTGATGGCGCAGCCCTTTTCCTACCGTTATCCGCTGGTCGACGGACAGGGTAACTGGGGTTCGCCGGACGATCCCAAGTCATTCGCTGCTATGCGCTACACCGAGGCCCGTTTGGGACGGTTTTCCGAGGTGCTGCTGGCTGAGTTGGGGCAGGGCACCGTGGACTGGGTTCCCAATTTTGACGGCACACTGGACGAGCCCGCGCTACTGCCCGCGCGCCTGCCGCACGTGCTGCTCAATGGCGGGACGGGCATCGCGGTAGGTATGGCCACGGATATCCCACCGCATAATGTGCGCGAAGTGACGAGCGCCTGCATTCGTCTGCTGGATGAACCGAATGCAACGGTTGAACAATTGTGCGAGCACGTTCAAGCGCCGGATTTTCCCACCGATGCCGAGATCATCACCCCACGTGAGGATATCCTACGTATCTATCAGACCGGCCACGGCAGTGTCCGTATGCGCGCCCGTTACGAGAAGGAAGGTGATGGCGTTGTAATTGTCGCCTTGCCGCATCAAGTGTCTGGCTCCAAGGTGCTGGAGCAGATCGCCGCACAGATGAATGCCAAGAAACTGCCGATGGTGGAAGATCTGCGTGACGAGTCCGATCATGAAAACCCCACGCGACTGGTCATCGTGCCGCGTTCCAATCGCGTCGACGTGGAGGCGCTGATGGCGCATCTGTTTGCCACCACCGATCTGGAGCGCAGCTATCGCATCAACATGAACATGATTGGCATAGATGGACGGCCGCAGGTGAAGAACCTGCGTGTCATACTTAGCGAATGGCTATCCTTCCGTGCCACCACGGTTCGCCGCCGCCTGCAATACCGCCTGGACAAGGTTCTGCAACGGTTGCATATCCTTGATGGCTTGCTGATCGCCTATCTGAATCTCGATGAGGTTATCGCCATCATCCGCTACGAGGATCATCCCAAGGCGGTGTTGATGGAACGCTTCGCGCTCAGCGATATGCAGGCTGAGTCGATTCTCGAATTGAAGCTGCGGCATCTTGCCAAGCTTGAAGAGATGAAGATACGTGGCGAGCAGGATGCGCTGGCTGCCGAACGCGATGGCCTGGAAAAAACACTGGGTTCGGCACAGCGCCTCAAGACGCTGATCCGCAAAGAGCTGATGGAAGATGCGGAAAAATACGGTGATGCACGCCGCTCGCCGCTAGTCACACGCCGCGCGGCTCAGGCGATGGACGAAACGGCACTGATCCCCACGGAACCCGTAACGGTGGTGCTCTCGGAAAAAGGCTGGGTACGCGCCGCCAAGGGTCATGACATCGATCCCACAACGCTCAGTTACAAAGCGGGCGATACCTTCCTCGCGGCTTGCTCAGGACGCAGCAATCAGCTTGCCGTTTTTTTCGATTCCACTGGCCGCAGCTATTCGTTGCCTGCCCATGGCCTGCCGTCCGCGCGTGGCCAGGGTGAGCCGCTGACCGGGCGCGTTAGCCCGCCACCGGGCGCCACGTTTACCAGTGTGATTATCGGCAACCCGGAAGATCTTTATCTGATAGCCAGCGATGCCGGTTATGGATTTGTCGTGAAGATGGACGAGCTTTACGCCAAAAACAAAAACGGCAAGACCGTGTTGACCCTGCCCGAGGGTGCGAGGGTATTGCCGCCGATATTGATTAAGCAAGCGGACACCGATCGCGTAGCAGCCATCACCAACACCGGCCATCTGCTGCTTCATCCCGTGAGCGAGTTGCCTGCGCTGACCAAGGGTAAGGGCAACAAGATCATTGGTGTTCCCTCGGCGAAGGTTGCCGCACGCGAGGAGTTTGTCGTTGCGATTGCAGTGGTGTCGCGTGACGGCAATCTGACCATCCACTCCGGGCAACGCCATTTCACCTTGAAGCCCGCTGATCTGGAGCACTATGCGGGTGAGCGTGGCAGGCGCGGCAGTCTGTTGCCCAGGGGGTTTCAGCGCGTTGATAAGGTCAGTGTGGAGTAGCAGGGCGGGCAGATAGTTATTCCGTTTCGCAATAAAAAGTGAAATATCGTAGGGTGCGTTCCACGCACCAATGATTGTGGTGCGTGGAACGCACCCTACGATTCCACGATTGATTTGGAAATGGAATCAGAGGTTCTCTAATGCTGCGTCCAGCGCAGCAACTCATTCGCCGATAGCGGGTGGCTGATGTAGAAGCCTTGGGCGTAATCACAGCCCATTTTTGCAAGTGACTCCCATACGTTGCTGCTTTCCACACCTTCCGCCACCACCTGGAACCCCAGGTTATGGCCAAGCTCAATAGTTGAGGCACGATAGTAGCGTCGCTTTCATTGCTTTCCATGCCGTTCACAAAGGATTTGTCGATTTTTATACTTTGTATCGGCATCTTTTTTAGGTAAGAAAGGGAAGAATAACCCACGCCGAAATTGTCGATAGAAATGGCTAGTCCCAATTCGTTTAACCTTTCTAGATTGTGATCGCCATGTGCGGCGGCGGACATTAGTACGGCCTCAGTAATTTCAAGCCCTAAACTGGCTGTTGGCGCCCCTCTGGCATGCAAGATCTTTGCGACATTCTCGACCACTCGGGGGTCGTGAAGGGCGCGCGCCGAGACATTTACCGTGACCGGCAAACTCAGCCCTGATGCATGCCATTTTTTTTGCTGGGAACATACATTGCTTAGTACCCATTGTGTGATTTCATTGATCATGCCGGTGCGTTCCGCCAAGGGAAGAAAATCCGCGGGATTGATCAGGCCATAATGGGGGTGGCGCCAGCGTAACAATGCCTCAACGCTGTGGATTTTTCCGGTTTTGATGTCCACTTTCGGCTGATAGCGCAGCACAAACTGCTTATGCTCCAGCGCATGTCTGAGGTCGGCCGATATCCGCAGACGTTGTCCATTATTGATGTCTGACTCGGAACGATAGATCTGGAAACCTCCGCCTTTGCTTTTAGCTTCATACATCGCTGCATCGGCGCGATTCATCAGGATTTTGGCGTCCAGGCCGTGCTCAGGAAATACCGCTATGCCTATGGACGTGCCTACATGAGCTTCGTGTGCCTCGCAGTGGAATGGTTCCGCAAAACAGCCAAGGATAGCTTTGGCAATCTTTTCCGCCGCCTCCTTGCCATGTGCAACATCGGGTAGCAACACCGCGAATTCGTCGCCCCCCAAACGCGCCAGGGTATCTGATTCGCGCAGCACCGCGCGTAAGCGTTGGCTTGTCTGGGACAATATCTCATCCCCAGTGGCATGCCCCAGCGTGTCGTTAACGATTTTGAAATTGTTCAGGTCGAGAATCATCAACACCACTTCCTGCCCCTCTTTGCGGCGCGCCGTAACCAAGGCTTGATTAAGGCGGTCATACCACAAGGTGCGATTTGCAAGCCCGGTTAGAACATCGGTGGTGGCCAGATATTGCAGGCGCTCGATAGCTTGTTTTGATTCGGTGATATCTTCCATCAGCCCGTCGATACGCACCACATTACCGTTAGTATCGAAAAAGGGATTGAATACCCTGCGGAACCAGTGCGGGTCCCCCGTTGCCGTGTGCATCCTGCTTTCCACTTCGATGCGCTCGCCTTTCAGTGCCTGTTGCCAAGCCAGCTGAATGTTTTCCTTGTCCTCCATAATGGTGTTGTCAAGGCATGGAATGGGGGTCTCCATGTCGATATCGCAAATTTGCCGCGTGTTGGGGCTGATATACAAAAGCCGGTTTTGAGCCACATCGACAGACCATAATATTTGCGGAATATTCGCCAGCAGGCTGGAGACCTGAACTTGCAATTCCCCGACTTTGCGCTGCTCTTCCTGCAATGCCTGGAATGCGTTATCCCAGTAGCCTTTCAGCATCAGCCCCATGTCACGGAATAACAGTTTGATGAGTGCTGCGGTGAGTGGGTTGCGATACTCCTCAAGAATTTCACTTTCAGCACTGATGATGGATAGCAGGTGGTCCAGATAGAGCCGGTAGGCTCCCATCACCCATTCTGGTGCAATGTTGGCCTGGTAATGAATCTTGCCGATATGCATCAATTGCGCGGCGGACTCATCATTTATATTCGCATCAAGAAAGGTTGAGAGGTGCTGTAATTGGCTTGCTACTAGCGTCGAAATCGAGTTGCCGCCGCTCTGATAGTCTTTTAATATGGTGGCGGTTGCCGGGGAAGACAGAAGGTAATCGTAAAAGATCTTCGAGAAACAGGCGGCACCTTCCAGAAAGTGGTGATGGTAACGCTTTGTTAACTGTATATCATCATCGGTGAGTTGCAGAAAGGCGTTAAATTCTTTGTTAATATGGTCGGCAAGATTCGCTGAGAAAATTGTATTGGCAATGTCGTCTTCAAACCTGATTTTATTCATGGCCTGTTTTCTCGATACCAGGTGTGTTGGAAAAGCCGGCATTTTTTAAGGCATCCAAATTAGAGTCTTTAGAAGGTCTCATATTCAGATCCCAAGAAAGTTCTTTGATAAGTAAGTTACTGTACTCGCTATGATGGCTTTTTTTAAGCGTTGCGCATTAATAATGCGCGTCTCCAATGTGAGACAAAAAGAATGGGGTAGAGACTGTGATTTTAATGTTGCCTGATGTTTTTGTTTTAATAATTATGCAATTAAATGATTTCTTCAAAATATATACACAAAAATATTATGGATATTAAATTAGGTGATTACAAAAAAATAGGCATTTGCTTACAAAAATACGGCGCAATATATCATGTAGAATATTTGCATCTTTACATCAAATCCGCATTCAATAAAAAATGCACCCAAATGCTGGCCGCATAGCCCAGCGCAATCGCCCAGGACCATTTCAGGTGGGCAAAGAAGGTGTAAGTGCCGCGCGCCTGGCCCATCACCGCCACGCCTGCTGCGGAGCCTATCGACAGCAGTGAACCGCCTACCCCGGCAGTCAGGGTCACCAGCAACCACTGGCCATGAGACATGTCCGGGTTCATGGTGAGTACGGCAAACATGACGGGGATGTTATCCACCACGGAGGACAGTAGGCCCACCAGAATATTGGCGGTGGTAGAGCCAAGATCGGTGTACATCGTTTGTGACAGCAACGTGAGATAACCCAGTGCGCCCAACCCGCCTACGCACAGAATCACCCCATAGAAAAACAACAAGGTATCCCATTCGACACGCCGCAGGCTGTTAAAAATGTCGAAGGGGCGGTCATGCGGGTTGGTGTAGATATCAAGTCCAAGGGGTTCCAGTTCGGGCTGGTATGGTAGGGTGCGTTGCCTGTTTTGGTCATTCCGTTTCAGAAAATAACCATGGATTTGCAGCAAACCCAGGCCAGTCATCATGCCCAGTGCAGGTGGCAGGTGCAGGAATTGATGGCAGGATACAGTCATGACCAGGGTAAACACAAAGAGGCCAATGATGACGAAACCTCCCTGTTTAACCTCGATGCGTTCACTGATGGCTATGGGCTGTGCTTTCGGGATGGCAAACGACATGAGTACGGCCGGCACCAGCCAGTTCACTAGCGCCGGAAGAAACAAGTCGAAGAATTCATGAAACTTGACGATGCCTTTTTGCCACACCATCAACGTGGTAATGTCGCCGAATGGGCTGAATACGCCCCCGGCATTGGCGGCCACTACAATACTGATGCACGACACCACGATGAAGCCGGGATAACCGGTGCCCACCGCGAGCGTGATCGCCGCCATCAGCAGGGCGGTGGTCAAGTTGTCAGCGACGGATGAGATGAAGAAAGCCATTACACCGGATATCCAATAGATTTTACGCAGGGAATAACCAGCGGACACCATTCTGGCGCGCAAGGCATTGAATACATCACGCTCTTCCATGGTGTTGATATAAGTCATCGCAGCGAGCAAAAACAGCATGATCTCGGCGTATTCAAGAATGTTGTGGCGTAGGGCCTCGCCAGCGGTGATTTTGTCCCCGTGTACGGCATACGCTATCCCCACCAGCATCCAGATCGCCCCGGCGGCGACGATGACTGGCTTGGACTTGCGCAGATGGAGGAATTCTTCATTAATGACCAGCGCGTAGGCGATCACGAAGAGCAACAACGCCAGCAGACCAAAGCCCGTGCCGGTGAGGTCGAGTGGGGAGGCGCCTTCTCCGCCAGTATTTGCGGCAAATGCAACACCAGCGCAGGCAAGCCCCGTTAAAAATAAAAATGATTTTAAAATAATGAGATAGACTTTATTTTTCATTAAATACATTGGCTTTAGAGTTGGGCGCGGGGTTGTTTTTTGCTTGTCTGATGGTGGTTGCGCGTATCTATGCGAAAGATGTTGAGATGGTTGTATATGTTACCCTGTCTGCCGTGGCTGTGTCGCCCAATCCAGGAGTCTGGTTTACTCATTCGTTATGATGCACGACATTTTCTTCGCGCTTGAGCAGGGTGCAACATTATTGACCGCCAACAGGCGTCTGACGCGTCATTTGTGTTGTATGTTTGATGCCCGTCAAGAGGCAAAAGGGCGCACGGCATGGCGAAGCGCCGACATTCTGCCATTGCCCGCCTGGCTGGGACGGTGTTGGGATGATATAGCGGAGAGCGCCGCTATGGGAGAAAGTCCCACGCTGCTAAATTCCCACCAGGAACTGACGTTGTGGGAACGGATCATCGCCGAGTCGCCGGAAGGGCGGGGGCTATTGCGCGTCTCCGCTACGGCACAGGACGCGCTGGAGGCGTGGGCATTGCTCATGCAATGGAAGGTCACGCTTGATGGCAGGAATAATGTCTTCAATGAGGATGTCCTGACATTCCAGCGATGGGCGCGGTCTTTTGAAGAGCTCCGCCGTGTGTCTGGATGGATAGAGAATGCCCGGTTGCCGGATTTTATCGCGTGGCAGATTCACGCCGGCGCATTGAAGGCGCCACGCCATCTCCTGTTGGCGGGGTTCGATGAGTTGACGCCACAGCAACAAGCCCTTTTCGAGGCGTTGCGGGCGGCAGGCAGTGAAGTGAGCGAAGTGCAACTGCCGACCTTCCCTCAGAGCCGGGCGCGGCGCGTTGGATTTGCCGATTCCGATGCTGAGATTATTGCTGCGGCGCGCTGGTCGCGCCATCTGCTGGAGGAACAGGGGAATGGCGGGGCGATAGGTGTGGTCATCCACGACCTGGCTACACTACGGGAAAAGGTGGCGCGAATTTTTAATGACGTGCTGTTGCCTGACTCCATCTTGCCCGGTGAGACAGAGGATGTATCGCTCTACAATATCTCCCTGGGTACACCCTTGTCCGATCAGCCCCTCATCAATGCCGCCCTGCTGATTATCGAAATGGCGCAGGGAAAGCTGCCGCTGGAAAAGGTGGGCGCCTTGTTGTGCTCGCCGTTTTTGGCGGGGAGCGAGCAGGAAATGACGCGCAGGGGACTGCTGGATGCTCGGTTACGCCGCTTTGGCGAGTTGACGGTCAGCGTGGAGGAGATAAAGCGCCACGCCATTACAGCGGATGCCTGCCCGCTGCTCGGCGCGCGCCTGCAGCAGTGTATCGAGGTAATGCATACCTTGCCGCGCCATCAGCCTCCCAGTGCATGGGCGGCAACATTCCCTCGCTTGCTGGTGGCCATGGGCTGGCCAGGTGAACGTTCGCTGAGCAGCCATGAACATCAAACGGCAATGGCCTGGCGCGAGTTGCTGGCGGATTATGCGCGGCTGGATGAGGTGGTGGCTAGGCAAAGCCTCGATGAGGTGCTGGCCGGTCTGCGGAAGATGGCCGCCGACACGCTGTTTCAGCCGCAGGGGATGGATGTCCCGATACAGATCCTGGGTGTGATGGAGGCGGCGGGGATGCACTTTGACCACCTTTGGGTGATGGGGTTGCACGACGAGGTATGGCCGACGCCGCCACGCCCCAATCCATTTCTGCCGCTCTCGTTGCAACGCACTCAAAGCCTGCCACATGCCTCTGCGGCGCGCGAACTGGCATTCGCCCGGCGCATGACAGAAAGGTTGCTCGCCAGTGCTCCGGAAGTGGTGATGAGCTACCCGCAGCGCGACGGCGATCGCCATCTGCGCCCCTCACCGCTCATTGCCGGTCTGGAAGAAGCCGCGCCGGGGGTGGTGCCGGGCTATATGAGCGTGGCGCAAATAACTTCCTATGTAGCTGTCACGCACCAGTCTGCGGACATCGAGAGTATGGAAGATTATCAGGCCCCTTCGTTGCCGGAGGGCTCGCTGGCCTCCGGTGGCACCGGAATTTTCAAGCAACAAGCAGCATGCCCATTTCGCGCCTTTGCCGAATATCGCCTGGGCGCGCGGCCATTGGCAACCACCCAGATCGGCTTGAATCCCATGGAACGAGGGCAGCTTTTGCACTCGTCATTGGAGCAGGTGTGGCAAAAACTTCACTCGCACGAAAAGCTGTGCAGTGCTTCCGATGAAACGATAAACGATATCGTCAAGCAGGCCGTTGCAGCAGCTGTTGGCGCTATGGCAGGAAAACGGCGGCTTACCTTCACTGAAAAATTCACGGAGCTGGAAAAGAATAGATTGGAGAGGCTCGTCACAGCCTGGTTGGCGCTGGAAAAACAGCGTGCGCCTTTTACGGTGTTTGAGCCGGAACAGGAACGTATTGTGCAAGTTGGCGGGATTAACGTGACCACCCGTATCGACCGCATTGACCAACTGCCGGACGGTAGGCAGGTCATCATCGATTATAAGACAGGCATTTCAAATATAAACGGCTGGTTTGGTGAGCGCCCGGACGAACCCCAGTTGCCTCTGTATTGCGCCTTTAATGAGCAAGAGGTGGCGGCGCTGATGTTTGCGCAAGTCAGAAACAGTGACATGAAATTCAAAGGGCTGGCGCAATATGACGGAATAGCCCCCGGCATAACGGCTATCGGCGAGATTGAGAATATATCTTCATGGAATGGCCTCGTCGAGGGGTGGAAGGTTACGCTGCACAACCTGGGTGCAGCGTTTCGCACCGGCCATGCCCCGGTTGGCCCGAAAAATCCGCCACAGACATGCAAATTCTGCGCGCTTACACCGCTGTGTCGTATTCATGAACATGATGGATTAGGGCTTGCGGATGACGCGCAAGTGGTGGGGAATGAAGTTTAACGATCCCTGTGCTATGGCGTCAGATGTCGGATGACGTTTGGTCTTCATCGGCAGGCTCATCCCTTATGATTTTCGCTGCGGACACTGGCTGTATTCTTTGTTTGCCTGCCTCATCAAGTACGATGGCGTTGGTGAAGAGTACGGAGTTGGGGATCAGGATTTTTTGCTCGTTTCCCTGCAAGGTGGTGTAGCGCAGGTCGATGCTGATTACGGTCCCGCTGAAATCCGCAACCGTGATCTGATCGCCGCGTTTGAAAGGGCGGTAGATGAGCAGGAATATGCCCGCCAGCAGATTGGATAAGGCGTCCTTGAGGGCGAAGCCCAATGCGAAACCGGTCAAGCCCAATCCGGCCACCATTGCAGTGACGTTGACCCCGAGTGTGCCCAGCGCCGTGATACCGCCGGTGATCAGCAGCACGGCTTTGGCTATCTGGCCCAACAGGTTGAAGACATCGTTTTTACCTTGGTCGGCCTTCGCGCCGATGCCGCGCAACAGCGTGCGGGCGACATTGGCGGCGAACCAGAAGGCGAGAAAGATGCCTATGGCGGCGAAAAATGTCGGTGTGAGGCGGGCTGCTTCTGTGAATAACTTCTCAATCATGCGGTTATTTTGCCGTTGTTGTTTGTGTCACGGCATTCTCACCCGCATTGGGTTGTCTTGTATACTACCCGCTTTATATTGTGATGCCTGACGTTCAATGCGCCTGAAGAAGATCAAACTCGCCGGTTTCAAGTCATTCGTCGATCCCACCACGATTCATCTTCCTGGAAACCTTATTGGTATCGTAGGGCCGAACGGCTGTGGCAAATCGAACACCATCGACGCGGTGCGCTGGGTGATGGGCGAAAGCTCGGCCAAACATCTGCGTGGCGATTCCATGGCAGATGTTATTTTCAATGGCTCCACCTCCCGCAAGCCGGTGGGGCAGGCCTCTATCGAGCTGATTTTTGATAATAGCGACGGTAGCCTGGGCGGCCAGTATGCGGCGTATGCCGAAATAGCCGTGAAACGTCAGGTGTCGCGTGATGGGCAATCCGTTTACTTTCTCAACGGCACACGCTGCCGTCGCCGTGACATTACCGACATTTTCCTCGGCACAGGGCTGGGTCCACGCAGCTATGCGATTATCGAGCAGGGGATGATCTCGCGCCTGATCGAGGCCAAGCCGGATGAACTGCGCATTTTTCTTGAAGAAGCCGCCGGCATCTCCAAGTACAAGGAACGCCGCCGCGAGACTGAAACGCGGATGCGCCATTCACAAGAAAACTTGAGCAGAATAAATGACATAAGGGATGAACTTGAGAAACGGCTTCAAACCCTGCAACGGCAGGCGAATGTCGCTGAAAAGTACAAGGAGTTGAAACAGCAGGAGCGCTTGCTCAAGGCCCAATTACTGGCGTTGCGCTGGCGGGTGCTCGATGTTGATCTGCACGAGCAGGAACGGCGCATTCAGTCCCAGGAAACAGCCCTGGAGGCGCAGCTTGCCGAATTGCGCCGGATCGAGGCCACACTTGAACAGCAACGTGAGCAACACGTTGATCAAAGCGAGGCCTTTAGTCAGATACAAGCACAGTTTTACAGCGTTGGTGCGGACATTGCGCGCCTGGAGCAGGCCTTGCACCATGCCAAAGAGACGCGTCAGCAAGAACAACGTGAACTGGCTCGTATCGAACAGTCCTGGAGTGAAGCGCAAAATCACCTTAACAATGATCGCCAACTCATTGAAGAACATACATACTCGCTCCAGGATGACGAGCTGTCTCTCGCGCAAGCCAAGGAGTCCGAAGGCATCTCTGCTGCTGCTTTGACCGAGGCGGAAGCCGCGCAACACGCCTGGCAACATGAATGGGATGAGTTCAACGTCCAAGCCAGCGCCCAGGTGCGTTCCGCCGAAGTGGAGCGCGCGCGTATTCAGCATCTGGAACAGCAGCAGCGGCAGCTTGAACAGCGTTTGGTGCGCCTTGAGGAAGAGCGGGGCGGGCTGTCAACCACAACGCTGGAAGAGGAGATTGCCGCGCTCAGCGAGCAGCGTGAGGAGCTCGATGAGCGCGTGGAGCGGTTGCAGCAGGAGGTGCAAAGCCATCAGGCGCGTATTGCCACGGAGCGTGACAATCACAACCGTCTTGCCAGCGAGCTGAACACCGAGCGTGGCCGCTTGCAAGGCATGAAAGGGCGCCACAGCTCGCTGGAAGCCCTTCAGCAGCAGGCCTTGGGCAAGGGCGCGGGCGCGGTAACCTCCTGGCTCAAACAGCACGGCTTGGGAGATAAGCAACGCCTGGCCCAGGGATTGACCGTTGAACCGGAATGGCAGCGCGCAGTAGAGCATGTGCTGGGCCTCCATTTGGAATCTGTTTGCGTAGAAGGCATGGATAGCGTTGCCGCCATGCTGGATACTCTTCAACGCGGCAGTATGGGGGCGTTCGATGTGACGGCGCTGGTTCCGGTGAATCATGGCGCGCTGGCTGCGCCCTTACTTGGCAAGGTGCAATCGCCCTGGCGGCTGGATGCGTTGTTGGCGGGTGTCTATGCTGCGGATAACATGGTCCAGGCACTGGCGCTGCGTTCACATCTTGCGCCGCATGAATCAGTGATTACCCGCGAGGGGATCTGGCTGGGCGCCAACTGGCTGCGCGTGGTGCGCGATGTGGATGAGAAGGCCGGGGTGCTGGCCCGTGAACAGGAGATCAAAAACCTGTCGCTGCAAATGGAGGAACTGGCCGCGCGTATCGACGAGATCGAGCAGATGCAGCATGGCAGCGCCACACATCTAAAATCGTTTGAGACGGCGCGCGATCAGAGTCAGGCAGCGTTGAGCGCCGCCAGCCAGCGCCGCGCCGAGGCGCAGGCGCAACTTAGCGGCAAGCAGGCCCGGCTGGAGCAAATGAATGCGCGCAACAACCGCCTGCGTATCGAGCTGGAGGATATACTCGCGCAAAAGCAGGGTGGCGCAGAGGAAATGGAAGAGGTGCGCATGCGATTGCATGATGCCTTGGCCGCAGCCGAAGCTCATGCCCAGCATCGCGACACGCTGGTACGCAGCCGTGACGAGCATCGTCGCCAACTGGAACAGATTCGCACGCAGGCCCGCACTGATCGCGATGCGGCGCACGGAATTGCATTGCGCATTCAAACAGTGCGCGCACAGATCACATCCACCCAGGAAAGGCTGCGCCGCATGCAGGATCAGCTTAATCAACTGACCCACCGCCGCGAGGAATTGAGCATGGCTGTGGAGGAGGGTGGCCAGCCCCTGGAAGACCTGGCTGCGGAACTTGAACAGATGCTGGCCCGGCGCCTTGCCGTGGAGTCGGAACTGGCGCAGGCGCGCCGCCGTGTGGAAGAGTGTGATCACGCGTTGCGTCAGTTGAACGAGCAGCGCAATGTGACAGAACAAAAGATTCGCCAGGGACAAGGTGATCTCGATAAGCTGCGTATGGCCTGGCAGGAGGTCAAGGTGCGGCGCGAAACCCTCCAGGAGCAGATCAGCGAATCCGATTTCGCCATGGAGGTGTTGCTTGCCGGGATGCCGGAGGGCGCGGCGGACACTGACTGGCAAGGGCAAGTGGAGCGTATAGCGCAACAGATCAGCCGTCTCGGGGCGATTAATCTGGCGGCGATAGAAGAATTTGCCCAGGAGTCGGAACGCAAGAACTACCTCGACGCCCAGCATGCCGATCTGAGCGAGGCGCTCACCACGCTTGAAAACGCGATACGCAAGATCGACCGAGAAACCCGCGACCGCTTCAAAGAGACCTTTGATAAAGTCAACTCCGGCCTGCAAGCCATGTTCCCGCGTCTGTTCGGTGGTGGAGAAGCCTATCTTGAATTGACCGGGGAAGATTTGCTGGATACCGGGGTCACGGTGATGGCGCGTCCTCCCGGCAAGCGCAACAGCACTATTCATCTTCTGTCTGGCGGTGAAAAAGCGCTCGTTGCGGTGGCATTAGTGTTCGCCATCTTTGAGCTGAATCCCGCGCCGTTTTGCATGCTGGACGAGGTGGACGCGCCGCTCGATGAGGCCAATGTCGGGCGCTTCTGCAAGCTGGTGAAAGAAATGTCCGAGCGCGTGCAATTTATTTATATCAGCCATAACAAGGCCACCATGGAAATGGCCAATCAGTTGATTGGCGTCACCATGCACGAACCCGGCGTATCACGTCTGGTCGCGGTTGATGTGGAAGAAGCAGTTAAAATGGTTGCAACAGGTTAAGCAGGAGGGTTTTGTAAGTGGATCCGGAAAGCATGTTAACGATTCTCGGCGGTGCCGGTGCGGTTGCGGTAGTATTGCTGCTGTGGCGTCCAGGCCAGAAAAAGAACAAGGGCGTTATTGGGGCAGATGTTTCTGCTTCGCCGCACCAGTCCAGCGCCGATAAGGTTGCGCACGATTCACTCAATGCAGAAGAAGATTGGGAGATAACACCCATCATCACCTCTCGTTCTGGCAGGCATGGGCTGAGTGTGGATGTAGCTGAAGACCTCTCCATATCGACTTCTGACGATATCGCATCGGCAACTGCTCCCAGCGTTGCTCAACCTCCGATGGACAAGGATGTGCAGGAAGCGCAGGCGCGGCGTCCATCCATGGACTCGCCACCGGCAACGAATTCGCACAAGGTGCCCGAAGATTTGATCGTGGTGTTGAACATCATGGCGCATCAGGGTCACGTGTTCCACGGTGCGGCTATTCTCAACGCCATGCACGACGCGGGCCTGCTATTCGGCGAGATGCAGATTTTTCACTATATGTATAACGGCGCGCCACTTTTCAGTCTTGCCAATGCGCTTAACCCGGGCAGCTTTGACATCAACGTCATAGAAAATGCCGCCACGCCCGGCTTGACCCTGTTTCTTCGTCTGCCCGGCCCTATTGATGGTCTGGCTGCATTTGATCGGATGTACAGCATTGCAACACGGCTGGCCACAACACTTGGTGGCGAAGTCTGTGATGGCCGCCGCACGATCTTGACAGCGCAGGCATTGGAAAAGCAACGAGAAGAAATTGCGGAATATCAGCGTGGCTGCCAGTCAGTCAATCAGATGTAAGCAGGATCAAGCGGAGCGGGCCACCCCAGGCTTGATTCATTGGGTCCAGAGCTTGTGCTCATCCTGGAGTCGCTCAAGATCAGGCGGTCGGTCTACGTCCCAGCGTGTCGCCAGTTCGTGCCATGTCCAGCCGAGGGCGCGCAGACGCTGGCGCGTAACAGCCAGCACCTGTTCGCTACCCCATTCGATATCGCGGAACAACGCCGCATCGTGGTGTCGCAACCCCAATAACCAGTAGCCGCCATCTGTGGCTGGCCCCAGCACAGCATCCGTCGTGAGCAGCGCCTTCTGGGCCGCGTGCAAATCTTCGGCGCACAATGTCGGGCAGTCGGTGCCGACGAGAATCACCGCTGTGGCTCGGCACAGCGCCATGGTGGCGGCATACCGCATGCGCTCTCCCAGGCCGTCACCTTGCTGTGCATGCAAGGTGACAGGATAGTGTGCCTGGCATGCCGCGAACCACGGGTGCTGCGTATCAGGTGCGCACCACAATTCGACATTGCCGGCGTTGGCAGCGCATACCGTATGCAGCGTGTGCAGCATCAATTCACCGTGCAAGCGCGCCGCCGCTTCGGCATTGAGTACGGGGGTCAGGCGTGTCTTTACTTGCCCTGCGACAGGGGCCTTGGCGAAGACGAGAATATGCACAGAGTCCATTTAAGGGCGATGGTACAGGCGGGCCAGGCGCGCCGGGTCGGCGCCCAGAAAGTAGGCGAGGCGCAGGCGCCACATGAGCAGGATGGTGGAACACACGCCGTTTTGTTCCCAGCGCCGGCTCGACGTGGTGACCTTGGCACGCAGGCACAGGGGGCGACCATAACGTTTTAATGTCCGGGACAGCGCGATGTCTTCCATCAAAGGCTGCTCGGGAAATCCACCCACCGCCAGGAATAAGGCCCGCTCCACGAACAACGCCTGGTCCCCGGTGGTGATGCCCGTGAGGCGCGAGCGCAGGTTCATCATGCTCTCCACGATGCGCAGCAGGGGGTGGGCACCCGTTAATCGCACGTCAAAACGGCCCCAGTGGTGACTCTGGCCGGCGGTGATGTGTGCCGCGGCATCGAGGGGCAGCATGGTGTCGGCGTGCAGAAACAGCAGTACGTCTCCCGTTGCTGCGGCAGCTCCAGCATTCATCTGGCGGGCGCGCCCGCGTGGTGCTGTCACCAGGCGATCCGCCAGCGGCGCGGCATGCACCACAGTGTCGTCTGTGCTGCCGCCATCCACCACGATGACCTCGTGTTCGGCCTGACGCAGCGCTTGCAAGGGAGTCAGGGTGGCGGTGATGCCGTGCGCCTCATTCAGTGTTGGCACAATGATGGAGATGTGGCGTTTCCCCATGATTAACTCTTTAACGCGCCGCCACAACTTGAACCCTGGCCGGCAGTGCAGCCGTAGCAATGATCGCCAACCACGATGGGATCATCTTGCAAATCGTTCCCAACCAGATCGTTGATGTGCGCGCGCGGCCTGCCATTGCGCCGCAGCGGCAGGCCAAGCATCTGGTTGAAGTCGCAGTCGTAGACATAGCCTTGCCAGTCCACGCTGAGCAGCGTGCGGCACATAACCCCTTCCAGATTGGCATCCTGGTGGGCCGCGCGCAGCAGAGCCATATAGCTGTGAAACTGGCCCTTCGACACCAACATGCTGCCGAAACGCTGGATGGGCATGTTGGCCAGTGTGTAGAGGCGGTTGAAAACAATACCGTAGTGCTCGCTGAGGTGTTCCTTGTAGTCTGCCTCCAGTTGCGCTTGCGGCGGCGGTAGCGTGGGGCCTTGCGGGTTATAGACCAGGTTCAAAACGTGACCGGTGTTCTCTTGGCCATATCCCAGTGTGTTGAGTTTGCGCAGGGCGCGAATGCTCGCCTCGAACACGCCCTTGCCGCGCTGCTGATCGACGTTCTCTTCGAGATAACATGGCAGCGAGGCTGTTATCTCCACCTGTTGCGCAGCGAGAAACCCGGCGAGATCTTCTTGCCCCGGTTCCTCGATGATGGTGAGGTTGCAGCGGTCGATCACGCGCATACCCAGATCGCGGGCGCGTTGCACCAGGTAACGGAAGTGAGGGTTGAGTTCCGGTGCGCCGCCCGTCAGGTCCAGTGTGGGCAAGCCCGCTGTCTGCATGAAGGAGATTACATCGTCGATGGTTTCCCGCGCCATCGTCTCCTTGCGCTGCGGCCCGGCGTTGACATGACAATGCACGCACTGTTGGTTGCAGCGGTAGCCCAGGTTGACCTGTAGTGTTTCGAGCCGTGCGCGGCGCAGCGGCGGAAAGTTGGTCTGTTTCAGGAGTGGTAAGGTTGCATGCATACAGCCATTCCTTTTTTCACAATTAAAGCCACGGCATTGGTGCCGGCAGTGGTCACTCAGGCGTAGAGGATTCAGGACGAATCTACCGTAAAAATGAAAGAGGATCCATTTTTTTGCCCCAAGGGCAGGTATTACGCCCTTCATGGGTGCTCCGCGCTCGCCACGACGCTCTAAAAACAGTCGTGCGGGGCTTCAGAGCCCTTGACTTTTCAAAAAAAAAGTATCATAAACCTCTAAAGGTACCTGATAAATACCGCCTCACCTCGGGTGGAGAATAGTCCTACGCTCCCCCCTCAATGTTTCTGGCAATCCATACATGGAGGAAGCCGCCATGACCATCTCTCATACGCTCGAAAGTTACATGATGCGCAAAGGGATCAAATATGACTTGATCTCGCATCCCCGCACACAAAATAGCATGCAAACCGCGCAAATAGCCCATATTTCAGGAGACTGTTTGGCGAAAGCGGTTTTGCTGGAAGATGAGGGCGGCTATCTCATGGCCGCTCTGCCCTCCACCCATAAACTAGAAATGGGGGAGTTGCATCGCGCACTGCAACGCAGGCTGGGCCTGGCGACTGAAAGCGAAATATCTGCATTGTTTAAAGATTGTGAAGCCGGCGCGATACCGCCCTTAGGCGCAGCCTATGGGGTTGAAATGATCTGGGATGACAGTCTCGCGGAACAGCCGGATATCTATTTCGAAGCGGGCAGCCACGAGGACTTGATTCACATGAGCGGCGAACAATTCCGGGGGTTGCTGTCCTATGCTAAGCATGGGCGATTCAGCCGGCACATGTGATTAGCTCATTAAACATGCGTTGTGTCGCTATGCGACGCATGGTGGGTTACGCAGGCATTAACTCACCCTGCATCATGTAGCGAAAAAACGCCTTCGTTTTCCCACTCTTCTGATTTTTGCCCCAAGGGCAGGTATTACGCCCTTGATGGGTGCTTCGCGCTCGCTACGATCCCCTTAACTTTGGCAGGCCCCAAGAGGCAGGCATTGCTGTGTCCGATGCGGTATTCTTGGCACGAAACAGCAGTGGGGTAAGGGTTGATGAAGATGCGGATGCTGGCGAAGATGTTTCTGGTGGCGGTAGCTATTGCCGTAGTCTATGTGTTCTTCACGCAGGATGTAGGCCGCTATTTCACCCTGGATTACCTCAAGTCCCAACAAACGGCATTTGCCGGTTACTATCAGCAGCACACGCTTCGCACTCTGCTCATCTACATGGGGGCCTATGTCGCCATGGCCGCTTTCTCGTTGCCTGGGGCGACGATCATGACCCTCGCGGGTGGGGCTTTGTTCGGATTCGCGACCGGCACCATTGTCGTCTCTTTTGCCAGCACTGTCGGTGCGACATTGGCACTGCTCTCCGCACGTTTTTTATTCCGGGATGTGGTGCGTGCACGTTTTGGTGAGCGTCTGCGTGCCATAGACGTGGGTATGGCGCGCGAAGGGGCCTTTTATCTCTTTACCTTGCGTCTCATCCCCATCTTTCCTTTCTTCGTGATCAATTTGGTGATGGGGCTCACCGCCATTCGCACCACTACCTTCTTCTGGGTGAGCCAACTGGGCATGTTGCCGGCTACCCTGGTCTATGTGAACGCGGGCACCCAGTTGGCGCGTCTCGATTCCCTGCAAGGTATCTTGTCGCCGAGTCTGTTGTTGTCCTTCGCCCTGCTGGGCATTTTCCCCTTGGTTGCGAAGAAGACTGTGGGTTACGTAAAGGGCAGGCAGGTGTTGAGCCGCTATCCCCGGCCGCGGCGCTTCGATTACAACCTGGTCGTGATCGGCGCCGGCTCGGGCGGTCTGGTGACGGCTTATATTGCCGCTGCGGTGAAGGCAAAGGTGGCTCTGATCGAGCGTCACAAGATGGGCGGTGATTGTTTAAATTCCGGTTGCGTACCCAGCAAGGCGTTGATCCGTTCCGCCAAGATACTGTCCTATGCGCACCGTGCCCAGCAGTTCGGATTTAAGAAGGCGACGGTGGACTATGACTTTGCGGATGTGATGGAGCGCGTGCAGCGGGTGATCAAGACGATCGCGCCCCATGACTCGGTGGAGCGCTACACCGCCCTGGGCGTTGATTGTATACAGGGTGAGGCGCGTGTCCGCTCGCCCTACGAGGTGGAGGTGCATGGGCGCGTGCTCACCACCCGCAATATCGTCATCGCCACCGGCGCACGGCCCGCTGTACCTGTTATCCCTGGCTTGGAAGATGTAGGTTATCTCACCTCGGACACAATATGGGATTTGCGCGAACGACCACGGCAGTTGCTGGTGCTGGGCGGTGGGCCAATAGGTTGTGAGCTGGCCCAGGCCTTTCAGCGCCTCGGAGTGCAGGTCACGCTGGTGGAACGCTCGAATCGGATCATGAACAAGGAGGACGATGAAGTTTCGCTCTTCATCACCGAACGCCTGCGCGCCGAGGGCGTCGTAGTCCTGCTCGACCACAATCCGCTCGCTGTACGCACCGAGGGAGAAGCCAGATACCTGATCTGCAAACATCATGGCAACGAGGTGCAAATTCCGTTCGACAAGCTGCTCGTCGCCTTGGGTCGCCGAGCCAATGTGCAGGGCTTCGGCCTGGAAGAGTTGGGCGTATGTCTTGCTGATAACGGCACCATCGCCGCTGATCCCTATCTGCGCACCAACTACCCCAATATCTATGTGTGCGGTGACGTTACCGGGCCATACCAGTTTACCCATACTGCCGCCCATCAGGCCTGGTACGTGGCGGTGAACGCCCTGTTCAGCCCGTTCAAGCAATACAAGGCGGACTATCGCGTCATCCCGTGGGTCACCTATACTGACCCGGAGGTGGCGCGCGTCGGACTCAATGAGCAGGAGGCGCAGGCGCGCGGCATTCCCTACGAAGTCACTCATTACGGTATCGCAGATCTGGACCGCGCCATCACCGAGGAGGAGGCTCACGGCTTCGTGAAGGTGCTTACCCCGCCCGGTAAGGACACGATTCTGGGCGTCACCATCGTTGGTGCCCATGCCGGTGAGTCGCTGGCGGAATTCGTGCTGGCCATGAAGCACGGTCTGGGACTCAACAAGATCCTGGGCGCTGTGCATCCCTATCCGACGCTGGCGGAAGCCAACAAATACGCTGCCGGCGCTTGGCGCCGGGCCCATGCCCCGCAGGGGTTGTTGCGCGCTCTTGCACGGTTTCATGCGTGGCGGTGCGGCGGGTAGGGTATTTGTTTGATCTGTTGGTGAATCAGCATGAAATGGCAAAGCACACCAAAGAACCTATCCAGGCGTGGTACTAAGCCGGGGAGGGGCGCGCACCGGACTTTAACCACGGGTTGTTTCGTTGCAAAATACCGTGGTATCGTGAAAGCCGGTGCGGTCATGGTTTTTGGGGATATGCGATGTTCCGGTACGTTATGCGGTTATTTTTATTTTGTTTTCTGGGCGGCTTTTCCGTTGGCCTTTATGCTGCTGATGCACCGCAGGCTGTCAGTGCCGCGGTGAGCGGCAAGAGGGTGGTGCTGACCACTGCTTATGGCACAACGCTTGATGCCTATGTCGCCGGACCGGAAGACGCCAAGCGCGGAATATTAATACTTCATGATCGTCGCGGTCTGGGCGATTACGTCAAGGGTTGGGTGGATCGTTTCGCTGGTCTGGGTTATCGAGCGCTGGCGGTTGATCTCTATGATGGCCGTTATTCCAATAATCCCGTGCTGGCAACGCAGATCATGACCTCGGTTGACCAGGAATCCGTCAATGCCGACCTTCGTGCCGGCCTGGATTATCTGAAAGCGCCAGGACGCAAACTTGCCACGCTAGGCTGGGATTACGGTGGTGGGCAGGCCTTGTGGGCGACACTGCAAGATCCCGGCGCGGTATCCGCCACAGTGATTTACTATGGCCCTTTAATAACGGATCTCGCGCGCTTGCGGACGTTACAGGGCGGTGCGGTGCTGGGGATTTTCGCCAAGCGCGATGCCTGGATTACCCCGGTCAAGGTCACCGCTTTCGAGGATGCGCTGCGTGAAGCGGGTACCGCGCCGTTGAGCGTCACGCAATACGATGCCGATCACGGTTTTGCCAACCCCATAACCAGTGCCTATGACAGCAAGTTGGCCGACGAAGCCTGGCGCAAGACCGAGGAATTTCTGGCGCGGCATCTTACTGATTGAAACTGTCTGGCCGAAAGCACCCCCAAAAAGTCAGGTTATAGCCCTTTTTTTTCACTATCCCTTGGCCGCGTGCCGCATTATAATCAGCGTCTAAGATCGCGATAACGAAAGCGTAAACCGCCCGTTGTTACGGGCGTTTTTCTACCAGTGGAGATGATGACGTGGAATTGACCGGTGCCGAGATACTCGTCCATTGCCTTAAGGATGAAGGCGTCGAATATGTGTTTGGATACCCTGGCGGGGCTGTGTTGTTCATTTATGATGCGCTGTATCAGCAGGAAGATGTAAAGCATATCCTGGTGCGCCATGAGCAAGGGGCGACGCATGCCGCCGATGGCTACGCGCGTTCCACCGGCAAGCCCGGTGTGGTGCTGGTCACCTCCGGGCCAGGCGCCACCAATGCCATCACCGGCATTGCTACCGCCTATATGGATTCTATCCCCATGGTCATCATCACCGGCCAGGTACACACCTGGGCGATAGGCTCGGATGCCTTCCAGGAAGTGGATTCCGTCGGCATTACCCGCCCCTGCGTAAAGCACAACTTCCTGGTGAAGGACATTAAAGACCTGGCGACGACTATCAAAAAGGCATTCTACCTTGCGACTACCGGCCGCCCCGGCCCTGTTGTGGTGGATGTCCCCAAGGACGTCACCATGCACCGGGCAGAATATTCCTACCCCGAAGAGGTGGAGATCCGTTCCTATCACCCCGTGATGAAAGGCCATCCGGGGCAGATCAAAAAAGCCGTGGATTTAATGCTGTCAGCCAAGCGCCCCATGATCTATACCGGCGGCGGCGTGATCTGGAGCGGTGCATCCTCGTCGTTGACTGAGATGACGCGCATGCTCGGCTATCCCATCACCAACACCCTGATGGGATTGGGCGCGTATCCCGCCACCGACAAGCAGTCTCTGGGCATGCTGGGTATGCACGGCACCTACGAGGCCAATATGGCCATGCACCATTGTGATGTATTGATCGCCATCGGCGCGCGCTTTGATGATCGCGTAGTGGGCAAGGTTGAGTATTTCTGTCCTGAGGCGCAGATTGTTCACGTGGATATCGATCCGTCCTCAATCTCCAAAAGCGTCAAGGTGCATGTGCCTATCGTCGGCGACGTGGATCATGTCGTGAAGGAAATGATCCGCCTGCTCAAAGAGGACAAGCGCACACCGGATCAAGCGGCACTCGCGCAGTGGTGGAGCCAGATCAACGAATGGCGCGCGGTCAACTGCCTGAAATACGATCGCAACAGCGCGCTTATCAAGCCGCAATTCGTGCTGGAAACTCTCTATAACGTCACGCAGGGCGACGCCTTCGTCACCTCCGACGTGGGCCAGCATCAGATGTGGGCGGCGCAGTTTTACAAATTCGACAAGCCGAATCGCTGGATCAACTCGGGTGGTCTTGGCACGATGGGTTTTGGCCTGCCCGCCGCGATGGGCGTGCAGCTCGCGCACCCTGATGCGACCGTAGCATGCGTGACTGGCGAGGCCAGCATTCAGATGTGCATCCAGGAGCTGTCCACCTGCCGTCAGTACGGTTTGCCGATCAAGGTCATCAATCTCAATAACCGCTACATGGGCATGGTGCGCCAGTGGCAGGAGTTCTTCTATGAAGGCCGCTATGCCATGTCGTACATGGAGGCATTGCCCGACTTCGTGAAGCTGGCGGAAAGCTATGGCCACGTGGGCATGAAAATAGAAAAACCTTCCGATGTCGAGCCGGCGTTGCGCGAAGCCATGAAGCTCAAGGACCGCCTGGTCTTTATGGACTTCATCACCGACCAGACGGAAAACGTTTACCCCATGATCGCCCAAGGCAAGGGCCATCATGAAATGCATTTGTCGCCGGAAAGAGAGTTGGCTTGATCATGCGTCATATTATTTCCATACTGATTGAAAACGAGTCTGGCGCGTTGTCGCGTGTTGCCGGGTTGTTCTCGGCGCGCGGCTACAACATCGAGTCCCTCACCGTCGCGCCCACCGAGGATCCTTCCCTGTCGCGCATGACCCTGGTAACGCGCGGCTCGGATGAAATCGTCGAGCAAATTACCAAGCAATTGAACAAGTTGGTTGATGTAGTTAAACTAATAGATTTGACCGAAGGCCCGCACATCGAGCGTGAGATGATGCTGATCAAGCTCCGGGCGACAGGCGATGCGCGCGAGGAGCTAAAGCGCCTCGTCGATATCTTTCGCGGCCATATCATCGACGTGACAACGGGCACTTACACTGTCGAGTTGACAGGCACGGGTAACAAGCTGGATGCCTTTATTCAGGCGGTGGGTTCTGCCTCGATACTGGAAACGGTGCGGTCAGGGGTGTCCGGGATCGCCCGTGGGGAGAAAAGTTTGCATCTGTAGCCTTCGCCGGCATGGCCTGCACGACTAAACAACGAATTTTTATTTTACATTGCAATAAGGAAAAACCATGAACATTTATTACGACAAAGACGCCGACCTTTCCATCATCCGTAAAAAGAAAGTGGCAATTATTGGCTATGGTTCACAGGGCCACGCGCATGCCAACAACCTGAAAGACTCCGGCATTGATGTGGTGGTGGGGCTGCGCTCCGGTTCTTCTTCCGAGTCTAAAGCCATAAAAGCCGGTCTTACCGTAAAAAGCATCGAAGAGGCAGTGCAGGGCGCCGATGTGGTGATGATCCTGGCACCCGATGAGCACCAGGCCAGCTTGTACCGTGATTCGATTGAGCCAAACATCAAGCAGGGCGCGGCGTTGGCCTTTGCCCACGGGTTCAATATCCACTTTGGCCAGATCGAGCCGCGCGCCGATCTCGACGTGATCATGATCGCCCCCAAGGGACCCGGCCACCTGGTGCGCTCCACCTATACCCAGGGCGGCGGTGTGCCGAGCCTGATTGCGGTCAATAAAAACGTTTCCGGCAAGGCCAAGGAAATTGCGCTTTCCTACGCCAGCGCCAACGGCGGCGGTCGCGCGGGCATCATCGAAACCAACTTCCGTGAAGAGACCGAGACCGACCTGTTCGGCGAGCAGGCCGTGCTGTGCGGTGGTGCGACCGCACTGGTGCAGGCCGGTTTTGAAACCTTGGTGGAGGCCGGTTACGCTCCCGAGATGGCTTATTTCGAGTGCCTGCATGAGCTCAAGCTGATCGTCGACCTGATGTACGAGGGCGGCATAGCCAATATGCGCTACTCGATCTCCAATACCGCCGAATATGGCGATCTTACCCGTGGCCCGCGCATTGTCACCGAGCAGACCAAGGCGGAAATGAAGCGTATTCTCACGGAAATCCAGAACGGTGAGTTCGCGCGCGAGTTCATCCTGGAAAATCAGGCCGGCGCCGCCACCCTGAAGGCCAAGCGCCGTATTGGCCGCGAGCATCAGATCGAAGTTGTCGGTGCCAAGCTGCGCGACATGATGCCGTGGATCAAGGCCAACAAAATCGTGGATCAGAGCAAGAATTGATCACGCGGCCTGGAATACCCTCTCTCCATGCGGGAGAGGGTGATAGGGATAGGGGTGATGGCCTGTGACGGACGAAGAAACACCCGATACCGATAGCGCCCCACGCAGCAGGGGCATTTACCTGCTACCCAATCTGTTTACCACGGCGGGCCTGTTTGCTGGGTTTTACGCCATTGTGGCGGCGATGAGCGGGCGTTTCGAACCGGCGGCGGTGGCGATTTTTATCGCCATGATCATGGACGGCATTGACGGCCGCATCGCCCGTCTCACCAATACCCAAAGTGACTTCGGCAAGGAATATGACAGCCTTGCCGATATGGTTTCGTTCGGGCTTGCCCCAGCGCTGGTGGTATACATCTGGTCCTTGTCCGCGCTCGGCAAAATCGGCTGGCTGGCCGCTTTCATCTATGCCGCCGCCGCTGCCTTGCGACTGGCGCGCTTTAATACCCGCATAGGCGTAGTAGATAAACGCTACTTCCAGGGATTGGCGAGTCCTGCCGCCGCCGGATTGATCGCGGGCATGGTCTGGGTATGCAACGACTATGGCCTGAACGGCAAGGACTTGGCGGTGATGGCGTTCTTCCTCACCCTTGCAGCGGGCGTGCTGATGGTCAGCAACATATACTACCTCAGCTTCAAAGACCTTGACCTCAAAAACAAGGTGCCTTTCATCGCGGTCGTGGCGGTGATGCTGATCTTTGTATTTATCTCGCTTAGCCCGCCGGAGGTGCTGCTTGGCGTGTTTTTGCTGTACGGGCTGTCAGGGCCGGTGTCCGCCGTGTTCCGCATGTACAAAAAACGTGGGCAACGTAAAGCGCAGCTTCCGCCTCCCGAATAGGCGGTTTTTTTCGCTTGCATTTTGGATCGGGTTATATTAGCGTAATAGCCATGTTGATGATCCATGCGAAGAGTTACCCTCAGCCTGCCGTTTCCGGTAGCGCGCCCTTGCGCATCGAGTTTGCCTTCCTTCCGCTGTCACGCCTGCTGCCGTAAGGCAGACAACTATCCCTTTCGGCTCCCTTGGGAGCCCACATTTAAAACATAACGATTCAGACCTGCTCGGCGCTTTAGGCCCTAAATAAAGCGCATGCAAGCGATTGCTCATGTCTGGACCATTCAAGTAACATGATAGCCAAATAGCGGAGCACATCATGAGCGATAAATTGATTATTTTTGACACCACTTTGCGTGACGGCGAGCAAAGCCCTGGCGCGTCTATGACACGCGATGAAAAGGTGCGCATCGCCAAGTCACTGGAGCGCATGCGGGTGGATGTTATCGAGGCCGGCTTCCCAGTCGCCAGCCCCGGCGATTTCGAGGCGGTGCAGGCGGTGGCGAACGCCGTCAAGGACAGCCGCGTATGCGCTTTGGCGCGGGCGCTGGACAAAGACATCGACCGTGCCGGTGAGGCCTTGCGTGGTGCCAATGCGGCGCGCATTCACACCTTTATCGCCACGTCGCCCATCCACATGAAAATGAAGTTGCGCATGGAGCCGGATCAGGTGGTGGAGCAGGCCGTGAAGGCGGTGAAACGTGCCCGGCAATACACCGATGATGTGGAGTTTTCCCCGGAAGATGCTGGGCGCTCGGAAATCGATTTTCTCTGTCGGGTGATCGAGGCGGTGATTGATGCTGGTGCACGTACCGTCAACATCCCCGATACCGTGGGTTACAATTTGCCGCACCAGTTCGGCGCGTTGATTCGTACCTTGCTCGAACGCGTGCCGAACGCCGACAAAGCGGTGTTTTCCGTGCATTGCCATAACGACCTCGGCTTGGCGGTAGCTAACTCGCTTTCCGCCGTATTGAACGGCGCGCGTCAGGTGGAGTGTACCATCAACGGTTTGGGCGAGCGCGCCGGCAACGCGGCACTGGAGGAGATTGTCATGGCGGTGCGCACGCGGCCCGATATTTTCTCCTGTCACGTGGATCTTGATGCTACCCAGATCGTGCCGTGTTCGCGGCTGGTGTCGGGTATCACCGGTTTTGCGGTGCAGCCGAACAAGGCGATCGTCGGCGCCAATGCCTTCGCCCACGAATCCGGCATACACCAAGATGGCGTATTGAAGAGCCGCGAGACCTACGAAATCATGCGCGCTCAGGATGTCGGCTGGTCCGCCAACCGCATGGTGCTTGGCAAACATTCTGGGCGCAACGCTTTCCGTACGCGCTTGCAGGAACTTGACATCAGCTTCGATTCAGAAGAAGAGTTGAACGCCGCGTTTTCCCGCTTCAAGGATTTGGCGGACAAGAAACACGAGATTTATGACGAGGATCTGCAGGCCTTGGTGACCGAGGCCAATCTTGCTGCGGAGAACGAGCACATCAAACTGGTTTATTCGAAAGTGTGCTCGGAGACCGGCGAAATGCCCAACGCAGTGGTGACGTTATGGATGAATGGCGCTGAACAACAAGGTGCAGCCCAAGGCGATGGCCCGGTGGATGCGGCTTTCAAGGCCATCGAGTCTATCGTCAACAGTGGCACGCAGTTGATGCTGTACTCCGTAAACAATATCACCAGCGGCACCGACTCCCAGGGTGAGGTGACGGTGCGTATGGAAAAGGGCGGCCGCATCGTCAACGGCCAAGGGGCGGACACCGATATCGTGATTGCCTCTGCCAAGGCGTATATCAATGCCCTGAACAAGATCATCGCGCCGGCGGAGCGCGCCCATCCGCAACTGTGAAGCACTTTCCGCTGTGTGGGTGGATAGGTAAAAGCCGATGAATGACAAGCGGTTGGAATACCTTGATGCCATGGGTATACAGGCGTGGGAGCGCCGGGCGCCTGTGGCTGCGCCTGAAATCGACGGCAGGGGCGAGCTTGAAGCCCACCCTTCCACCCCCCCTTTGAAAAAGGGGGGCAGGGGGGATTTGGGCAGAGGGGATTCATGGAATGAGTTGCAAGCGCAAGCAATGGCCTGCACCGCCTGCGCGCTGCACAATGGGCGTACCCAAGCCGTATTCGGCGTAGGTAGCCACCAGGCGCAATGGATGATTGTCGGCGAGGCCCCCGGCGCCGACGAAGACCGTCAAGGCGAACCCTTCGTGGGGCGCGCCGGCAAGTTGCTCAATGCCATGCTGTTTGCCATAGGGCTGAAGCGCGAGGAAGTATACATCGCCAATGTCGTCAAGTGCCGCCCCCCCAATAATCGTGACCCGCTGCCTGAAGAGGCCGCAGCGTGCGAGACTTACCTTAATCGCCAGATTGCACTGCTTCAGCCCAAGGTCATTCTCGTGGTAGGCAGGATAGCGGCGCACAATCTGCTCAAGACAGGCGACACCCTAGGCTCCTTACGCGGCAAGCGATACAGTTATGCGGATACCGGCATTCCGGTGGTGGTGACCTATCATCCAGCCTATTTGTTGCGCTCCCCCAGGGAAAAACGCAAGGCCTGGGAAGACCTGCAATTTGCGCGCAGGGTTTTTTCAGGGCACCCATGAAGGGCGCTGCGCCTCGAAAAAAAAAGGTAACCGCCTGCCACATTAGGCCCATGACCGTGGAGGATCTGACCGCCGTCATGGAGATTGAACTGCGCGCCTATCCGTTTCCGTGGACGGAAGGCATCTTCCGCGACTGCCTGCGGGTGGGGTATGGCGGGTGGGTGATCGAGCTCAATGGCGAAATCCATGGCTACAGCGTCATGATGGCGGGCGGCGGGGAGGCGCATGTACTGAACCTCTGCGTCAAACCCGAGTCGCGCGGACAGGGGCTGGGACGCCTGATGATGGAACACATATTGACCCAGGCAAGCCGCCTCAAGGCCGATAGCCTGCTGCTAGAGGTTCGCCCCTCGAATCAGGCCGCGATTCATCTCTATCATTCGATGGGGTTTAACGAGCTGGGGGTGCGCAAGGGCTATTACCCGGCAGTGGGCGGCAGGGAAGACGCGCTGATCTTGGCGCGGCATGTGTGAGGCTTTTGTAAAAGTTATTTGCAGCGACTCTACGCCTTCCTTGATCGCTTTGTGACACAGTAGGGCTAGGAACCTGCCGGACTTCGGGGATCGTAGCGAAAAACTTTTCCGGTGGGCGATGCCCGCTCTGAATCTGGCTCAGCCACTTTTTTCCAGGCCACCTCATCCCGTAAATACACTGGCAGCACCTGTTCAGCGCTGACTGCTAAACCGCGCCGGAAAATGTCGGCGCCCAGCAGCGCGACATCATATGCGCGCGGGTAGCGTTGGCCATCGCATGTGGATACCGCGCCGCCCATTCGGGTTTGTAACTCTGCCTCGTATGTCGCCCAGCCACTGCCTGCACCGAACCAGCCAGCGCCCACTGGCAAGGGCACATGCTGCGGTGCGCAGACGGCCTCGTCATTCTCCATAGTGACCAATCCCGCATTCCCCAATCGGTAGGCTCCCCAGTACACTTCGCTGATGCGCGCGTCGATGGCTGCCAGTATTTGCTGTGCGCCGGTTTCACGATAAGCACCTTGCGCCAGTGCCGCGAGCGATGACACAGGCGCCACCGGCAGATCGGCGCCAAAGGCCAACCCCTGGATAACGCCGGTGGCGATACGCACGCCGGTGAATCCTCCCGGTCCGCGTCCGAAGGCGAGTGCATCGAGTTGGGCGAGTTTCAGGCCCGCTTCGGCAAGCAGTGATTCCAGCATTGGCAGGATCATCCGCGCATGCTCACGCGGCGCGATTTCGTGACGTTCACGCACTTCTCCTGCAATCAGCAAGGCTGCGGAACAGGCTTCGGTGGAGGTGTCGATGGCAAGGAGTTTCAATGTGAGCCCTTGGTTTTGGGTGGCATTATTTCTGCATGGTTGCAGCGTGTGCCATATTTGTGGCGATTGTCATATTGTATGCGCGCAATCATAACGGAGGATACACATGTTCCAGGGTGCCTATACACAACGCGCAAGGCCATTCCAAAGGTCAGGCCGATTTTTCCATGTGATGTCAGATGATGAAAGTCTCGCCGGTTGGTATTTCCATACCCGCGAAGGTGATAATTACGGGCCGTATCTTACGCTTGATGATGCACGACATCACTGTGATTTATTCATCAAAAAATGCATTGAAAATAGAGATGCCGGTGGGCGGGGCACCCACCAGCACGTCCACTCGCAGATGTAGGTTAGGTTCCTAGCAGCCTGTCGGACTTAGGTCGAATCTACTGCAAAAGCGGGAGAGCGGTCCATTTTTCCGCTATTTTTCGTTAAATAGTGCCAGCTATTCTCCTCAAAATAGCAAAAAACTGTCCTCGCTCTCCCACTTTTTCGCTACGATCCCCTAAGTCCGACAGGCTGCTAGGTCTTCCAAACCCTGAATATCACACCCGCCAACGGTGGCAGGGTGATCTCGATTGAATGAGGTCTTCCCATCCATGGCACTGGTTCCGCACGCACCGCATCGGCGTTGCCCGTGTTGCTGCCGCCATAATAGGTGGAGTCAGAGTTCATGATTTCCTGATACCAGCCGTCTATGGGTACGCCAATACGGTAATTTTTGCGTGGTACCGGTGTAAAGTTAAGCGCCACCAGAACAAAATCATCACCATCTTTCCGAAGATAGCTCAGCACGGATTGTGTGGAGTCGTGACAGTCGATCCACTCGAAGCCGTGGTGGTCGAAGTCGTGACGGTGCAAGGGAATGATGTCCCGGTACAAATGGTTAAGGTCTTTGATTAACGTCTGCATGCCCTGATGTACCGGATAATCCAGCACCCACCAGTCTAGAGGATTGGCGTGATCCCATTCCCGGCCTTGTCCGAATTCGCAGCCCATGAACAGCAGCTTCTTGCCGGGATAGGTGAACATGTAGGTGTAGAGCAGGCGCAGGTTGGCGAAGCGTTGCCATTCATCGCCCGGCATCTTGTTGAGCATGGATTGTTTGCCATGCACCACCTCATCGTGGGAAAACGGCAGCACGAAATTTTCTGTAAAGGCGTAGAGCAGACCGAAGGTCAGTTGGTCATGTTGATAGTGGCGGTAAATTGGCTCCTTGCTCATGTATTGCAGGGTGTCGTGCATCCACCCCATGTTCCATTTCATGCTAAAGCCCAGGCCACCCAGGTAGGTGGGGCGCGATACCATTGGCCAGGAGGTGGATTCCTCGGCAATTGTCAGCGTGCCGGGGTGCTGATCGTGAGTGAGTTGATTGACCGCGCGCAGGAACTCGATGGCCTCCAGATTTTCATTGCCGCCATAAATGTTCGGTATCCAGTCGCCAGCCTCGCGCGAATAGTCCAGGTATATCATCGAGGCCACGGCGTCGACGCGCAGCCCGTCCAGGTGGAATTCCTCCAGCCAGAATAGCGCGTTGGACATGAGGAAATTTTTCACCTCATTGCGGCCATAGTTGAAAATCAGCGTGCCCCAGTCGCGGTGTTCGCCGCGGCGCGGATCTTCGTGCTCATACAGGGCGGTGCCATCGAAGCGCGCCAGGCCATGTGCGTCCTTCGGGAAGTGTCCCGGCACCCAGTCCAGTAACACACCGATGCCGTGGCGATGGCAGTAGTCAACGAAATAGCGGAAGTCATCGGGGCTACCGAAGCGGCTGGTAGGCGCGTAGTAACCCGTGGTCTGGTAGCCCCAGGAGGCGTCCAGCGGATGTTCGGTAATGGGCAGCAGCTCAATGTGGGTAAAGCCCAATTTCGTGACATGGTCAACCAGGCGCTTGGCCAGTTCCCGGTAATTGAGAAAATTGCCGTGTTCGTCGTGCTGCCAGGAGCTCAGGTGCACTTCGTAGACCGACAGGGGTTGATGCAGCCAATCGGCCTGTGCACGGGCGTGCAGCCAGTCGGCGTCACCCCAGGCATAATCCCTTTCCGTGACGACAATGGATGCTGTGCTAGGGCGCATTTCAAAGCGCCGCGCATAAGGGTCGATCTTTACGAGCAGCTCCCCCGTGTCGCGGTTACGAATCTCAAAGCGGTATAGCGCTCCCTCGTTGATGCCGGGGATGAACAGTTCCCACACCCCGCCGTGATGCACGCGCATCGGGTAGCGCCGGCCATCCCATCGATTAAAGTCGCCCACCACGCTGACCCGTTCTGCATTAGGAGCCCAAGTGGCGAACAATACGCCCTCAATGCCATCAACGGTGCGGGGGTGCGCGCCAAGGAGGCGGTAGGCGTGCCAATGCTTGCCTTCCGCGAACAATCCCAGGTCGTAATGGGAGAGTTGGGGCGGGAATGTGTATGGATCGTGGGCGATATGCTCCTGGCCTGAAGCATCTCGCCACTTCAGCCGATAATGCTCTGGTGCTTCGCTATGTTTGCCGTGCCACTCGAAGATGTCGGTGTTCGGGATGCGTTGTAATGGCTGGCTATCACTCGTGCCCTTTAGGGTGTCGGCAAGAAAAACCGCCGTCGCGCCGGGGATATTGGCGCGAATGACTTCACGATCTCCCTGTGTGTGCTTGCCTAGCACAGAAAAAGGATCATGATGACGAGCTTCGAGAATTTTTTGCAGGTCAGCGTCGCTTGTGGCTAAGGTTGGGTTCATGGGATTTCTTGAATATATATTGGAAATTAGATTATGGTGTCGGCGAGTCCAACCCCGCCCCACAGTTTTGTTACCAGGTGCCAGTTTATTGCGGCATTGTATTGTAATGGTCAGATGTTATCATAACTAAAGAGGCAGGTTCGCGGTTTTGCCAGCAAGAATTGTTGAGTAAAACAGTTGCATAAGTGTTGTATCACGGATGCGGCATTGCAAAAAGTTGGATAGGGATCGTAAAAGAGATCGGAGGTTCTGTGCTGTTTAGTCATAAAACACGTTTCATTAGCCGCATCACGAGAAATACCCTTGCATTGATCCTTGCTGGGGGGCGCGGTTCACGGTTGGGAGAACTGACCGATTGGCGCGCCAAGCCCTCCGTGCCCTTTGGTGGAAAATTCCGCATCATCGACTTTCCCTTGTCCAACTGCATCAATTCAGGTATCCGCCGCATTGGCGTGCTGACTCAATACAAGGCCCACTCGCTGATCCGCCATATCCAGCAGGGTTGGGGTTTTCTGCGCGGCGAGTTTGGTGAATTCGTCGAAGTGTTGCCGGCCCAGCAGCGCTTGCATGAACAATGGTACGCAGGCACCGCTGACGCCGTGTACCAGAACCTGGACATCATCCGTCTCCATGACCCGGAATATGTGATGATTTTGGCCGGTGATCACATTTACAAAATGGATTACGGCACCATGATTGCCTACCACGTTGATCATGGTGCGGATATGACGGTGGGTTGCATGGAGGTGCCGCTCGATGAGGCCAAGGCCTTTGGTGTCATGTCCATCGACCAAGAGGGGCGTGTCGTTCGATTTACGGAGAAACCTGAACAGCCGGAACCGATGCCGGGCCATGACGATATGGCCCTTGCCTCCATGGGAATCTATGTCTTCAATACCAAATTCCTTTACGAACAATTAATCAAGGACGCCGACAAAAAAAGCTCCAGCCACGACTTCGGCAAGGACATCATTCCCTCGGTGATCGAAAAATACCGCGTCATGGCCTATCCATTCCGCGACGTGCAAAGCAATATGCAGGAAGGTAGTCAAAAAGCCTATTGGCGTGATGTGGGCACGATTGACGCCTTCTGGCAGGCCAATATGGAATTGATTGGCGTGTCTCCCGAATTGAATCTGTATGATCAGGAATGGCCGATCTGGACGTATCAGGAGCAACTTCCACCCGCCAAGTTTGTGTTCGATGACGAAGATCGTCGTGGCATGGCGGTGGATTCGATGGTATCCGGAGGATGCATCATATCAGGCTCAAAAGTGCGCCATTCACTGTTGTTTTCCAATGTGTATGTTCGCTCGTATGCGACTGTTGAGGACTGCGTGGTACTGCCCAACGTCGATATTGGCCGGAATTGCCGTTTGCGCAAGGTTGTGCTGGACAAAAATTGTCGTGTACCGGACGGCATGGTAATCGGCGAAAATCTTGAAGAAGATGCCAAACGTTTTCATGTTACCCCCGCTGGCGTCGTACTGGTCACGCCGGAAATGCTCGGAGACGAAATTCACTATGTCCGTTGAGCCACGCCTCAAGGTAGTGTTGTGCTGGCACATGCACCAGCCTCATTATCAGGATCTTATCAGCGGCGAATATCAATTGCCCTGGACGTACCTCCATGCCATCAAAGACTATGTCGACATGGCGGCGCACATCGAGGCTGTACCCGCTGCAAGTGCAGTGGTTAATTTCGCGCCGATTTTGCTGGAACAAATCGACGACTATACCCGGCAGGTGCAAGGCTTTTTTCAGGATGGCAGCGCGATCCACGACCCGCTGCTGGCGGCACTGGTTCAGCCCGCGCTGCCTGTTGATGCAGGCCAGCGCATAGTGCTGGTCAAGGCTTGCCTGCGCGTTAACGAGAAGCGGCTCATTGACCGATTCAAACCCTATCGCCAGCTCGCTGACATGGCAGCGTGGTTTACGGCACGGCCGGAAGCCCTTGCTTACCTGAACGATCAATATCTGGCCGATATCCTGGTGTGGTATCACTTGGCCTGGATGGGTGAAATAGTGCGGCGGCAGGATGCGCGCATCAAGGCGCTGATCGAGAAAGGCAGCGGATACACCTTACATGATCGCCGCCAGTTGCTGGAGATTATCGGTGAATTGCTGGCTGGCGTGATCGAGCGCTATAAGGCGTTATCCCGGAGCGGTCAGGTCGAGCTATCAGTCACGCCTTATGCCCATCCCATCGTGCCATTGCTGCTGGATATCAACTCTGCGCATGAGGCCATGCCCGATGCGCCTTTGCCAAGGCTCGCCCGATATCCCGGCGGTGAAGATCGCGCGCGCTGGCATATCCGCGAGGGAATAGAGGTTTTTGAACGTTATTTCGGCGAGAAACCGAATGGCTGTTGGCCTTCCGAAGGAAGCGTAAGCACGGCCACGTTGAAATTGCTGGGCGAGTATGGATTTCGTTGGGCAGCCAGCGGCGGAAGCGTGTTGGGCAACAGTCTGGCGCAGGCCAAAAGTGTATCGGCAAGTAAACAAAGCCAGCTTAGCGAATGCCTGCATCATCCCTACCATGTGGGAAAAGGCAAAGACAACATCGCCTGTTTCTTCCGCGATGACGGCCTTTCGGATTTGATTGGATTTACCTACACCGAATGGCATGCCGATGATGCGGTGGCTAACCTCATCCATCATCTGGAAAACATCGCTGTCACCTGTGCCGGGCAAGACGGCGTGGTGTCTATTATTCTGGATGGCGAAAATGCCTGGGAATACTATCCCGAAAATGGTTATTACTTTCTCAACGCCCTCTATCGCGGCCTGGCGGAGCATCCACGCATTGAATTAACCACATTTTCCGCATGTCTGGATGCCAAGGTGCCGGTACGTATGTTGCCCCACCTGGTGGCGGGTAGTTGGGTCTACGGCACATTTTCCACGTGGATCGGCAGCACCGACAAAAATCGTGGTTGGGATATGCTGGGTGATGCCAAAAAAGCGTTTGATAAAGCCGTTGTTTCAGGGCATCTTGCCGGTGGTCAACTTGCTGCCGCCGAGCGACAGTTAGCCTTGTGCGAGGGATCTGACTGGTTCTGGTGGTTTGGTGACTACAATCCCGCCGCAACTGTAACTGACTTCGAGCGCCTGTTCCGCCTCCATCTTGGCAACCTCTACCAGATGATGAACGTTGAGCCGCCCGAATACTTGTCTCAAACCTTTACGCACGGTGGTGGCGCACCGCAACTCGGAGGCGTGATGCGCCCCGGTCAGGCGTCGTGGTAATGGTGGGCGCCGTAGGGCCACTTAGCCAGCGCAGAGCAGGCATTTTATTACATCCTACTTCACTGCCCGGCGGCGTACTCGGCCCGGAGGCGTTTCGCTTTGTCGACTTCCTGGCTGCGAGTGGTATGTCGGTGTGGCAGACATTGCCCCTGGGTCCAACGCATAATGACGGTTCGCCTTATCAATGTCTTTCCGTGCACGCAGGTAACCCACGGTTAATCAGCCTTGAGTTGCTCGCTGAACTGGGGTGGCTGAATAATGATGCAGCGATTCCAGTCGATGCTGATCCGGAAGCGCATCGTTGTGCCTGCTTCATAGAGTCGCGCCGTGGTTTTATGCAGCGCGCATCCGATGAAGAGCGCGCCGCGCTCGATGCCTTTGTTGTAAAGCAGGGGTTCTGGCTGGATGATTTTGCCCTCTACCAGGCACTACGCCAGGAAAATGATGGGCGAGCATGGTTGGACTGGCCTGTTTCGTTGCGTGACCGTGAGACTGACGCCTTGGACAGGGCGCGCGTGCGCCTTGTCGATGCCATTGAACAGGCCTGCTTCGAAGAATACGTTTTTTTCCGCCAGTGGCAGAACCTCAAGCGCTATGCCAATGAGCGTGGCGTCCTTCTGTTTGGCGATATGCCTATCTTCGTCGCGCACGATAGTGCCGAGGTGTGGGCGCACCGCGAGTATTTCATGCTAGACGAAGAGGGGCGGGCGCAGGTCGTAGCTGGCGTGCCGCCAGACTATTTCTCCGCCACCGGCCAGCGCTGGGGTAACCCGCATTATAACTGGGGCTGTATGCAGGCGGACGGCTTCCACTGGTGGGTGGAGCGCATGACCACGCAGCTTGCGCAGTTTGATCTGATCCGCATCGACCATTTTCGTGGCTTCGAGGCATATTGGGAGATCCCAGCGCATGCTGAAACGGCAATCGACGGCCGCTGGGTCAAGGCGCCCGGCGATGAACTGTTTCAGGCATTGCAAGAGACATTCAATCCGCTGCCGCTGGTGGCGGAAGATCTTGGCATCATTACGCCGGAAGTGGATGCCCTGCGCGAAAAATATGGCCTGCCGGGCATGAAGATTTTACAGTTTGCCTTCGAGGGCGGCGCCAGCAACCCGTATCTCAGCTATAACCACCAGCACAACAGCGTTGTCTATACCGGTACGCATGACAACAATACCACCGTGGGCTGGTTCGAAGAACTATCATCCCCTTTGCAGCAGCACATTCTTGAATATCTGGGACTACCGCAGGAAGTCATGCCTTGGCCATTAATCCGCTGCGCCTTTGCCTCTGTCGCTCAACTCGCCATCGTACCCATGCAGGATGTCCTCGCGCTCGACGGTGAACACCGTATGAACCTTCCCGGCACCACCAAAAGTAACTGGAGCTGGCGATTTGACTGGGAACAAGTCCCGGAAGAACTGTCTGGGCGTCTGCACCGGTTGGCGGAGATATATGGCAGGCGATAAGCCTGCAGTAGCCGGGTCAAGCAGGGAAGGGTTTGTTATCGGTTGGCCGTTTTCGTATCTATGCGTCAGTTGATCACTTGAAAAATGTGCCCTTTCGCTCCATTGTATGTATTGTATGTGGAAGGTTTTTTGTACCAACATTGCAAGGGAGGTTGTTATGGAAGCGCGCGTAGAAACTCATCCCACGACTGATAAAGTCGCCAAGACGGCACATGAGGCCGTTGACAAGGCGTCTGGCCCCGCCGGACATGCTGAAGAGCGCATCAGGGAAACTGCCCAGAAGGCTCAGGAAACCCTTAAGGAAACTACGCTGAAAGTCCAGGAGAGCACCAAGGAGCTGGGGCATTCCATGACTGAATACATCAAACAAAATCCGATGACTTCTGTTGGCATCGCTGCTGCGGCGGGGCTGGTGCTTGGTGCGTTGCTCAGACGCTAACGGGCACATAACCTGATGTCTCCAACCGCTCCGCCGACCCCGCCATCGGATGGGTCGAAAGGTGCGGCGGCGGAGGAATCCTTGGCGAGCGCCGGGGTTTCTTTGCTGCGCACCTTTCGCTCCATCGTTAGCGATATCTTGGGGTTGCTTGCGCTCGAAGCCCGTCTCGCGGGCTTAAGCATCGCGGCTATGCTGGGTTTGGGCGTGGCTGCGGCGCTATTATTCATTACGGCATGGCTGCTGTTTGTGGCAGGCATCGCGTTCTCATTGGTGGATCTGGGGCTGGGATGGGGGTTGGCGCTGTTAATCACTGCGCTGCTCAATATTGCCTTGGGGGTGATCCTGGTTGGGCTTATATTCGTTTTCAGCCGGAACTTGTTGTTTAAAGCCACCCGTCGCCAGATCGCGCCACGCGCAAGGGGAGGGGAATGAAATGCGGCATCTCAAAAAAGCAATTAATGAACTTGAAGCGCAAATAGATCAAAACAAGGCATTGGCGTGTGGACAAGTCTGTTCCCTGAAGCAGGCTGTTAACCGCAAAATCACCACGCCTAAAGTCTTGATCGCAAGCCTCGCAGGCGGGTTGGTTCTGGGCTTGTTTGCAGCAAGGCGCGGCCGGCGTGGTAAAGTGGTTGATAAATCCAGTGCTGCGGAATGTCATGCTGCGGGCTGGTCAGGTAAGTTGGATGCGTTTTTCCCCTTGATACCACTGATGATATCCACCGTGCAAGCATGCTGCGGTTCGGGTAAGGTCAAATGCACAAGTGATGCGCCTTGTTAGTGGCTTGATCTCACTTGACCCTGATTTGAGAATGCCCAACAGAGGCGAACAGGTTTAATTTTTGCCTTTCGCCTTGCATGGCGGACGATTCTGGTTTAATCTTCCGCGTCTTGTGTATGGCTGCCCGCAATGGTGCGGCCATTTCCTTGGAGAGGTGTCCGAGCGGTTTAAGGAGCACGCCTGGAAAGTGTGTATACGTTAATAGCGTATCGAGGGTTCGAATCCCTCCCTCTCCGCCATTTTATGTTTGAATCCAATACCGTTTTGTTAGCGCAGTCTGTAGGTTGACCCCGCATGCTCTAACCACAGGCACGCACGGCAAGTTGAGCGGTGCGTCGCGATTATTGATTTAGCCGTCCCTCGCTTTTTCACCACGCCCCCCAGGTTCCCAGTATTGCCTGGACAAAGGCCGTTGGTTTTCATATACTTAGAAACACATATGGCTCTTGCAAAACGCGCCATTGCTGCGTGCTTTTTGGTTTCACCAATTGCAAGTGCCTGCATACCCACACGAATGAAATTGGTTTGAGGTAACGAAATGATCAGGGTCGGCATTGTAGGCGGCACTGGATACACCGGAGTTGAACTGCTGCGCCTGCTGGCGGCGCACCCAGCGGTGGAGTTGTTCGCCATCACCTCGCGCGCCGAGGCGGGCACCGCCGTGGCCGACGTGTTTCCTAATCTGCGCGGTCATATCGACCTGGCGTTCACAGCGCCCGATATGGCAGCACTGAAGGCCTGCGACGTGGTGTTTTTCGCTACCCCCAACGGCACCGCCATGGGCATGGCGCGGGTGCTGCTGGAGGCGGGAGTACGCCTGATTGATCTGGCCGCCGATTTCCGCATCAAGGATATCGCCGAGTGGGAAAAATGGTATGGCATGCCCCACGCCTGCCCGGATCTGGTGGCCGAGGCGATTTATGGACTGCCCGAAGTCAATCGTGACAAGATCAAGAGCGCGCGGCTGGTAGCCAATCCCGGCTGTTACCCCACTGCGGTGCAACTGGGTTTTCTACCGCTGGTCGAGGCTGGCATTGTGGATCTGGCACATCTGATCGCCGATGCAAAATCCGGTGTCTCCGGCGCCGGGCGCAAGGCCGAGGTGCATACCCTGTATGCGGAAGCCACGGACAATTTCAGAGCCTACGCTGTGCCCGGCCACCGTCACCTGCCGGAAATCAGGCAGGGACTCGCCTCATGCGCAGGCAAGCCGGTCGGGCTTACCTTTGTGCCGCACCTGACGCCGATGATCCGCGGCATTCAGGCGACGCTTTACGCCCGCATCACCCAGGAAGCGGATGTACAGGCCTTGTTTGAAAGCCGCTATGCCAATGAATATTTTGTGGATGTATTGTCTGCGGGCAGCCATCCCGAGACGCGTTCGGTACGCGGCGCGAACTTCTGCCGCATTGCCGTGCATCGTCCGCAGGGTGGCGACATGATCGTCGTGTTGTCGGTGATCGACAATCTGGTAAAGGGCGCGGCCGGGCAGGCGGTGCAGAACATGAATATCATGTTTGGCCTGGCTGAAGCCGAGGGACTGGGAGGTATCGCGCTGTTGCCATAGGTAGAGCTGCCCCCCCCCCTCACAGCAGACAGCCTTGCTATTAGGGGGGGGGCAGGTTAGAGTTACGGCAGGGTCGCCCAAGGTCTACATCTCGCAAGCGACCTTGCTGATGCCGCCGCTACCAAGGTCACAGACATCGGTGTCCGAACCACCGTCCAGGTGGTCACCACCAGACTCGCCCCACAGCTTGTCGTCTCCGCCGTCGCCCGCCATCTGATCGCCACCGCTGCCACCATACATTTCGTCGGCACCCTCACCGCCAGACAACTTGTCAGAGCCACTGCCACCCCAGATTTTGTCGTTGCCTATGCCACCCGAGATTGTGTCATTGGCACTGTCACCATAAAGATTATCATTCCCGGAGTTGCCTTCGATTGTGTCGTTGTTTACGCCGCCATGGATCGTGTCGTTGCCATCCCCACCGGTGAGGGTATCAATACCATCACCTCCGTAAATTTTATCATCTCCGTCACCACCGGATATCTTGTCGTCTCCATCGTTAATGAGACCGTCCGCGCCGCCGCAGATAGTATCATTACCGCCTTTTCCATCAATCGTGTCGTTGCCTCCCAAGCCGACGATCACATCATTTCCTGCGGTTCCGCCAAGAACATCATCCCCGGGCGTCCCGATTATGGTGGCCAGCTCACCATTACACTTCCACTCCTGGGCATTTGCCACCACGGGTAAGGTCGTCAGCAGACCAAGCGCCAGCGCTGTCCCCGTCATCAATCCAGTCAGCTTTTTCATTGGATATCTCCTGTAAGATCAATCGTGGATTGGTCCGCAATTGACGAGTGTATTAGTGCCGCTGCCGCCTTTGCAGGTGTCGTTGCCATCACCGCCATCCAAATAGTCATCGCCGGAATCACCGAGCAGTAAATCGTCACCCATCCTGCCATACAGCGCATCCGCCCCACTGCCGCCAATAAGCGTGTCGTTACCAGCTACCCCATCCGGCGGAGGAAAGACGTTTATAGCCATCTCGGCTATCACATTATCATCATCACCATATGCCACATCATTATCACTACCGCCATGAATGGTGTCAGAGCCCGGGCCACCGTATAGCTCGTCTTTGCCACTGCCGCCTTCAATGGCATCATTACCATCGCCGCCGTAAATATGATCGTCACCACTACCGCCACAAATGATGTCATTGCCGTCCAACCCATAGATCTCGTCCTTGCCTCCCAGGCCGGCGATCACGTCGTCCCCCGGCGTTCCGTTAAGAACATCATCCCATGGCGTCCCGACAAGGGTGACCCGTTTGCCCTGGCAAAACAGCGTCGAGTCTTCTGACTCTGCGGCGCTCGCCGTGGGGGATAGGCCCATCAGAAGACTGGCGGTCAGGGCCGTTGTTGATATAGCAATAGCCAACTTTTTCATTGTTGCATCCTCCATAATTATCGATTCCAACCGACGGACAGCTTCTTTAAATCGGCTGCCAAGTTCAGAGTGCGTGAGAGGGTAGGGGCATGGATACCTCCTTGTGTTTGCCAAAACCGGACATCCTTGATGAGGAAATTCTGAAAAATTCGCCTCTGGCATTTTCCGTAAGACGAAAAACGAAAAGCGTACTTTTCGTTTTTTTACAAAGGCGGGCAGCAATTCTCAGGCAAATACCATACCCAAAGGCTCCCGAATAACGCTCATCTTAAATATAATCAAACAGTTGTGAAGAAATTCATCCATCTGGTAGGTAGCTGGCCGTATATGCAGCTGTAAAACCCACCGACAGCCGAACCAAGATATCAAAGGGGAGAAATCACTGGTAAAACTAGAAAATATTCAAAATACCCATAAATAACAATTGATTAACTGAAGGGATAGGAGTGGTCAGGAAAGGTGTAATACTTTTCGACACAATGTCAAGAATCTCGACATGATGAAACACGGGTTGGTAGACGGGCTTTATTCAGCTGCCCGTCAGCCAATCTTGGATTTCCGTTAGCGCAAATTAGCCTTGCCCCGGCGATAGACTGAAAGTATCTGCATTAGGCTCTGTTGACGTTTACTGCACTGCGGCGACGGAGGCGCTTTTGCCGCGAGACAAGGCGCACCAAGCGCAGCGTACTTGACGTACATAAGCGAGGTGTAACGCCGTCTCGCGGCAAAAGCGCCCTGTCCCTCCGGGTTGCGCCCCAAAAGGCGCCAGGCGGCGTTGCTCGTCGTTCATTTAGAATCACTAAACTTCTCTCCTCGCGCCTTGCCTGGCGCCTTTTGGGGCGGCAACGCCACAGTGCAGTAAACGTCAACAGAGCCTAACACGTTCGAGGATTTTACGAAGTGGCAGTCTGCGGACGGTTTGGAGGTGCTATAGACAATGCGCACCCAAGAGAGCAATCGGCTGGAGGTGGACCTTGATGCGGTGAAGCCTGGGATCACTGAGCATATTGTGTGGCTGGACAAGCAGATCAGTACCGTGGCCAAAATGATTCATGCCCACATCGATGGAGAGCCACGTTTGTCCAAGATCGGGCATGCCTTACTGCGTAAAGTCCCCTACCTGCTCGCCATGGTCACCCTTTACAAAGCAGCATGGGGCAGGCGTTTTCGCGAACGATTTCCCGCTCCCGGCAAGGCGCCAAAACTCATCATAAAAGCCATGACGCGCAAGCTCACTCATGTCGCCTTCGGCGTCCTGATGACAGTAAAAAATTCCGTCCCGGCCTTGCATAGAGGTTGACAGGGATAACAATACATTTGGCTTGAATAATTGCCGTTTACCCCTCACCCCGGCGGCCAACCCATGCGCCGGCCACCCAATACATGCAGATGGATGTGCCATACAGACTGTCCTGCGTCTGCATTGCAATTCACCACTGCGCGATAACCCGAATCCGCGATGCCTGTTAGCTGCGCCACCTCCTGAGCGGCCAGGAGCATCTCTCCCACAAGCGCGGCGTGGCTACCGTCCAGGTCATTAAGTGTGGTGATATGTTGTTTGGGCACAACTAACACATGCACCGGGGCTTGCGGATTAATGTCGCGGAAGGCCAGTACATGCGAATTTTCATAAACAATATCCGGCTTGATGTGTCCTGACACCATTTTGCAAAACAGACAATCTTGCATAACCCCCTCCATTTTTAAAGCATTTGCCAACACACCCTAATATCCCAGACACGCGCGAAAAAATCCACCCCGATCTGGTAGCATGTATTTTTTTAGAAATGTCACAGGTACCTCATGAGATTGAGATTGCTCGCACCGTTCATACTAGGCTTCGCCTTGCCTGTCGCTGGTAATGCGAAAGAAGTCCCTCTGTGGGAGTTCGGCATGGGTGTTGCCGGGTTGAGCGTACCTTATTATCGTGGCTCCGATCAGGATAAAAGTTACTTTATTCCACTGCCCTATCTCATTTATCGGGGTGAGCGTTTCAAGGTTGATGATGCCGGTATGCGTGGCAATATTTTCAGGTCAGACCGCATGAAGCTCGATATCAGTCTGGCCGCCGGTGTTCCCGTACCCAAGGATACGAATGGCATCCGCGCCGGTATGCCGAGCCTTGCCCCTACCGTAGAGCTGGGGCCATCGCTTGAGCTCAAGCTGTGGGATGATGAAAGCGCGCATCATGCCTTTTGGCTGCGCTTTCCGTTGCGGGCGGCGTTATCGGTTGGCCGATCCGGTGTTGAGCATCAGGGCTGGGCGTTTGCACCCTTTCTGGAATATGTATTTACCGATGGCGCTCAAAGCAGCCCGTGGAAGGCAAGTGCATCGGTCGGCCCGCTGTATGCCGACAAAAACTACCATGCCTATTTTTACGATGTTCCGTCGGCTTACGCAACAAACATGCGGCCAGAATATCGTGCCGGAGCCGGTTATAGCGGTAGCCGTATCACAGTGGCGTTGCGCAAGCGTTTCGGTGATGTCTGGGCCGGGGTGTTTGCGCGTTACGATGTGCTTTCCGGAGCGGTTTTCGAAAACTCACCGCTGGTCAGTGCCGGTGAATATCATGCGGTGGGGTTTGGCGTAGCCTGGATTTTCGCCAAATCCAGCCGCACAGTCGATAAAGACCACCGCATATTGGAGGCGGGGGTTGAGCGTGAATGAGTACTCTCAGCGAAAAATTTTCTGAAACCCCTGTGGTTTTATCTGCTTGATTGAGTTTCTTATAAGGTTGTCGGGATCAAATACACGTCGAACCGCGTATTCTTGCCTTCAATCGTCATGCTTGGCTTGGGGCCGGCGATAGCGTCAGCGAGTCGTGGGCGTTTCACAACGACGCGCTTGCGGGCACATTTCAGGGCCGCTTCGAGTAGGGCGGGTGCATCTTCGTCTTTGCCGATCAGTGTGTGAAATACGCGCATTTCCTTTTTCACCATGGCACTCTTTGTGCGCGGCGGATACATGGGGTCGAGGTAGACCACTTCCGGACGCGCAAGCTCGCTGATTTGAAGCATGAAGGCGAGGGCATCGCCAAAGCTCAGCGTCATTCGCTCGCGCACCATTGCGCCGATTTCAGGGTCGCTGCTGGCTCGCTTCAGGCCGTCTTGCAACAGCGCGCATGCAACGGGCGAACGTTCCAGCAAATGTACCTTGCAGCCCAGACATGCCAGCACGAAGGCGTCTCGACCCAATCCTGCCGTCGCATCAAGCACATTGGGTGTGGTGCCGCCCTTGAGGCCGATCGCGCGCGCCAGGGGTTGTCCGCGCCCACCGCCAAAACGGCGGCGATGCTTCGCCGTGCCTCCTGCAAAGTCCACATAGATAGACCCTGCGGCGTTGGGTCCCATATCGCGCAGCTCCAGCCGTGCGGGGGTGACGGCCAGGATGAATGGATAGTCGGGTGATGGCGCATCTATTTGAGCCAGACCAAACTCGGCAGCGATACGCGCCGCTTCCTGAAGCAGTTCCGGGGTTTCTGGGGCTACGGCGATGTCAGTGGGATATTTGATGTCTTTAAGCTCTGATAGTTATGGCGCATTATAATGTTCTATCCTCCGCAAGGGGGATGATTGGATTTTCGTAATGTTGGAGGCAGGGTGTCAATGATCCCGTTTAAAGGACGCGGCGCGGTCAGCAACGATGACGGGCGTTATGAGGCGCATACTCATGTCGCCATTGATGATGGCTGGGGCAGCCTTGATGAGGAGCCGCGCGCGCTCAAGACCACCGTCACCAATGAGGCCGCGCGCACGATCATCTCGCGCAACGCTTCACCGGATGTGCCGTTTGATCGCTCGATCAATCCCTATCGCGGCTGCGAGCACGGCTGCATTTATTGCTTTGCACGCCCTACCCATGCCTATCAGGGGTTGTCGCCAGGACGGGATTTTGAAAGCCGTCTGTTCGCCAAGCCCGACGCCGCACGCCTGTTGGCGGAAGAGCTGCGTAAGCCAAATTATGATTGCCAAGTTATCGCCTTGGGCGCGAATACCGATTGCTATCAACCCATCGAGCGCGAGCGGCGCATCACGCGCTCTGTGCTTGAGGTGCTGGCGGCGCATCAGCATCCGGTGGCGATAGTTACCAAATCTGCGCTGGTGGAGCGGGACATCGACATCCTCGCGTCGATGGCAAAGAAAAACCTGGTGACAGTGTATGTGTCGGTAACCACGCTGGACAGGTCGTTGGCACGTCGCATGGAGCCGCGCGCCGCCGCTCCGCAACGCCGCATCGAGACCATCCGCGCGCTGCATGCGGCGGGCATCCCTACCGGTGTGCTCACCGCGCCCGTTATCCCCGCGCTGAATGACCATGAGATGGAGGCCATTCTGAAGGCGGCAAACGAGGCGGGTGCGCGCTGGGCGGGTTATGTGTTTTTACGTCTGCCGCTGGAGATCAAGGACTTGTTCAAGGAGTGGCTGACGGTTCATGCCCCGCTCAGGGCCGAGCATGTCATGAGCCTGATCCGGCAAGCCCGCGATGGGAAAGAGTATGATGCTAATTTCGGCACGCGCATGAGGGGCACGGGTATCTATGCGGATATGATTGATAACCGTTTCCACCTGGCTTGCAAGCGGCTGGGGCTGAATCAGGAACGCCTGCGGCTGGATACCCGTCAATTTTGCGTGCCAGTTCGTGGCGGTGATCAGTTAACATTGTTTTGACAGGCTTGTGAGGGCGTTGCTGGGCATGCTGCTCCTGCATCACCGCCAATCTGTGCCCGACACTTTTTGCATTTCGTATCAAAAATACCATGGAAAAAGAGCGGTTTTTTCACATCCTGCTAGAGCTGGTGGGTGACAATGTTGATTGTGATGCCAATCAATATGACGAATGAATCTCTATTTTCTTTGATCTAGATCAAAGTTTCTGGAGTTGGCCGGAGTTATATTGATGCCGTAGTTAAGGAAAAGGAGACATGTCATTACCAATCTTGATCATGTCTATCTGCCAGTGTCTTAGCGGGCTTTTTGATCATATGACTTTTGGGTCGCAGATCAGCACAATATGGAGAATTTAATCATGAAACAACTCAAATATTTTTCCGCATTATTTTTGGCTGTTATGCTGGCGTCTATGCTGGGTTGTGCATCCACGCCAAAGCATGAGGGAACCGGGGAGTTTGTTGACGACACTGTCATTACCACAAAAGTGAAGGCTGCTATTTTCAATGAACCATCCTTGAAGTCGGCCGAGATTAACGTCGAAACCTTTAAAGGCATTGTTCAGTTGAGTGGTTTCGTCACTTCTCAGGGCGCCATTGAGAAGGCGATCGAAGTTGCACGCAGTGTCAACGGTGTGAAATCCGTAAAGAATGACATGCGGGTTAAGTGAACGTAATAAATCGGCTTGTCACCCCCACGGTTCCCGGTGCCGACATCCGGGAACCGTGGGTCGGCTACCGGCGTATGTGACCGCGCCTTAAGGCGATGCTCACTGACATTCGGTACTGGCAGAAGCCGCTAACACCAGAAATGCGGAAGATACTTTCACTCCGATGGGCTTACGCCGAAGATGTCGTTTATGGTCGTCTTGGAGTGATGGTCAGATAAGTCAGAATCAGAAGGAGTAACAAAAATGCTCGAAACTATTGCAGTCATTTTAATTATCCTCTGGATACTTGGGTTGGTCTCCTCATACACAATGGGCGGACTCATTCACATTCTTTTGGTCATCGCGATCGTGGTGATTGTGATTCGCGTCATTCAAGGGCGAAGGGTCTTGTAGTGCCCGCTGAGATACGCTTGGGCAGTGGCCGGAGTGGTGCGGCGGATTACTCGATCTCAGGGCTGCGTGCAGCTCTGCATTTAATCGGTTGATCAATTGGGCCTTGTGACGGGTGCGTTTTGTGATGTTCCTCGTCATCGGGTCCTTAAACCATATATAGAACGGAAGGATTGCTGCGAATGGATGTTTCAAAAAGATTTCTATTAGCAGAGGCCTCGATGATTCTCGCTGTTGGGCTTGCCGCATGCGACAAACAACATCCGGCAGAAACGGCGGGCAAGTCAATAGACCAAGCGGCCGAGAAGGTCGGCGATAAGATGGACGAGGCATCAAAGAAGCTTGGCGAGCAAAGCGATAAGGCCGGTGAGGCCCTCGATGATGCCGCGATCACCGCTAAAGTCAAAGCAGCCATTCTTGCGGAGCCTGGTCTCAGGGTTCTGCAGATCAATATTGACACCACGAAAGGCGTGACGACACTGAGCGGATCGATTGACTCGCAGCAAAGCAGTGATAGGGCCAAAGAAATAGCTGGCGCTGTGGCTGGAGTAAAAGGAGTAGAAAACCAGCTGGTGGTGAACTCAACCAAGTAAGGACGAATTGTAACGCGCCCCTTAAGGAGTAACTCATGGAAACGAAAGATGCATATAAGCAAAAGCTGGAGGCGCAACTGAAAGAATGGAGCGCTCAAATTAACCTGTTCGCTGCAAAGGTGGAAAATGCAGGGGCGGACGTGAAGCTCAAGTATGCTCAGGAACTCGATGTATTACACGCCAAACAGCGTGAGGCCGCCAAAAAGATCAAAGAGTTGGAGGATGCAAGTGGCGATGCCTGGGAAAAGGTCAAAGTGACCGCGGATAAGGTCTGGGATGACCTAAGGGCCGGCATAGCTCAAGCCATTTCCAAATTCAAGTGAAGCGGATGTAGAGGGGCAGGTTTGAATTGTTGATTATTTCACTGGCCTCTAGACTGATTTATGCCTTACAAGGGGATGGGTTGGAGTTTTGATGGTTTCATGGGGAGGGACAATTGATGGGTCAATCTGCTGAAGCTGCATTGGTGACGCGATATGACAGAATATTTCGTCTGATTCAGAAGCGGTTAGCCGATCAGGTCAAAACCCCATTTGAGATTCGGTTGTGGGGAGATCGTATCTATCGCTTTGGGAAGGGGGAGCCCGCTGTTAAGGTGCTCGTCAAGGATCGCGACGGATTGGTTGCACTTGGCGGATTGGATGAGCTGAGGATTTGTGAGGCATACATGGCCGGTAGCCTGGACGTAGCAGGGGATATGCTAGGGTTCGTCAGCCTCCGAGGAGTGTTGAGCGACCGCCATCCACTGCACACACTGTGGCGTCGGATTACGCCGTTGTTCGTCGGGCGGGTGGAGACCGACCGGCAGGCTATCGCCAGTCATTATGATTTCAGCAACGAGTTTTATCTGACATTCATGGACGCGACGCGCTGCTATTCGCAAGCAGTATTTGAGCGCGATGACGAAACGCTGGAAACGGCGCAGCGCCGCAAGCTGGATTTTGCCATCGACTCGTGCCGGCTGCAGCCGGGCGATCGCGTCCTGGATGTCGGTGGCGGCTGGGGTAGCTTTATGGAGCATGCCGGACGGCGCGGCATACAGGTCACCTCACTGACTATTTCCCGCCACTCAGAGGAGTTTTTGATAGACCTGGTAAAGCGGCTCCAACTCCCCTGTCACGTGCTGAACCAGGACTTTTTGGAGTACACCTCGCCTGAGCCTTTTGATGCGATTGTGATTCTGGGGGTGATGGAACACCTTCCCGATTATCCGGCCGTGCTGCGGCAGTTTCAACGCTTGCTGAAACCGGGTGGACGTGTGTACCTCGACGCCAGCGCCTTCCGGGAAAAATATTCCAAACCCACCTTCGTCTCCCGCTATATCTTTCCGGGGGACCATTCCTACTTCTGTCTGCACGAGTTCCTGAACGCAGTGGCTAAAACACCGCTGGAGGTGTTGACGGTTCACAACGATCGCCACAGCTACTTCCTCACCTGCAAGGCTTGGGCCGAGAATCTGGAATTAGCCCGGGACGAGATTGTCAGCCGCTGGGGCGAGATGCTCTACCGCCGCTTTCGGCTCTATCTTTGGGGCTCAGCTTACGCCTTTCTCAGCCGCGGGATGGATGCGTACCGTGTGGTTCTGGAACGGCCCCAGGATGCTTGAGCGATCAGCCTTGGATTATTAGCTCAACATGGAGCGTCCTAGGAGGCGCTATGGCGGCATTTCTGCAATCATTGCTGAAAATTCAGGTTCAAGCGTTAATCCTGGTTGTAACTGCTATATGGCTAGCCGTCTTACCATTCCCTGCTGCAGACGCTTTGCAGTCTGACATTCCATACATGCAGCACATGCAGTTACGGCCCCTTGCTAATAATAATTTGATAGTGGAGCAGATGTTGTCCTCGGTTGTGAATGGTCTATTTGCAATTGTGGGTAAAGAAGCCCAGGCGGCGGATGGGGTGAGCGGCCAAGAAGGGTCCGCAGATGAGCAAGAGATTGTTGAGTTGATCGACCGAGCAGCGAGCGATCACGCTGCCTATAACATATTGATGGCGAAAATTTCTTATAACCCTCGAGTGAAAGAGAAAATTTCTTATCTTCGTCCTGATGAATATAAAAAGAAAAAGGCAGTCTGGCAGCTTGCTTTTCTTGCTTCTTACAACAATAACACTGCATTGAGCGCGTTGATCGGATTGGCCAATGATGATGGAAATGATCGCGCGATAGCCGTGTTAAGGAGGGTGGGGGAAGATAAAGTCTTGCTACTTCGGCAGGGTTATTTGGCTAATCACAACGAGAAGGAATTGCAGGCAAGATTTAGGGATAACAGCTTTAAGAATAACCCGTATTTTTTATATGTTTCTTTCCTCTCCAGAGAGAACTTCACGGCTTTAGCAAAGATAATTTTTGTGGAGCTGGAAAAACAGGCCAGCGGTCAAAATAAAGATTTGAATACCTTATTGCATGACTTAGACCCCAGGGGGCTCTTTTATAAAGATTTCATCCTTCAATCAGCCCACTTTAGTATGTTGGAATATGTTGTGACAACATCTCGTTCGTTGTATGAGGTCATGGATCTTTTGTTTAAGGACTTGTCTCCTAAAGAAGTCAACACCTTTGCTCTGAGATTAGCTTTGTTTGTCGAAGATATTCTTCGCAGAAAGGAATTCCAGTATCAGAAGGAATTTCAGGAGTATCTGATGAAATTGCACGACGAAGCTACGGGGAGTAACAAGAGGCTTCTTGCTGCACTTGTAGTTGTCTACGAAGATCAACTGACATACCTGAATGCCCTGCAATTCGAAAATATTTCGAAGTTCAAGAAGGAGATTGGGTCTGATGTTGAAGAGAATATATCGCTGGAAGAGATGCTTGATCGGCCGTTGATAGTGCATATTGTTTTTGCCGATAGAGATGCCGAGCGAGACCATTATCAAGCAGCGCTAGGTTTTTTTAAATCGCATGGTTACACGTTCTTTTTAAATGACGAAGACAAGGTCATGCTTAAAAAAGGCAAGATATTGCTTTCCTTAATAAAGGGCGATCCGGAAAGAAGAAAAGGATATGATATTAATGAACATTTGAGTGGCATAGATATTGTGGTGTCGCGAAGTCATAGCGGTCAAGAAAGCAGGGTGTTCAGGGGGCAATCTGCCCCGATCAACAAAAAAATGATCTTCCTTATCTCCTCTTGCAGGAGCGCCACAGATATACCGAGATATAATGAGAGTTATCCGGGGGCGTATATAATTGGCGCAAACTCAACGGCGACCGGAGATGCGACTAATTGGATTACCTATTATTTACTGGAAGGTATAACGAGCGGGATAGCTGATTTTCGGGATCTGGAAGCATATTTGAAAACAAATATAGAAAAGGCAGCGCCCAATCTACAGAGCGAGACAAACAGCTATGTTTTTCCAGCGGATGATTCTCAGATAGTGCAAAAAATCGTTCTGAAATATGGGAATGAATCTAAAAATTAATTCTGTTCGGGGGGCTTGGATATACCCCAAGGGCAGGTATTACGCCCTTCATGGGTGCTTCACTCCCCCAAAAGGCTTTGCAAAAAATAGTGACACTATCGGTGTTCACGTTTCGCTTTAACCGCCGCCGCTCAAGTTCCCGCGGATTACCCTTTCACCGCCTCGTCCAGCAGGCCGTTTTCGTTGGGCCGGCACCCTACAGTTCCATTATTCACGGAAAACCCCTGTTACTTGGCTGAAGGAGATACCCATTTTATCGAATATGTAAGCTATCTGTAAGTTTTACTGCTTATAATGATTGCTTGGATTAGTCAAAAGGGACGGACTACATCATGCCCATACTTGCTCATTCGGCCTCCGCGCAGCCATTTTCGCCTGCTAAAACCGCCTTGCCTCAAGGGGTGAACATATGTCCTCGCGAGCGGCTCTTTCAATTGCTCGATGACAGTCGACAGCACCCTATTATCTGGGTTTCCGGCCCGCCAGGCTCGGGCAAGACCGCCCTGTTATCCAGCTATCAGCAAGCGCGTGGTCTGCGTGTTCTGTGGTACCAGGTTGATAGCCGGGATAAAGATCCTGCCAATTTCTTTTACTATCTGGGCCTGGCCGCACAATATAAAAATATTGCTCTTCCGCACAAAACCAGTCTGCCGCTGTTCACAGCGGAATACCTGGCTGACCTTCCCGCGTTTACCAAAAGATATTTCAGCGAACTGTACCGCTGCCTCGATGCGCCATTTGTTCTGGTGCTGGATGACTGTCATGAAATAGACGAGAGATCCGATCTTTACCAAATCGTACAGCACAGCCTCTCGGAGTTGCCGGTAGGTGCATCGGTGATTTTGACGAGCCGTGGCGCTCCGCCCCCGGCTTTCGCCCGTTTGCGCCTTAATCGAAGAATGAAAGTTATTGATGCCGATGAGCTCAATTTAACTTTCGATGAAGTCCGCGATATTGCCGCGATGTATGGTGCTGATGAGGTCGATGAGGCCGCGTTGCGGCGTCTTCATGACAAGACACGGGGATGGACGGCAGGCCTGGTGTTGATGTTGGAACATGCCAAAGCACGCACCGTGTTGCCCCTTGCGGTAGACAAGGATACGCTTCAGATTATTTCCGATTACTTCGCGGATGAAATTTTTCTGAAAGCAGACGCAGAGATGCAAGAGTTTCTATTGATGAGTGCGTGCTTTCAGGATATGACGGAAGACATGGTGGTGCAGCTCACTGGAAGGCCCGATGCCGGTGACATTCTTTCCGAGTTTAGCCGCAAACATTACTTCACCGAGAAATTCAGCGGCACCGAAACCTTATATCAATATCACGGTTTGTTTCGTGGATTCCTGTTGTCGCAGGCCAGAGCGTTCTTCTCCGCCGAGCGTTTGTTTGAGATTCAGCGCAGCGCAGCGCAGATTCTGGAGCGCGCGGGTCAGATAGACGAGGCTATCATGCTGTACATCACACGGGCGGATTGGGAAGCAGCCGCGACAGTGATGTTGAAGCACGCGGCTACCCTGACTGCCCAAGGGCGCTGTCAAACCCTTGAAGGCTGGATTCGCGCATTGCCTAGCAGTGTTATCGAACATACGGCGTGGCTGTTGTACTGGTTGGGTGTGTGCCGACTACCTTTTTCCACAGAAGAGGCGCGAGGGCATCATGAAAAGGCCTATGCACTTTTCAAGGCAGAAAATAACGCCGTGGGTCAATATCTGGCGTGGGCTGGCGTGGTGGACACGTATCGCTATGAATGGGGAAATTTCACGCCACTGAACAAATGGATTGCTGAACTGAACATCCTGCTTGAAAGGAACCCTGGCTTCCCATCGCTTGATATCGAGATTCGCGTGCTGTCGAGCATGTTCGGAACCTTGATCTATAACTGCCCTCAACATCACCTGCTGCCCGTGTGGGAAGAGCGGCTCAAGACGCTCATGGAAAGTTGCGCTGACAGAAATCAGCGGCTTATCATGGGTATCAACCTTCTGCCCTATTATTTCTGGATAGGCAATTTTGCCAAAGCGTGGATGATCTTCCGCTCATTGGAAAAAGAGGTTCGCGCGCCCGATGTACCCCCGCTAATACAAATTACCTGGCTGCTCCAGGAAGGCTTTTACAATTGGCTGGCGGGCTCCACGGAGGCCTGCTGCAATGCAGTCGAGGAAGGATGGAGGGTCGCCATACAAACTGGCGTTCATGTCAGGGATTATCTGGTACTTGCCCAAGGAGCGGCGGGCGCACTAGTGGCGGGTAATTTACCATTGGCCGAGGAGTATCTACAACGCATGGCGCCGGTATTGAACGCTACCCGTATGCTGGATGTTGGCTACTATCATTATCAGGCGGCCTGGCTGGCCTTGTTGAAGGGCAATCTGCCTCATGCGGTAGAGCACGCCGAAACATCTGTGCGCCTGGCGACGACGGCGGGTACGCCTTTTCCTTTGGCGCTGTGCTTGATAGGCCTGGCGCAAATCCTTTTCGAGCGCGGGCAAAACCGTCAGGCGCTAGTACATCTTGCTCATGGTCGACGCATTGGCCGCAGCATGCGTAGCGATCTTATCGAATACCACGCCTTGGCGCGTCTGTCGCTATACGCGCTGGATCAAGGAAAGCGGACAGCAGGTGTTTCCTTGCTGCGCCGGGTATGTGCCCTGAACAAGAAAATGGGTAACGTCAGCCTGCCTTACTGGAAGCCCTCCGATATCTCCAGGCTGTGTGCTTACGCCCTGGATGCAGAGATTGAAGTAGATCACGTCAAGGCCTACATCAGGCAGCGTTGTTTAGGCGTGGCGGATGATGTTGAGCTATTTTCCGATCAATGGCCCTGGCCTTTGAAAATTTACTCGCTGGGTCGTTTTCAGGTACTCAGGCAGGGTGAGCCGATTCTCTTCAGCGCCAAGGGGCAGCGCAAGCCGGTAGAGTTGCTGAAGGCGTTGCTGGCCTTTGGTGGGCGGGATGTCAGCGTCGAGCAGCTTGCCGAAGCGCTATGGCCAGAGGCCGAGGGTGACATAGCACGGCAGGCCTTCGATACCACATTGCATCGCCTACGGAAATTTCTCGATTATGACAGAGCGCTGGTACTGCAAAATGGAAAACTATCGCTGGATGCGCGCCATTGTTGGGTGGATGCCTGGTCTCTGGCTCGCGCCATGGGTCAACTACAAGATTCACAGGTTAATAAAAACAATCCCCCGGAGTTGTTTGACAGAGTGTTCAGGCTTTACCAAGGCCCGTTTCTGCATCAGGAGGAATATTCCTGGGCCATGGCCCCGCGAGAACGCCTGAAGAGCAAATTCCTGCGTCAGTTGGGCGATTTGTGTTACCGCCTGGAGCAGTCCAAGCTATGGGATCGAGCAGTGGATTGCTACAACAAAGCTCTCGAAGTCGACCCGCTATCGGAGGCGATCTATCAAAGGCTGATGCGCTGCCACCAGCGCCAAGGGCGTCGCGCCGAAGCTCTTGCTGTTTATCAGCGCTGCCGGAAAACCTTCAGTACCGTTCTGGGGTTATCCCCCTCTGCCGAAACGGAAGCGATTCGACAGAGCCTACAGCCTGATGGCGAATAGCCCTGATAAAAGGCAGTTAGCCACACAATTCGTTTTTTCTATGTGAACTTTGTGGCTAACTGCTTTTTATAGGCTTATTGCGGCTCCATAGAAGGTGGCGCGCTATCGTCTGAGGGCGGTGCGGCTTGTGGCTGGCTTGATTCCATGTTGGTCGGAGGTGTGGGGGCCGTTTCCGGCTCCACCGAGGGCTCAGTTTCTTTCGGCATGTCGAGTTCCGGCGCGGGTTTCGCAGGTGGCGCGATGAGGCGTGGTGCGGCGTTGAAGTCACGGCCGTAACGTATTGCCATGCGCGCCAGGATGATCTTGGTCTTGCGTGTTGCTCGGCGCGCGTTGCGGTGGGTATCGTAATAGCGCGGATTGGGTACGATGGCGGCCAGCCACGCGGCTTCGCGGGGTGTCAGTTTCGCCGCTGATTTGCCGAAGTAGTGGTGGGCTGCGGCCTCTGCGCCGAATATGCCGTTACCCCATTCGATCACGTTCAGGTAGATCTCGAAGATGCGCTGTTTGCTCAGGCTTTTTTCCAGCATCACTGTGATGATGGCCTCTTCCCCTTTGCGCCACGGGGTGCGCTGGGTGGAGAGGAACAGGTTTTTGGCGAGCTGCTGGGTGATGGTGCTGCCGCCCGCGACGACCTTGCCCTGTTTTATGTTCTTTTCCGCGGCGACCTTGATGCCTTCCCAGTCGAAGCCTTCGTGACTGTAAAAGGTGGCGTCTTCCGAGGCGATGATGGCACGTTGCAGATAGCGTGAGATGCGCGGCATCGGCACCCAGCGATAGTCGATGTGGGCCGGCTTTGATTCCGCTTCCATTTCCGCCAGACGCCCGCGCATTAGCGCGGTATCTTCAGGGGTGTGGGTGTCGAGGCGTGTTACTTGCCAGTAGATCCAGCCTTGGTAAAGCAGTGCTGCGAGCAGGGCGAGGATAAAGCCGCGCCAGAGCCATTTTGTAAGAAACTTCATTGAATATTATCTTTGCGCGTTTGCGTCTAAACGTAAAATCTTAACCCGATTGTCCCACGCTCCAAAACCGTTCGCCCTGGGCCTGTCGAAGGGCCGTTCATGGTTCGACAAGCTCACCACGAACGGCGGTGTAGCTCTATTTCGCCGTGGGACAACCTGGGCTTAAATAACTCTTACACCCTCGTGCTCCAGCATCCGCACCAGGCTGATCAATGGTAGGCCGATGAGTGCGGTAGGGTCTTCGCCTTCCAGCTTGTCGAAAAGCGCGATTCCCAGGCCTTCCGATTTGAATGAGCCCGCGCAATTATACGGCTGCTCGTGCCGCAGATAATTTTCGATCTGCGCCGCGCTCAGCACACGAAACACAACGGCGAAGGGGATGACATCCACCTGCATGCGTCGGGTGGCGCTATTGAGCAGGCACAATCCGGTTAGAAATTCCACGCGTTTACCGGAGGCGTTGGCGAGTTGCTTTACCGCATTGTCATGATTGCCCGGTTTCCCCAGAGTTTCGCCATCCAGCACCGCCACCTGATCGGAGCCGATGATCAGCGCATCGGTGTGTTGTTGCGCGATCGCGTGTGCCTTCGCGCCGGCGAGCCGTGCCACAAGACTTTCCGGTGATTCGCCGGGCAGCGGTGTTTCATCGGCTTGCGGTGGGATGGCGTTGAATGGCAAGCCCAGCCGATGCAGCAACTCTTTTCTAAAAGGGGAGGATGAGGCCAGAATTAACTGCTGCCGCTTGTGCCCATTGTTATGATCAGCCGATTTCAATCAGTGCCTCGTCGGGGTTAACGTTATCGCCTTTGCGCACATTCACGGAGATTACCTTTCCGGCAATCGGTGCCTGCACTTCAGTTTCCATCTTCATGGCTTCGGTCACCAGTACCGGGTCGCCCGCCTTCACGGTGTCTCCCAGTTTCACCAGGACTTCGACAATCGTACCCGGCATGGAGGTGGTGACATGGCCTGGTGCCTGGGCTCGCGGCCGCCTGCTGCCTTTGCCTGTGGCTTGTTTCGTAGGCTCGGATGCAGGGGTGAGTTCCTGCAACGTTTCAACAATAATCTCTTCGGGCAAACCGTCCACAGAGACATAGAAGGGCCGCCGGTTGCTCTCCTGGTGGCCGCTGCCTGTTACGTGGATGTGATAGCTCTCGCCATGCAGGGTGACGTTGAATTCCACAGGTGTTGCGCCACGTATGGCGGCGCCTTCGTGTGCTATCTCAAGCGGTTCGGGCACGAGCGTGCCCGTGGCGCGCTGTTCGAGAAATGTGCGGGCGATTTCAGGGAACATGGCGTAGCTCAATACGTCTTCTTCGGACGTTGCAAGAACGCCGATGTCGTTACGCAGTGTTTCCATCTCATCCTTGAGCAGGTCCGCAGGACGGCAATCAATGGCTTCTTCATTGCCGATAGCCTGTTGGCGCACGATGGTGTTTACTGTCCCCGGCGTCTTGCCGTATCGCCCTTGCAAATAAAATTTTACCTCATTGGTGATGGTCTTGTAACG